>NZ_JAHMSC010000021.1:0-91143 GCF_018986375.1 Pseudomonas sp. CVAP#3
ACACCTCGGTAACAAACGTCCACGTGGTCCCCGTCACCGTGGCCACGCCCAACTGATTCTCGCCCTCGTAAATATCAAGATCTTTACCCGGTGCCACCGTGCCTTCAAGGGCCAGCGGCGTCTTGTTGGTCGTGCCGGGATTGGTGACCGGCGCGCCTTCGGAGTCCGTCACTTCGCCGATCGTGGGTTTCACCACCGCAGCAGCCTTAACGGTATAGCTTCGCACCTCCGAGAGGTTCGCCTTGCTCTCGTCATCAACCTGATCAAACGCAACCCTATACCCAAGCGTCAGGACCGATCCATCGGCCAACAGCTTTAACTCACTGTAAAGAACAGACACCTCTTTGTAGCCCAGAGTGATCCAATCCTCATTGACCTCGTCCTTGAACAGCTCTCTTTCATAATCGTTGCCATCCGCCTTCTTGCCCTTCAGCACGATCCAGCACCATTGCCCTTTGGCAATCAGCGGCCAGATCTCAACGCGCACCGTCCGGTCGTCGGTGTCGGTGGTCAGGTCCAGTACGTCCCCGGTACCGTCATCGTCCTTCCCGAAGATCACCCCCGCCGTCAGATCCTCAGGCGCAAGGTCGAGCACCTTCAATTCGAGCACCTCGGACGTTACCGGGTCTTCGCCGTCACGATAGGCGGTGTATTCCACCTTGATTATCTGGTCCAGGTTAAAAGCAACGACCTCAGGATCCAGATTCAAGACCCTGAGGTTTGCTGGCCCAAACGGTAAAGGGTCGCCGTTATTGCTGGTGTACGAACCGCGCTTTTCATCAGCGTTCCAGCCCTTGAACCTGACGACGACTCCGTCGGTCTCCCGAAACCCCTGCGCGCTCCGTTTAATTTCTGCCCTCAGTTGTTTTACGCCTCCGTTGTGGACCTTCATCGGGTCCAGGTTGTCGTCAACCGGCGGCGGCCTGATGCCCGGCTTTTCAGGCGTTTCCGGGAGGTCAGCGTGTATTTTTGGGGCGTCTTCTTGAGCAGTCATGAGCAATCTCCATCTCGCAAGAGTCGCCGCAACATGAGCGGCAGGGCTGGCGCTCATCTAACACCTCGCCCCGAGACGCTGACCACTGTCAGAAATAACAGGTAGGCCGTGGTTTCCGACCAGCGGTAGGAATTACATAGCCAGAGCGGTGAGCGGGTTTTGCCCGCGCATAAACGAAAAAACGCCCCAGAGGGGCGTTTTTCATGACGGCTGGGCCTGCTTGATTACTTCAGGACAACAGCACCTTTCATCATCGAGTTGTGGCCAGGGAACGAGCAGAAGAACTGGTAGCTTTCGCCAGCGGTCAGCTTCGATACATCGAAGGTCACCGAGTCTTTCTCGCCGGCACCGATGATTTTGGTGTGAGCGATGACGCGAGTGTCACCCTCTTTCAGGTAGTTCTTGTCGATGCCGGCGGCCATGCCATCGGTCGTGATGCCAGCCATGTCTGCGGTTTTGCTCAGCACCCAGTTATGACCCATGACGTTCTTCGGCAAACTGCCGGAGTGGGTCAGGTTGACGGTGAAGGTCTTGCAGCTCTTGTCGATGGTGATCTCCTTGGTGGTGAAGGACATCTGATCGGTGGAGTCGACATCGACCTTGCACTCTGCAGCCATCAATTGGCTGCTGGCCAGTGTCAGCAGGGATACCGCAACGAGTTTGGCAAACATGGTGAATCTCCAAGGCAGGGTTAACAAAATCCGTAGGGCATAAAGACTGCCTGAAATTTCTGCAAGTGCCTATGACCTGAATCAAGAATTGTATACAACTTTCGGGCTATGACATTGATCGAAACAATTAACCGGCCAGACCTCTGGCGCGCACCTATCATCGGTTTGTCATCCCACTCTGGAGCGCCTGTCATGTCCTTCAATAGCCTGTTGTGCAGTTTGCTCGCCGCCTACGCCTGTGGCGCCAGCGGTACCTATGAAAGGCCTCGCAGCGAGGATTAGCCCTTGGAACGCCTACGGTCAGCCATTACTCTGGGGTCATCACTGACCATGGAGTAAGGCATGTCTTTAGCGTCTGTTTGTGTATTTTGCGGCGCCAGCACCGGCACTGACCCGGCGTATCGGCAAGCGGCGATCGCTCTCGGCCAGGCGCTGGCCCGGCGTAAGCTGACGCTGGTATATGGCGGCGGCGCTGTCGGTTTGATGGGCATAGTGGCCGATGCGGCGCTGGCGGCGGGTGGCGAAGTGATCGGGATCATCCCCGAAAGCCTGAAGAACTCGGAAATCGGCCACACCGGCCTGACGCGCCTGGAAGTGGTCGACGGCATGCATGCACGCAAGGCGCGCATGGCCGAGCTGAGCGACGCGTTTATCGCTCTGCCGGGCGGCCTTGGCACCTTTGAAGAACTGTTCGAAGTCTGGACCTGGGGCCAGCTCGGTTACCACGGCAAACCGCTGGGACTGCTGGAAGTGAACGGCTTTTACAGCAAACTCACTGCATTTCTTGATCATGTCGTCGGCGAAGGCTTCGTTCGCGGGCATCACCGTGACATGCTGCAAATGAGCGAATCGCCGCAGGATCTGCTGGATGCGCTGGATGCCTGGCAACCGGTGGTAGCACCAAAATGGGCCGGGCAAAAACCCAGCTAGGGTCTGTACGAAAACTCGCCGAACGGCGATCAGGCAAGGCAAAAACAGGCGAGGAAGCGGAGTTTAGGCCCCTAAATGAGCATTCCGAGCCTGTTTTTAACGCAGCCTGGTCGACGTGCAGGCAGTTTTCGTACAGAGCCTAACCCTTGCCCCCGGTTTAAAGGCAGAATAGGCGCCGCTCAACCTCACCTTCGACCCCAGAGGATCGCCCATGGCTAAACCTAATTACTCCTTCGCCAAACGTCAAAGAGACTTGGCCAAAGAGCAGAAGAAAGAGGAAAAGTTGCAACGCAAGAAAGCTGCCGCCGATGAAGAAACCGGCGCACTGAACCCCGATGCAGAAGGTGAAGTGGTTGCTGATGACGCTGTTGAAGCACCGAAAGATCAGGCGCCCGACGCCTGAGACCCACAGGGTTTGATGTTCTGATCAAACCCACCGGATCTGTGTCCAGGGTCGGCAGTCATGCTGCCGACCCTCACAGCCTCCACAATCGACTTGCACAAATCCCCAAAGCACAACCCACCCGACATTGATCGGCTGAGAACCTGTGGCGAGGGAGCTTGCTCCCGCTCGGCTGCGCAGCAGCCGTAAAACCAGCGAATGCGTTTTACCTGATACGCCGCGCGTGCAGGTTTTGGGTCCGCTGCGCGGCCCAACGGGAGCAAGCTCCCTCGCCACAAGAAACTTGCGCATTCAAGAACCGCGTTCATCCAATGGCATCACGGTCACCTGCACTTGCGGGTCATGGCTGCCGCCGCCCAGTATTACTCCACGCAATGGCGAGACATCGGAGAAATCCCGGCCCCAGGCCAGCGTGATGTGCTCCAGCGCCGGTTGCACGTTGTTGGTCGGGTCGAAATCAACCCAGCCCAGCACCGGACAGAACACCGAAACCCAGGCATGAGATGCGTCGGCGCCGATCAATCGGGGCTGGCCCGGTGGTGGCTGGGTCAGCAGGTAACCACTGACGTAACGCGCCGCCAATCCGCGGGAACGCAGGCAGGCGAGCATCAGGTGCGCAAAGTCCTGACAGACCCCGCGCCGACGTTCCAGCACTTCCACCAGTGGCGTCGCGACCTGAGTTGCCTCGGCGTCAAAGGTGAACTCGCTGAAGATTTTTTCCATCAACGCCTGAACGCCCAGCATCAATGGACGGCCCAGCGGAAAACAGCTTTCGGAGAACTCGACGAAGCTGCTCTTCAAGTGCACATACGGCGACTCGAACCGATAGCGGCACGCATCCATTAGCTGCGGAGCAATCGGCTGACTGCTGTAGGTCAACGCGCTACGGGTCATGTCCCAGGCCGGCGATTGATTGAAATCGCGCACCGGCCGGGCCAGCACTTCGACGGTCAGTCGGGCATTGACCAGCAGTTCGTCGTGAGGCCTTTCAAACGCCAGCCGGGTCAGCGGATTGCCAAACACGTCCAGCTCATCGCGGCGCGAAGTCGGCTCCGGGCTGATCTGCAATTGCTGATCAATGCAACGCTGCCAGGCGCAGTGCCGTGGCCACAAATGAGCGAGTTGCTGGGCCAGCGAGACCGGGCTGTCGTAGTGATAATGGGTGTCGTGGAGAATCTGGTAACGGGCGCTCATCAGACGGACACCGTGCGCTGGCTGACATCATCGACATGGGCGAAGTGCCGCAACGCGAGACGATCAGACACCTGATTGCTGACATCGGCGATTTCTTGCAGCAGGTCCGCCAATCCACTGAGGGCAGCGCGGACGCTGGCTTCGCCGAACAACCCGTTCTCTAGGCAACCGAGATCGAATCGCGCCAGACGCTCGACCAACGAAGGCAACGCCAGATCGCGCGGCAGACCAAAATCATCGTTCAGGCGTTTGAGGGTCCGGGCCACCAGTTTCAGCTGGAACAATACGCCGTGAGGGTTCTGCTCATCGAGCAGCAACACATCGAGCACCGGAATCAATTGCGCCACCGCCAGGTAGCGGGAACGGTAGGTGATGCTGCTGTTGCCCAGCTCCAGCAGCCATTCCAGCCCGGCTTGATCGAAAGCCCCGGCGCCGCGCAGGAACGCGGCCAGGCTGCTGCCAAGAAACTGCAATCGCTCGATCCGCCGCCCGATCATCAAAAAGCGCCAGCCTTCGTCACGGGTCATGTCGTCCAGCGCAAAGCCCGACAGCGCCGCGAGCGACATGACCAGGCGATTGAGGAAATCCAACCGCTCGCCAAAATCCGGCTCTTCGGTTTCCAGCTCCATGGCATCGCGCTGCAACTCCACCAACGCCTGCCAGTTCTCTCGCGAGAGTTTGCCGCGCACCTGGGAGGCTGCCCACTGCAAGCGTTGCAGGTTGGAGCGCAGGCTGAAGGCCCAGTCATCACCGCACAATGCCGTCAGCAAACGCTCGGGCAATTCACCTTCGTCGGGCAATAACAACAGGCTTTCACCGAGATCGACCGCGGCCTGCAAGGCTTGCGGATCGTCGCCGTCAACGTAACGCGTGAGCATGATCCGCAGCAGCCGCGCACTGTCGTCGCAGCGCTCGCAATAGCGACCGAACCAGAACAGGTTTTCGACCACCCGCGACGGCAGGTAGGGATCACGTCGCACCAGATCATGTACACCGAGGGTTCGCTGGGCTTTCCATTGCTCGCCGATCGGCGCTCGCTCGCCCAACACCCAGGTGTCCTTGCTCGCGCCGCCGCGCTGCATCGACACCACCTCGGCATCGGGTTCCGCCGCAACCCGGGTCAAGCCGCCGGGCAGCACCCGATAGCCGTCTTGACTGGCCACCGCGTAAACGCGCATGCCAATCGCGCGGGGCTGCAACTGGCCGTCTTCGGCTTGCCAGATCGGCGCCTGCGACAGTTGCGCCAGTTCTTGCGCCACATAGGCATAAGGCCGTGCCTGCATGCGCTCGGCGAGGTCCTGGCGCTGTTTTTCACTCAAGTCACGGCCCAATACCGAGGCAAAACTCTGCGAGGGGAACGCCGGCTTGATCAGCAGTTCAGGCATTTTTTCCAGGGCCTGTGCCAACACCGGAGGCTCGCCGCACCACCAGGTGGCAATGGACGGCAGGATCAGTTCTTCGCCGAACAGGAATTGATTGATCTTCGGCAAAAAGCCCAACAGCCCCGGCGACTCCAGTACGCCACTGCCCAAGGCATTGGCCACCAGCACCCGCCCCTGTCGAACCGCGTCAAGCAGGCCCGGCACGCCGAGCGCCGAGTCGGTGCGCAACTCCAGCGGATCGCAGAAGTCATCGTCGAGCCGACGCATGATTGCGTGAACCCGACGCAAACCGCTGAGGGTTTTCAGATAGACCGTGGCATCGCGTACGGTCAGATCACCGCCTTCAACCAGTGGATAACCCAATTGGCGAGCCAGATACAGGTGCTCGAAATAGCTCTCGTTGAATCGCCCCGGCGTCAGCAGCACCACCAGCGGCACTTCATCGGCACTCGGTGCCTGACGCGCGAGGGTTTCCTGCAAGGTACGGAAGAACCCGGCCAAATGCTGCACCTGCAAATCACGGTACAACTCCGGAAAGGCCCGCGACACGATGGTGCGGTTTTCCAGCGCGTAACCGGCACCGGATGGCGCTTGAGTCCGATCCGCCGTGACCCACCAACGCCCATCGGGCGTGCGCGCCAAATCCACCGCGTACAGATGCAAAAAGATCCCGTCCGGCGGTTGGATGCCCTGACAGGGCCAGAGAAAATTGTTATGGCCGAACACCAGTTCTGCCGGCAGCAGGCCTTCGGCAATCAAGCGCTGCGGGCCATACAGATCCGCCAATACCGCGTTGAGCAAACGCGCACGCTGGGCGATCCCGGCGGACAACTGCTTCCACTCATCAGCCGCCATCACATGAGGCAGCAGGTCCAGTTCCCATGGACGATCAGCGCCTTTGGGGTCGGCGTAAACATTGTAGGTGACGCCGTTTTCCTGAATCTGCCGTGCCAGCAAGGCTTGCCGTTGCAGCAGTTGCGCCGGCGTGCTGCGTTGCAACTGATCGAACAGCCGTCGCCAGTGCGGGCGCACCGCACCGCTATCGTCGAGCAATTCGTGATAGGTGCCCGGCGTAAGCGGGTAACGGTCAAGCAGGTCAGGCATGGAAAGCTCGGCAGCCAGCAATGAAAAGTCAGATTAACGCAGACCTTTGACGCCCGGATAGACGAAAAATCCGGACGTCGTGTCTGATTCAGAAACGTCGCAAATCGAGCGTCATCGGTAGCTCGTCGTTAAGGGTCAGCGTTGGCATCGGCAAGGTTCCCGGGCTGTGGCCGAGGCGGAAGAACCGCGCCATCCGCCGGCTCTCGGCCTCATTCGCGTTTACCGGCAGGCTGTCGTAGTTGCGCCCGCCCGGATGCGCGACGTGGTACTGACACCCACCCAGCGAGCGCTGCATCCAGGTGTCGAGCAGATCGAACACCAACGGCGCGTGTACCGGGATGGTCGGTTGCAGGCAGTTCGCCGGTTGCCATGCGCGAAACCGCACGCCGGCAACAAACTCGCCGACCCGCCCGGTCGGTTGCAGCGGTACCGGGATGCCATTGCATGTCAGCACATAACGCTGCGGCGCCAGGCCTGTGAGCTTGACCTGCAAACGTTCCAGTGACGAGTCGACATAACGCACCGTGCCGCCGGCCGAGCCCTCCTCCCCCAATACATGCCAAGGCTCCAGCGCCTGACGCAGTTCCAGCTCGATGCCGCTGACCGCGTAATCGCCGACCTTGGGAAAGCGGAACTCCAGATGCGCGGCAAACCACTCGGCGCGCAGCGCATAGCCGGCGGCGTTGAGGTCGACAATCACATCGGCAAAGTCCTGTTCGATGAAGTGCGGCAACAGGAAACGGTCGTGCAACTCGGTGCCCCAACGCGCCAGCTTGGCCGGTGCATACGGTTCGCGCCAGAACCGCGCCACCAACGCCCGCAACAACAATTGCTGAGCCAGGCTCATACGCGCGTGGGGCGGCATTTCAAAGGCGCGCAGTTCCAGCAGACCGAGGCGTCCGGTCGCGCCATCCGGCGAATAGAGCTTGTCGATACAGAACTCGGCGCGGTGGGTGTTGCCCGTGACGTCGATCAGCAGGTTGCGCAGCAAGCGGTCCACCAGCCATGGCGCACACTCTTCGCCGGGTTTTGGCATCTGCGCAAAGGCGATCTCCAGCTCGTACAACGCATCGTTGCGCGCTTCGTCCACCCGTGGTGCCTGGGAAGTCGGGCCGATGAAAAGACCGGAAAACAGGTAGGACAGCGACGGGTGGTTATGCCAGTAGCTGATCAGACTGCGCAGCAGATCCGGCCGCCGCAGAAACGGTGAGTCGGCCGGCGTCGCGCCTCCGAGGACGAAATGGTTACCGCCGCCCGTGCCGGTATGTCGACCGTCGATCATGAATTTCTCGGTGGTCAGCCGGGTCTGACGCGCCTCTTCGTAGAGAAATTCGGTGCGCTCGACCAACTCGTCCCAACTGGCGGACGGCTGCACGTTGACTTCAATGACGCCGGGGTCGGGAGTAATGCGGAAGTTGCTCAGGCGTGGATCGCTCGGCGGTTCATAACCTTCCAGCAACACCGGACAATGCAGTTCCTCGGCAGTGGCTTCGATGGCGCTGACCAGTTCGAGGTAATCCTCGACGCGTTCCAGCGGCGGCATGAACAGGTACAACCGCCCTTCCCGAGCCTCGGCGCAGAGCGCAGTGCGGGTCAGCCAATCGGCGGACTGGTCGACTTTCGGTGCGCGCTCATCGACGGTGGCCGGCTCGCCATGGGCCTGCAAACTGGCGGCGTCAGGCAGCTCCGGCAAATCCTGATTCGGATCGACCGGGTGCACGAACGGATACTCCGCGGCCGTCACCCACGGTTGCGAAGCCAACGGCAAGCGATAACCCAGCGGTGAATCTCCTGGCACCAACCGGCAATGGCTGTCACGCAGGTACCAGCGGCCGCTCTGCCATTGATCGCCCTTGGCGGTGCGCGCCAGCGGCAGTACTTGGCCAATCACCTTGTCCAGACCTTGGCTGAAGACCTTGTGCAGGCGCGCGCGCTCAAGTTCGTCGCTCAGCCGTGAGTCTTCAGCGCTGACGTTGACCGGCAACGCACCTTCGCGCCAGAGGTAGTAGAGGTTGTCTTCGTAGGCCGGAAACACAAAGCGCGCAGGCAGTTTCAAACGCTCGGCGACACTCGCCAGAAAACGCCCGGCCAACTTGCCATCGGCGCCGTAGTCTTGCTGCTCATCGGCAATCAGCGCGCTGTTGTGCCAGATCGGCACGCCATCTCGCCGCCAGTAGCAGTTCAGCGACCAACGCGGCAGTTGCTCGCCGGGGTACCACTTACCCTGGCCAAAATGCACCAGGCCCTTGGGTCCGTAATGCTTGCGCATGCGCTGGAACAGCTCGGCGGACAGCCGCCGCTTGTCTGGCCCGAGCGCGGCGGTGTTCCACTCGGCACCGTCGGGGTCGTCAATGGAGACGAACGTCGGCTCGCCGCCCATGGTCAGGCGCACATCGCCTTCTTGCAGGTCGGCATCAATCTGCCGGCCCAGCGCCTGGATCGCCAGCCACTGGTCTTCGGTGTAGGGTTTGGTAACGCGTGGGGCCTCCCAAATCCGCTCGACCGACATTTCGTGGCTGAATTCACACGCGCACGGTTCGACCAGGCCACTGATCGGCGCCGCCGAGGACGGATCGGGACTACAGGCCAACGGAATATGCCCTTCGCCGGCAAACAGCCCGGAAGTAGCGTCCAGGCCGATCCAGCCGGCGCCGGGCAGATAAACCTCACACCAGGCGTGCAGGTCGGTGAAGTCCACCTCGGTACCAGAAGGACCGTCGAGGCTTTTGACGTCAGCGGTGAGCTGGATCAGGTAACCGGAAACAAATCGCGCCGCCAATCCGAGATTGCGCAGCAGTTGCACCAGCAACCAGGCCGAATCGCGGCAGGAACCCGAGGCGTGTTCCAGAGTGTATTCGGGGGTTTGCACGCCCGGTTCCATGCGAATCAGGTAGCCGATGTCTTCGCTCAGGCGCTGGTTAAGGGCCACCAGAAAATCCACGGCGGGCAGCGGCGTGCGGTCGATGCCGTCAAGGTAGGCCTTGAACGTCGGCGTCAGCGGCAGGGTTTCCAGGTACGGCGCCAGCTCACGCTGTTCGTCTGCGGCATAAGCGAAGGGAATTTTTTCCGCGTAGGGCTCAAGGAAGAAGTCGAACGGATTGAACACCGCTATCTCGGCCAGCAGATCGACTTCGATCCGCAGTTCCGTGGTGTTCTCCGGGAACACCAACCGCGCCAGGTAATTACCCTGAGGGTCTTGCTGCCAATTGATGAAGTGTTGCTCTGGCGACACTTTCAACGCATAGGAAAGAATCCGCGTACGGCTATGGGCCGCCGGGCGCAAGCGAACGATCTGCGGACCGAGCTCGACAGCGCGGTCGTAGCGGTAATGCGTAACGTGGTGCAACGCGACATGAATCGACACGGCGTGCCTCCTGCGAGCCTAAAGCGTATTCGAAAGCGCGCAAGACTTATGCCACCCAGCAGCACCGGCGCTTTCACAGATTTGCTTAGGGCAGTACAGCACCAAAATCGGGCGATGCGGGAATTGGGTTCGGGCTTGTTGCACGCAGATGTAGCAAGCCGCTGCTGCGTGGGCTCACAGAGCGCGCTTGAGGCTCGCTTCGAGGCGTTTGAGTCGCTGACGGATTCGGGCGCCCACTTGCAGCACCTTGATCCCACGCTGGTAGCGACGCGTGCTCATCAAGTACAAGCCGATCAGCGACGGCACAGCGGCTATCCAGACAAACCCCAGATGATTCGCCTCGATCATCGCCAGCAACGTGATGGACAGACAAAACACCAACATCGTGAACAACCCCCAGACGGCGTTGGGGTAACCACGAATCAGCGCAACGAGACACGCGGACATCACCACGACACCTCCCATCATGGCGAAGATGAAGTACTCCATCATCGGATAGTCGTGTGGGAAAAATACTTCGTCGAAGACCGAACCGGTCAATGACATGGCGAATGTCGTCATCATCATGACCGCGATATGAATCCAACCATAGCGTCGCACATAGGGTTGCCAAGCCAGCCAGTGGGCGAACTTCAACTGCATGAGTTTGTCGGCGGTGAGTTGCTGCGCGGAGGATTTCTTGCGGCGGGCCACGGTGTTCTTCCTTGGGTTGAAAACTTGAGCAATCACTTACTTGTGATAGATGGCGAATGAGGTCTCGCCGGGGTTGGCACTCGGCCATTCTACAGAATGCAGAACGCCAACCCGAATGTTGGCGTTCTGTTCAGCTCAAGTGAAGCTTAGCGCGGTACAACCGGCTTACACGCAGGCTTTGGCCCTTTGCCTTTGGCGGCGTCCTTGCGGTCCTTGGCGGCTTGCTGGTTGCGGGCGAACGCCGCAGCCTTGGCCTGTTCACGCTTGTCCCAAGGATTGGCGCCATCGCTGGCACGCGGCGGCGAACCGGTGTGCTGGGTCAGGATCTTGATGGTCTTCTCGCCTGCCACTTTGTGGCTGCCAGCCGGCGTCGAGTTCTTGCGACGGGCGCTCTGGTAGCTGTCGGTGGCCGGCTGATGACACGGCGGCCTCCTGCGAGCCAGGGCATGGAAACAAAGCGCGCAAGACTTATGCCAGAGCGGCGGTCATTGCGCTTTATCGTAAGACCCGTTGCAGTACAGCACCAAAACGGCGCGATGGCTGCCGTCGTGGTGCGAGGGTTGCACATATTTGTGGCGGGAGTGTGAGGGTGGGTGGTGAAAGTACCCAGATGACGAGCCGTGCCGTGGTACCTATCGGTTTTTATGCTGGGCTTTTAATGCCTGCCGAAGATGGCGGATTTCCACGAGCTTAATACGCATATCTCGCTGAACGGCACTGTTGAGTATCAATAGGCCAAACAGCGGAAAAACCAAAGCAAAGCCATAAAGAACAGCGTGGGGTTTGTATTGAATCATTGGAAGCACAAACAAAAAGCACGCGAAGTAAATACCCACCGTTACCCACACCCAAGACGGTCGCCCCCGCAAAATCATGAAATTGCTATGGACCGTTAACAGGATCAGAAACGCTCCGGCAAGCATGATTGATAAGCCCAAACCTCCAGCGAGAGGAGCATCACGAAAATAGGTCGCAAAGGAAAGCGCGGTAGCGAAGCCCAAGGAAAAATAGGCCGCAAATACACCACCGATAAAAGTAAGGAAGTAGTGCCTGAAAAAATCACGAAGCGTCATCAGCTCGCTCATTCGCCGACTTCCTCATACAACCCCAATGCGATGGTTTTTACGTTGCCCGTATAAGCACTCCCACCAAAGCCCGCCGTTGCGCCTAAGGCATCTTTAATTTGGGTCTTGGTGCTGTGCTTAAGTTGAGTCGGGGTAAAACGCTTGGGTAGCTCGCCCGACAATTGCTTGAGCTTGAGCATCTTCGATGTCAGGCGGGGGTCATTGATGGTCAACAGTTCTTTGTTGATTTCACTTTCGATGCGCTGGCGCACCATGAACTGGGAGCGGTTGGAGTCCATGCCGATGCTGAGCAGGGGGTTGCTCATGGGTGTTCTTCCTTGAAGTGGAGGGTGGTCATGCTGGCCTCATCGCGGGCAAGCCCGGCTTGTATGTTTAGACTTGAAGGGGTGGGTGGTGAATCTACCCAATCAACCCGCCTTTGCCGCCTGGCGCAACCGACGTACTTCCACAAGTTTGCGCACCATCGAGCGATAGCCTTTGCTGTTGAGCAACAACAAGCCCAGCAGTGGCCAGAACAAACATTCACTGTAGATAAACCAATGCGGGCGGTATTGCAGCGTCGGCAATACCACCAGCAGGCACGCCACGAAAAACGCCACCATCCCCCACACGGCCCAAGCCCGCCCACGCACAATCAGGAAGTTGCTGTTGACCACAAACAATGCAGCGAATATCACCACAAACCAGGACACAGTGGCATTCGTAGCCATGGGCACATCGGCGAAATAGGTGCTGGCCGCTAAGGAAATTGCGCCAGAGCCACCGAGGCAACCCGCGAGAATCACGCCAATGAACGATGGGAAATGTTCCAGCAAAAACGGTTTTAACGACGGAACACCACTCATCACTCCAACTCCTCATACAGGCCTATCGCCAGGGTCTTGAGCTGCTTAGGGTTATCCGAGCGCGCCAGGCCCCAGACGCTTAGCCCTGCACTGAAGGCATCGCCCAACTGTACGATGGTGGAATGCTTGAGCTCGGTGTGAGTGAAGCGCTTGGGCAAGTCACCGCGCAGTTGCAGCAGCTTGCGCATTTTGGTCGACATCCGCGGGTCGGCAATTTTCAACAGTTCTTTGGTCAGTTTTTCTCGCTCTTGGCCATTGAGGCCTTTAAGCACCTGGCGCAGGGTTTTACCGGTGGATGCACGGGCGACATTGACCAGTTTGACCGTCGTCAGCGCAGACGCGCCCACACCGACCAAGGCGGCGCCGTCCATGATCTTGGTAGCGGCCTGGTACCACTCTTCGTTATCCAGATAGTCATTCATGCCAGGGTTGACGATTTCATTGCGGGTGCGAAATGCGCCCATCAGGCATGACGCCGTACTGGCTGTAGCACTGGCATAGCCAATGACCGTGATGACCGAACTGGCGCCAGCGGTGAACGGCACCGCGATGGTGCCACTTAACATCACCAGCCAACCCAGGACCGCGCCGCCACAGGACAACGTGGTGTTGAAAGCTTCGCTGATCAGTCGCGACTCTCGCGGGTTATTCACCACTTGGTCAGCGAATTGTGCGGGAGCGACGTATTTCTGCGCCTCACGTACGATGATGCGCTTGGGCTGGATGCTGCAAATCGGCTTGAACTCACGCAGGGTAACTACGTTGAAGTCGGCATCGATGTACACCACCCCTGCGCCGACGATGCTGGGGTCGGCGTCGATGGCAGCAAATATACGCGGCAGGTTGATTTCACTTTCGATGCGCTGGCGCGCCATGAACTGGGAGCGGTTGGAGTCCATGCCGATGCCGAGCAAGGGGTTGCTCATGGGTATTCTTCCTTGAAGTGGAGGGTGGTCATGCCGGCCTCATCGCGGGCAAGCCCGGCTCTCACATCTGGAATGCATTCCCCTGCGGGAGCTGGCTTGCCTACGATGGCAATTAATGGGCGCCACCTTAACAAACAAGTTCTCCAGCGCCTATAAAGCAAAACGCCAGCACGAGGCTGGCGTTTTGTTTTCTAGGCTGCGATCAACGCGGCACGACTGGCTTGCGCGCAGGTTTTGGCCCTTTGCCTTTGGCGGCGTCCTTGCGTTCCTTGGCGGCCTGTTGGTTGCGGGCGAACGCCGCGGCCTTGGCCTGTTCACGCTTGTCCCACGGATTACCGCCATCGCTGGCACGCGGCGGCAAGCCGGTGTGTTGCGTGAGGATTTTGGTGGTCTTTTCGCCAGCCACTTTATGGCTACCGGCTGGCGTCGAGTTCTTGCGACGGGCGCTCTGGTAACTGTCGGTGGCCGGCTGGTGCAGCGGGATCAGCTGGTTCTTGCCCGGCCCGATCAGGTCGGCGCGGCCCATGCGGGTCAACGCTTCACGCAACATCGGCCAGCCTTTCGGATCGTGATAACGCAAGAACGCCTTGTGCAGGCGACGCTGCTCTTCGCTCTTGACGATGGTCACGGCGTCACTCTTGTAAGTGACCTTGCGCAGCGGGTTCTTGCCCGAGTGATACATGGCGGTGGCGGTGGCCATCGGCGACGGGTAGAACGCCTGCACCTGATCCGCACGGAAGCCGTTGCCCTTGAGCCACAGGGCCAGGTTCATCATGTCTTCATCGGTGGTGCCGGGGTGGGCGGCGATGAAGTACGGAATCAGGTACTGCTCTTTCCCGGCTTCCTTGGAGTACTTCTCGAACATCCGCTTGAACTTGTCATAGCTGCCGATGCCCGGCTTCATCATCTGGTTGAGCGGACCTTCCTCGGTGTGTTCCGGGGCGATCTTCAGGTAACCACCGACGTGGTGGGTCACCAGCTCTTTGACGTATTCCGGCGACTCGACCGCAAGGTCGTAACGCAGGCCGGAGGCGATCAGGATCTTCTTCACACCCGGCAAGGCACGGGCGCTGCGATACAGCTGGATCAGCGACGAGTGGTCGGTGTTGAGGTTCGGGCAAATGCCGGGGAACACGCACGACGGCTTGCGGCACGCGGATTCGATTTCCGGGCTCTTGCAGGCAATGCGGTACATGTTCGCGGTCGGGCCACCGAGGTCGGAAATGACGCCGGTAAAACCTGGCACTTTGTCGCGGATCTCTTCGATTTCGCGAATGATCGACTCTTCGGAGCGGTTCTGGATGATCCGGCCTTCGTGCTCGGTAATCGAACAGAAGGTGCAGCCGCCGAAGCAGCCGCGCATGATGTTCACCGAGAAACGGATCATGTCGTAGGCCGGGATCTTCTCCTTGCCATACGCCGGGTGCGGAATACGTGCGTAAGGCATGCCAAACACGTAGTCCATCTCTTCGGTGGTCATCGGAATCGGTGGCGGGTTGAACCAGACATCGACTTCGCCGTGCTTCTGCACCAGTGCACGGGCGTTGCCCGGGTTGGTTTCCAGGTGCAACACGCGGTTGGCGTGGGCGTACAGAACGGCGTCGCCACGAACCTTTTCTACCGATGGCAGACGGATCACGGTCTTGTCGCGGGTCATCCGAGGGCTCGCCAGGATCTGCACGACCTTGGCTTCTTCCGGATCGTCAACCGGACCTTTTTCCTGCTCGATAGCGCAGGCCTGGGTGTCCTGGGTGTTGACGTACGGGTTGATGATCTTGTCGATCTTGCCCGGACGGTCGATGCGCGTGGAATCGACTTCGTACCAGCCTTGCGGCGTATCGCGACGAATGAACGCGGTGCCGCGCACGTCGGTGATGTCTTCGATCTTGTGACCGTAGGACAGACGCTGGGCAACTTCGACGATCGCCCGCTCGGCGTTGCCGTACAACAGAATGTCGGCGCAGGCGTCGATCAGGATCGAGTTGCGCACCCGGTCCTGCCAGTAATCGTAGTGCGCGATGCGGCGCAGGGAAGCTTCGATGCCACCGAGAACAATCGGCACATTCTTGTAGGCTTCCTTGCAGCGCTGGCTGTAAACCAGGCTGGCGCGGTCCGGACGTTTGCCTGCCAGGCCACCGGGGGTGTAGGCGTCATCGGAACGGATTTTCTTGTCGGCGGTGTAACGGTTGATCATCGAGTCCATGTTGCCGGCCGCGACACCGAAAAACAGGTTCGGCTCGCCGAGCTTCATGAAGTCGTCTTTGGACTGCCAGTTTGGCTGGGCAATGATCCCGACGCGAAAGCCCTGGGACTCCAGCAGCCGGCCGATGATTGCCATGCCAAACGACGGGTGGTCAACGTACGCATCACCGGTGACGATGATGATGTCGCAGGAATCCCAGCCAAGCTGATCCATCTCCTCCCTGCTCATTGGCAGGAATGGCGCTGGACCGAAACATTCGGCCCAGTACTTGGGATAGTCAAATAACGGCTTGGCTGTTTGCATGACGATGACCGGTGTTGAGATGAAAAATCGCGGGCGCGGAATATAGCACAAAATTTAACCAATTCCGACGGCTATGGTCGGAAATTGCAGAGCCGGATTCGCAACAAGCTCCTGAGGCATAACACAGCTCCTGTGGCGAGGGAGCTTGCTCCCGCTGGGCAGCGAAGCGGCCCCCATAGTTTATCTGTGATACCGCAAATTCAGGATTTACGACTGCTGCGCAGCCGAACGGGGCGGTGCGGCGTTCCGACGAGCTCCCTCGCCACAAAGTCCCTGCTCAGTTACTCGTCGTCGTCGAAGTTATAGCTGCCCGGCGCGAGGTTTTCGAATCGGGTGTATTTGCCAATGAAGGCCAGGCGGATAAAGCCGATCGGGCCGTTCCGCTGTTTACCGATGATGATCTCGGCGATGCCTTTATGCTCGGTCTCCGGGTGATACACCTCGTCCCGATACACGAACATGATGACGTCGGCGTCCTGCTCGATCGCTCCGGATTCCCGCAAGTCGGAGTTCACTGGACGTTTGTTCGGCCGCTGCTCGAGGGAACGGTTGAGCTGGGACAGCGCCACTACCGGACAGTTGAACTCCTTGGCCAGGGCCTTCAAGGAACGGGAGATTTCGGAAATCTCGTTGGTCCGGTTGTCACCGCTGGAACCCGGGATCTGCATCAGTTGCAGGTAGTCGATCATGATCAGACCGATCTCACCGTGTTCGCGCACCAAACGACGGGTCCGCGCACGCATTTCCGACGGGCTGATGCCGGCGGTATCGTCGATGAACAGCTTGCGATCGTTGAGCAAGTTGACCGCCGAGGTCAGGCGCGGCCAGTCGTCATCTTCCAGGCGACCGGCCCGGACCTTGGTCTGGTCGATCCGGCCCAGCGAAGACAACATACGCATGATCAGCGATTCGCCTGGCATCTCGAGCGAGTAAACCAGTACGGCCTTTTCGCTGCGCAACACGGCGTTCTCCACCAGGTTCATCGCAAAGGTGGTTTTACCCATCGATGGACGACCGGCGACGATGATCAGGTCAGACGGTTGCAGGCCGCTGGTCTTCTCGTCAAGGTCGGTGTAACCGGTCGACAGGCCGGTGATGGCGTTGTCGGTGTTGAACAAGGTGTCAATGCGGTCGATGGCCTTGGTCAACAGGTCATTGACGCTTACCGGGCCACCGGTTTTCGGTCGCGCTTCGGCGATCTGGAAAATCTGCCGTTCGGCTTCGTCGAGAATCTCGGCGGCGGTGCGGCCTTCCGGGTTGAAGGCGCTGTCGGCGATTTCGGTGCTGATGCCGATCAGTTGGCGCAAGGTCGCTCGCTCACGAACGATCTGGGCATAGGCCTTGATGTTGGCGACCGACGGCGTGTTTTTTGCCAGCTCGCCCAGATAACCGAGACCGCCGACTTGCGAGGTCTGACCTTCCTTGTCCAATTGCTCGGCAAGGGTCACGACGTCGATCGGCGAGTTCTGATCGGCCAGCTTGGCGATCGCGCGGAAGATCAGGCGGTGGTCATGTCGATAGAAATCACCGTCCGAGACCTGATCAAGCACGCGCTCCCAGGCGTTGTTGTCCAGCATCAGACCACCGAGCACAGCCTGTTCGGCCTCGATGGAATGCGGCGGCACTTTCAGCGCGGCGGTTTGCAGATCGTATTGCTCAGGAGCGGAGATATCGTTCATGGCCACTTGGGTTCTTTAGGAAAAGCAGGGGTTGTAAAAAATCAGGCACTGCAGAAAGACAAAGGGCACGACCTGTAAACAGGATCGTGCCCGATGTTACCGGCAAGCACCCAAGGGTGCCAGCCGACAAGTACTTCTTAAGCTGCTACCACGACAACGCGTACGGTGGCTTCAACTTCAGCGTGCAGGTGCACGGCTACGTCGAATTCGCCTACGTTGCGGATGGTGCCGTTCGGCAGACGAACTTCGCTTTTTGCAACTTCAACGCCAGAGGCGGTCAGTGCATCAGCGATGTCGTGGGTGCCGATCGAACCGAACAGCTTGCCTTCGTCACCGGCGGTGGCAGTGATAGTCACTTCCAGCTCAGCCAGTTGGGCAGCGCGGTTTTCAGCCGAAGTTTTACGGTCTGCTGCGGCTTTTTCCAGCTCAGCGCGACGCTCTTCGAACGCAGCCAGGTTGGCAGCGGTCGCAGCGGTAGCTTTGCCGTAAGGCAGCAGGTAGTTACGACCGTAACCAGCCTTAACGTTCACTTTGTCACCCAGGTTGCCCAGGTTGGTGACTTTTTCCAGAAGGATCAGTTGCATGTGAAAATCCTCTTAACTTTTAACCTTCACCGTTCGCGCTATCGACGTCTTTCGGCGTCAATCGACCGCGAAAATCAATCAGGCTGTCGACAATGGCCAGGACCACCAGCAACGGATAGATCAGCTGCATAAACAGCAACAGCGTTACGTACAACCCCACCAGCCAAAATTTGGCCAGTCGCTTTTCAGCCACCAGCCCATGAATCAGGGCCAGCCCGGCGAACACCAGCGGTACGCTGCACAACGGCGTCAACATGGCCAGCTGGGAACCGAAGTTCGGCCCCAGAAGCATGCACGCCAGCAGCAACATCGCCGGCCCCAGCGGGATTCGGATGGCGCGAAACTCGCGACCAAAACCACCGGGGTTGTACAACAACGCCTGCCAGTAGCGCCCGACAATCAGGCTCAGCACACTGACGATTTGCAACAAGGCCGCTATCAGGCCGGTCAGGACCGGGGCAATCAGGGCGGCGAGACGCGCTCGCTCCTCTACCGACAATTGCTGGTAGAGGTCACCGAGGGCCAGCGGCAGGATCTTTACCAGCTCCTGCGCCAGCATCTCGATCTGAGGGCGGTAAGCCGCGCCCAGCACCATTGAAAACACCAATCCCATCGCTATGCTGACCAGCAGCACGCGGTTCCAGGACTCACTTGCGCGCAAAACCAACGCAAGGCCCGAAGACCCCAGCAACACCATGAGTGCGCGTGGATCATCGGAATACAGCCACCAGATCAATGCCGGCAGTATTCCCAGAGCAAGAACGCCCAGGGCGTCCTTCAATCCGCGCCGCAGCAGCACAAGGCTCCCGGCGGCAGCACCCAACCAGTACAACAACGGCAATGCCGCGCATCCAGCCACTACGAGAGTGGCCTGCATACGACCGCGCATGATGAACTCAGCTATGGCGCGCATGCATTCAATCCTTTGCTACGTGTCGACTGCCCGGTCTCAGCGGCCGTGGCTGTCGGTGTAGGCCAGCAGGGCCAGGAAGCGGGCGCGCTTGATAGCGGTGGCCAGCTGACGCTGATAACGAGCTTTGGTACCGGTGATGCGGCTTGGAACGATTTTGCCGGTCTCGGATACGTAAGCTTTCAGAGTGTTGAGATCTTTGTAATCGATCTCTTTCACGTCTTCAGCGGTGAAGCGGCAGAATTTACGACGACGGAAGAAACGTGCCATGTAATAGGCTCCTCAAAAGGTCCGTGGATTACTCGTCAGCGTTATCGCTGTTGTCGCTGTCATCACTGTCAACGCTTTCAGCGCCTTCGTGCTCAGGACGGTCGCGACGCTCACGGCGCTCACTGCGGTTTTCTTCAGCCTTGAGCATCTCGGATTGGCCGGTAACGGCTTCTTCGCGACGGATGACCAGGTTACGGATCACTGCATCGTTGTAGCGGAAGTTGTCTTCCAGCTCGGCCAGGGCCTTGCCAGTGCACTCAACGTTCAGCATCACGTAGTGAGCCTTGTGAACATTGTTGATTGCGTAGGCCAGTTGACGACGGCCCCAATCTTCCAGACGGTGGATTTTGCCGCCGTCTTCTTCGATCAGCTTGGTGTAACGCTCAACCATGCCGCCGACTTGCTCGCTTTGATCCGGGTGGACCAAAAAGATGATTTCGTAATGACGCATGAATGCTCCTTACGGGTTGTAGCCTGCCGCTCAAAAGCGGTCAGACAAGGAGTGAATGACACTTATGGACTTGCCGGCGATGGACACATGCGTGCCTGCCGTCACAGCAAGGGGCGCAATTGTAGAGAAGGGACAGAAGCGGCGCAAGGCAATTGGTGATTATTTGAACAGCTCGTTCACATCACAACTTTTCGCCCCGACACAAACCATTGTGGGAGCGGGCTTGCTCGCGAATGCGGTATCACATCCAGCATTTGTACTGAATGACACACCGCATTCGCGAGCAAGCCCGCTCCCACATTAGATTTGTGTCCGCCTTAAGACTTCTTGGCGGACCCGGCGGCTTTGACGCCGCGCTGGCGCAGGGCTTCGAACAGGCACACGCCGGTAGCCACGGAAACGTTGAGGCTGCTGACGCTGCCGGCCATCGGCAAACGCACCAGATAGTCGCAAAGATCACGCGTCAGGCGACGCATTCCGCTACCTTCCGCGCCCATGATCAGGATGGTCGGGCCGGTCAGGTCTTGCTGATACAGATCCTGCTCAGCCTCCCCCGCCGTACCGACAACCCACAAGCCACGCTGCTTGAGCTTTTCCAGGGTGCGCGCCAGGTTGGTCACGGCCACCAACGGAATCACTTCCGCGGCACCACAGGCGACTTTACGCACAGTCGGAGTCAGGGTGGCTGACTTGTCTTTCGGAACGATCACCGCCAAAGCACCCGCCGCGTCGGCAGAACGCAGGCAAGCACCGAGGTTGTGCGGATCGGTTACGCCGTCGAGCACCAGCAGCAGCGGCGCGCCTTCGGTACGGTCGAGCAGCTCGTCGAGCATTGCCTCGCCCCAGACCTGGCTTGGACTTACCTCTGCCACCACGCCCTGGTGCACGCCTTCAACCCAGGCATCCAGCTCACGACGCTCGGCCTGGCCGACCGCAACGCGGTTTTCGCTGGCCAGCTCGATCAGCGTCTGAACGCGCGGATCACTGCGGCCTTCGGCCAGCCAGATCTGCTTGACGCGTTTCGGGTGATGACGCAGCAACGCTTCTACGGCATGCACGCCGTAGATTTTTTCCAACTGACTCATGACTTGGCCTTAGATTTACGTGCCCCGCCGCTTTTGGCTGGAGCCGAGCCCGCTTTTGGCGGGCCTTTACGGTGTTTACTCGGTTTGGCTGGCTTGCCGCCGGAGGCCTTTTCAGGCGCCGACCGCCCGGTCTTTCCCCCAGACGCCGCTTTACCGCCGCTCTTCGCTTCGGCCAGCAACGCCTGCTTCATTTCACGACTCTTGCGCACTTCGGCGTTTTTCGCCGCGGCATCACTCGGGCGATAAGCTTCGACGGCTTTTTCCTTCGCCGGACCGCGACGACCGGCTTTTGCCGGTGCCGGCTCAGCAGCCGTCTTGGCGGCAGGCGCCGAGGTCTCTGCGCCACGCTTCTTGCGGCCAATCGGCGCGCTGATGGTTTTTTCAGCCATCTCGAAGTCGATCTTGCGCTCGTCCAGGTCAACCCGCATCACGCGCACTTCAACGGTATCGCCGAGGCGGAAGCTGCGACCGGTACGCTCACCGGCCAGGCGGTGATGCACAGGATCGAAGTGGTAGTAATCGCCCGGCAAAGCGGTCACGTGGACCAGACCTTCGACGTAGATATCGGTCAGCTCGACGAACAGGCCAAAACCGGTCACCGCGGTGATCACACCCGGGAACGACTCGCCCACGCGATCTTTCATGAACTCGCACTTGAGCCAGTTCACCACATCGCGGGTCGCTTCGTCGGCACGACGCTCGCTCATCGAGCACTGCTCGCCGAGCTGCTCCAGCGCCGCTTCGTCGTACGGATAGATGCGCGCTTTCGGAATGGTCATCGCCCCGGCACGACGCACGTGTGGCGTGTCTTGCTTGGAGTGGATGACACTGCGAATCGCCCGGTGCGTGAGCAAGTCCGGGTAACGGCGAATCGGCGAGGTGAAGTGGGTATAGGCTTCGTAATTCAGGCCGAAGTGGCCCTGGTTATCGGCGCTGTACACCGCCTGGCTCAACGAGCGCAGCATGACGGTCTGGATCAGGTGGAAATCCGGACGATCCTTGATCCCGGCCAGCAACGCCTGGTAATCCTTCGGCGACGGGCCGTCCTTGCCTTTGTGCAGGGACAGGCCGAGCTCGCCGAGGAAGGCGCGGAGTTTTTCCAGACGCTCCGGTGGCGGACCATCGTGAACCCGGTACAGCGCAGGGATTTCGTGTTTCTTCAGGAATTCAGCGGTGGCCACGTTGGCCGCCAGCATGCATTCCTCGATCAGCTTGTGCGCGTCGTTGCGCACGGTCGGACGGATTTCGGCAATCTTGCGCTCGGAACCGAAGATGATTCGGGTTTCCTGCGTTTCGAAATCGATTGCGCCACGCACGTGACGGGCTGCCAGCAACACTTTGTACAGCGAGTAGAGCTGCTTGAGGTGCGGCACCACGTCAGTGTATTCGCCACGAAGCTGACGAGCTTCGGTGGTTTTCGGTTGTTCCAGCATCGCGCTGACCTTGTTGTAGGTCAGGCGGGCGTGGGAGTGAATCACCGCCTCGTAGAAACAGTAGTCAGTCATCTCGCCGGATTTGGAGATGGTCATCTCGCAAACCATGGCCAGGCGATCGACATGCGGGTTCAGCGAGCACAGGCCGTTGGACAACTGCTCAGGCAGCATCGGCACTACACGCTCGGGGAAGTACACCGAGTTGCCGCGAACCTGGGACTCGGCATCCAGCGCCGAACCGATCTTCACGTAGCTGGAAACGTCGGCAATCGCCACGTACAACTTCCAGCCACCGGAGAACAGCCGCAGCTTGCCCGGTTTCGCTTCGCAGTAGACCGCGTCATCGAAGTCGCGAGCATCTTCGCCGTCGATGGTAACGAACGGCAGATGACGCAGGTCGATGCGCTTCTCTTTGTCTTTCTCTTCGACCTCCGGCTTGAGCTTGGCGGCTTCTTTGAGCACCGCTTCAGGCCAGACGTGAGGAATGTCGTAGGTCCGCAGGGCAATATCGATTTCCATGCCCGGCGCCATGTAGTTACCGACCACTTCCACCACATCGCCTTGCGGCTGGAAGCGTGGGGTCGGCCAGTGCGTGATCTTCACTTCAACGAATTGGCCGATCTTGGCGTTGGCGTTACGACCCGGAGTCACCAGCACTTCCTGCTGGATCTTCGGGTTGTCGGCCACCACAAAGCCGATGCCGCCTTCTTCGAAGTAACGACCGACGATGCTCTCGTGAGCACGCGAGACCACTTCGACGATCACGCCTTCACGGCGACCACGACGGTCCAGACCGGAAACCCGTGCCAGCGCACGGTCACCGTCGAACACCAGACGCATTTGCGCCGGGCTCATGAACAGGTCGTCACTGCCGTCGTCCGGGATCAGGAAGCCGAAGCCGTCACGGTGACCGCTGATACGGCCCAGGATCAGGTCAAGCTTGTCTACCGGCGCGTAAGTGCCGCGACGAGTGTAAATAAGTTGAGCATCGCGCTCCATGGCGCGCAGGCGGCGGCGCAGGGCTTCGATCTGGTCTTCTGTGGTCAGACCAAACTCTTCGACCAGTTGCTCGCGGTTAGCAGGCGAACCCCGATCAGCAAGGTGCTGAAGGATCAGTTCGCGGCTAGGAATAGGGTTTTCATATTTTTCCGCTTCACGAGCGGCCTCGGGATCGAGGGACTGCCAATCGGCCATTAGAGAGTTTTCACCTTGTCTATATGCGGGTTAGTTTGGCATAGGCGTAATGAAACGGGAAATTTCAGGCTCCTGGAGGCCCTAAAAGCCCCTTCCTCCGCCTGGAAAGACAGCATTGAGCACCGCTCGTAAAATTTTCCAGGTTTTTTTGATATCAGGGGTTTACAGTTAAAAGGACGCTCCGTATAGTGCGCGCCATCGACGACGGACAACGTTGCCGATACTGCCCAGATGGTGAAATTGGTAGACACGCCAGCTTCAGGTGCTGGTGACCGCAAGGTCGTGGAAGTTCGAGTCTTCTTCTGGGCACCAATTTCGAGCTTGAGATTAGTTCAATTTCAAGGCTCACACAAAAACCCGCGAAAGCGGGTTTTTGCATTCTAGCCATTTGATTTATTAAAACTAAATCAGGGGTTTACAGATCAAAACGCTCTCCGTATAGTGCGCCACATCAACAGCGGCAACGTTGCTGATACTGCCCAGATGGTGAAATTGGTAGACACGCCAGCTTCAGGTGCTGGTGACCGCAAGGTCGTGGAAGTTCGAGTCTTCTTCTGGGCACCAATTCAAAGTTCAAGGTCAGCGATCTTGAATCTCACAAAAACCCGCGAAAGCGGGTTTTTGCGTTTCTGGCTTTCAATCATCTCAAGCCACCAGCCTTCCTGTGGCGAGGGGGCTTGCCCCCCGTTCGGCTGCGAAGCAGTCGTATATCCTGAGAATGCGGTCTGGCTGAATGAATACTGGGGCCGCTTCGCGCCCCAACGGGGGCAAGCCCCCTCGCCACAAAGGCCCGCGCCAACCTCACTAACAAAACCTCGCCCTCCCCCCGCAAGACGCACTTGAGAAACAATATCGTTTATCATTGTTGCAGGTTTTTGCAATGCGACAGTGAGGAACCCAGCCAATGATGTTTCGAAATACCCTGCGCCGCGGCCTGACCATCACTCTGCTGGGGCTGACCCTGGTAACGCCATTCACCCAAGCCGCCGAAAAAGTTTCCCTGACGCTCTACAACGGTCAACACAAGGAAGTCGGCGACGCTGTCGCCAAAGCCTTCGAAGCCAAGACCGGCATTCACGTCAATGTACGCAAGGGCAGCAGCAACCAACTTGCCAGCCAGATCGTCGAAGAAGGCAATCGCTCGCCTGCCGACGTGATCTACACCGAAGAATCGCCCCCTCTGAACAAACTCGGCGAACAAGGTCTGCTGGCGAAGACCGACGCCGCCACGCTAGAAGTGCTGCCCAAGGATTACGTTGCCGGTAATGGCACCTGGATCGGCATCACTGCCCGGGTCCGCGTGGTCGCCTTCAACCCAAAACTGATCGACGAAAAAGACCTGCCCAAATCGGTGTTGGGATTCTCCGATCCGAAGTGGCAGGGCAAAGTTGGCTTTGTGCCAAGCAGCGGTGCGTTCCAGGAACAAGCCGTGGCAATCATCAAGCTGCACGGGATGGATGCCGCCGAAGAATGGCTGACCGGCCTGCGCGCTTTCGGTAAGGTCTACAGCAATAACATGGTGGCCTTGAAAGCCGTGGAGAACGGTGAAGTCGCCACCGTATTGGTGAACAACTACTACTGGTTCGCCTTGCAGCGCGAAAAGGGCACGCTCGATTCGAAACTGCATTACTTCACCGGCGGCGATGTCGGCGGCCTGATCACCGTGTCCAGCGCAGCCATGCTCAAGTCCAGCAAACACCCGCAAGAAGCCCAGCAGCTCCTCGCCTACATGGCCAGCGAAGAAGGCCAGCGCGTGATCACTCAGACTACCGCCGAATACCCGCTGCGCAAAGGCCTGGAATCGGACCGCGGACTCAAGCCGTTCAGTGAGCTGCAAGCGCCGAATGTCACCCCTGCCGACCTTGGCAACGCTGAATCCGCACTGGACCTGGAACGCGACGTTGGCCTGAACTGATGAGTGCATCGCTGACCGCCACCGCCTCACGCAGGGGCTATGTGCCACGGCGCAAACGGCCATCGATCTGGCTGCTGCTGCCGGTCCTGCTATTGGTCTGCCTGAGCCTGCTGCCGCTGCTGTATGTCGGGCTCAAAGCCTGGCAGGCCGGCTGGGCGCAAGCGCTGCACCTGTTGTGGCGGCCGTATGTGTTTGGCTTGCTGCGCAATACACTGCTGCTGATGGTCGGCGTGACGATTGCCTGCGCGATCATCGGCCTGTCGCTGGCCTGGCTGCTGGAACGCAGCAACTTGCCGGGTCGGCGCCTGTGGGGCGTGATTCTCTGCCTGCCGTTCGCCGTACCGGCCTTCGTCAGCAGCTTCACCTGGGTGTCCCTGAGCGCCAGCTACGAAGGCCTGGGCGGGGCGATTCTGGTGATGACCCTGTCCAAGTACCCGCTGGTGTTTCTGCCGGTGGCGGCGACGTTGCGCAATCTCGACCCGGCACTGGAAGAGTCCGCCCGAACCCTGGGACAGAACCGCTGGGGCGCGTTCTTCAAGATCACCCTGCCCCTGCTCTGGCCTTCGCTGCTGGCCGGGTCGTTACTGATTGCCCTGCACATGCTGGTGGAGTTCGGCGCGCTGTCGATCATCGGCCTGCAAACCTTCACTACCGCGATCTATCAACAGTTCGAGCTGGAATTCAGTAACGCTAACGCGGCGATGCTTTCGGCAGTGCTGCTCGCACTGTGCCTGGTTCTGCTGTGGCTGGAGCTGCGGGTTCGCGGCAAAGGTCGGCATGTACGAATCGGCCAAGGCGCGGCGCGACATGCCGAACAAGTTCGGCTGGGAGCGTGGTCTGCGGCCGGTCAGCTCTATTGCTTGCTACTGGCGATTATCGGCAGCGGAATTCCGCTGGGGATGCTCGCGTACTGGCTGGCTGTCGGTTCATCGGCCGCTTTCCCGGTGGCGGCGATCAGCGAAGCCTTGCTCTCGTCACTGGCGTTGTCGCTGGGCGGCGCAGCGCTATGCCTGGCGCTGGCAGTGCCGGTTGGCTTGCTGGTGGTTCGCTATAAGGGTCGCCTGGCGCTGTGGGCCGAGCGCCTGCCGTATCTGCTGCATGCGCTGCCAGGATTGGTGATCGCACTGACGCTGGTGTACTTCGCCTTGCACTATGTGCCGGCGCTGTATCAGACCTCGGGCTTGCTGCTGATCGCCTATGCGTTGCTGTTCCTGCCGCTGGCCCAGGCGCCGATTCGTACGGCGCTGAACAAGGCAGCACCACAACTCGAAGAAGCGGCGCGGACGCTCGGCGCTTCGTCGCTCAGCGCCTTTGTGCGGGTGACGCTGCCGATCATCTTCCCGGCGCTGGGTGCCGCGTTTGCGCTGGTGTTTCTGGATGCGATGAAGGAGCTGACGGCAACGCTGCTGCTGAGTCCGACCGGGCTCAACACCTTGGCCACAGAGGTGTGGGCGCATACCGCGAATGTCGAGTTCGCGGCAGCAGCGCCTTATGCGGTGCTGTTGATTCTGGTGTCGGGATTGCCCGTCTATCTACTCACGACGCGGATGTATTTGAGCCGCTGAAAAGCATCGCGGGCAAGCCTTGCTCCTACAGGTGTTGTGTCATACCCCTTGTAGGAGCAAGGCTTGCTCGCGATGACGTCAGCCCGGCCAACAAAAATCTTAAGCCCGGAACTGCCCCAGGCTCGCTTTCAGCTGTGCCGCCAAACTGTCCAGCACCTTACCGCTGGCCGTGGTTTCCACCACCGCCTGCGCCGCACGCTCGGCCTGAGCGTGAATCGTCTCGACCCGCCCACGCACCGCATGCGCACCTTTGGCCTGATGCGCCGCCGCCTGGGTCGCCAGACCGATGGCCGCATGCACCTGCTCGACGGAAACCTGCACCGATTGCTGCAAACGCGCACTGTCGCGCAATACCAGCAAACCTTCGCTGGCCTGACGCCCCGCCTGCCCGATCGCCGCTACGGCCTCGCGAGCGCCTTGCTGCAACGCCCCGATGTGCGCCTGAATGTCGCCAGTCGAGCTTTGAGTCTTGCTGGCCAGCGCCCGCACTTCATCGGCCACCACCGCAAAACCACGCCCGGTCTCACCGGCCCTCGCCGCTTCGATCGCCGCGTTCAGCGCCAGCAAGTTGGTCTGCTCGGCGATCCCGTGAATCACCTCCAATACCACTTCAATCTGCTCGCTCTGCTGCGCCAGACGCTCGATGACTTTAGCCCCGGTATCAACCTGCCCGGCCAACGCCTCGATGAGACTGCCGACCTGCGCCGAGGTGCGGGTGTTTTCATCCGTTGCCTGACGAATATCCACCACTTGCTGCAACGCGGCCTGCATCGCATGGCTTTCAGCCTGCGCCTCGTCAGCCATTTGCGACAAGGCACGCAAGCTCTCCGCCACTTCATCGCGCTGGGATTTCGCCGCCGCATCGGCGCCGGCATTGCGCTTGCTCATGGCACCGATTTCCACACCGGTGCGCTGGGCCACATCACCCGCCTCGCGAACGATCGGCTGCAACTTATCGACAAAGC
The DNA here is from genome assembly GCF_018986375.1 of Pseudomonas sp. CVAP#3. Classification (NCBI taxonomy): domain Bacteria; kingdom Pseudomonadati; phylum Pseudomonadota; class Gammaproteobacteria; order Pseudomonadales; family Pseudomonadaceae; genus Pseudomonas; species Pseudomonas sp. CVAP#3. The sequence goes on from NZ_JAHMSC010000021.1 coordinate 28,149, forward strand.
GGTTGACCGCCGACGCCATGTCACCGATTTCATCTTTGCTGTTGATCTGCACGCGCTTGGTCAGGTCACCCTCACCCGCCGCCAGATCCTCCATTGCCGCGATCAACAGCTTCAGGCGATTGACCACCCGTCGCCCAAGCACGACCGCCAGTAGCAGCAAGACACCGCAGCCGACCAGCGCCAGCGCCATGCCGATCCGCCAGCGCAAGGTTGCCGCCGCTTCCTGAACGGTGTTGGTGGTATTGGCTTTCATTTCGGTGGCCGTGGACTGCGCCGACTGCAAACGCGAGCGCATGGCCGTGGCACTATCAGCTGCAGCGCCCTTGAGGCTGTCGCCGACCAGCTGATCACTGCTGGCGATCAGCGCCGAGAAGCGCTTGTCGAGGGCTACCAGGTCTGTTTCCACCGACGCTGTGGAGACCCCCATCAGCACCTTGCCGATTTCCACGCCATTGGGGTTGATCGAGGCTTCGAGGTAGTAGACCGAAGGATCGTTTTTCGCTGCATCCAGCACCTTATCCAGCGCGCGCTCACCCTGGCCTTTTTCCACAAGGGCCTGGTTGATCGGGTTTTCCCGGTTCAGGTAGCGGGTCAGGTGCTGGCCGGTGGCGTCGTCATACACCACGAACAGTACGTTCGGATTGCGCTGGGCCCTACGGGCGAATTCGGACAGCGTTGGAACGTCGCTGTCCCACATCGCGCGGGGCGCGACCGACGCCAGGAGCTGAGCCATGTCATTGGCCGAGTCCTTCAGGTCCTTTTCCAGGGCCGCACGCAGTTGCGCCTGCTCGTCCTTGAGTCGTGAGGACAGACCGGCGGTCAGGCGCTGACGGGTACTGGTGGAGAGGTTATCAAGACTTGAGGTGACTTCACGCCCGGCCTGTTCGAGTTCGCCAGAAAGCTTCTGGCTATCGACGCCGAGACGATTGCCCAAATCAGCTTCCAATGCGGTCACGGTGCTCCGGGTCAGTGCGACAGCCACCAACACTTGCACCAACAGGGCGATACCAAGGGTAACGAACACGGGCCGCAACAAACGGCTTTGTAACAGTGAGAGAACAGCCGACACAGGAAATCCCTCTACTTGCACGCCATTAAATTGATGGCACTCTGGAACAGAGATTCACAGCAAAGGTCATGCCGCCCGACAGGCATAAACGACAAAGGGCCCGATTAAGGGCCCTTTGTTTTTTACATCAACGACTTATCAAGCAAACGGGTGACGCAGAACGATGGTCTCGTTGCGGTCCGGGCCCGTCGAAATAATGTCGATCGGTGCACCGACCAACTCTTCGACGCGTTTGATGTAGTTGCGAGCAGCCTGAGGCAGCTCTTCCAGGGTCTTGGCGCCCAGGGTCGACTCAGTCCAGCCCGGCATTTCTTCGTACACCGGCTCAAGACCGATGTAGCTGTCGGCGTCGGTCGGTGCGTCGATCACGGCACCATCCTGGTTTTTGTAGCCCACGCAGATATTGATGGTCTCAAGACCGTCCAGTACGTCCAGCTTGGTCAGGCACAGGCCCGAGATGCTGTTGACGTCGATAGCGCGACGCAGGATGACGGCGTCGAACCAGCCGCAACGACGGGCACGACCGGTGGTAGCACCGAACTCGTGGCCACGTTTGGCCAGGAACGCACCGACGTCGTCGAACAGCTCGGTCGGGAACGGGCCCGAACCCACGCGAGTGGTGTAAGCCTTGGTGATGCCGAGGATGTAATCCAGGTACATCGGGCCAAAACCCGAACCGGTTGCGATACCGCCAGCGGTGGTGTTGGAACTGGTGACGTACGGGTAGGTACCGTGGTCGATGTCCAGCAGGGAGCCTTGGGCGCCTTCGAACATGATGTCTTTGCCGTCGCGACGCAGGTTATGCAGCTCGGCGGTGACGTCGAGCATCATCGGCTTGAGCAGCTCGGCGTATTCCATGCACTCGTCCAGGGTTTTCTGGAAGTCGATGGCCGGCTCTTTGTAGTAATTGACCAGTACGAAGTTGTGGTAGTCCAGCAACTCGCCCAGCTTGGCAGCGAAACGCTCGCGGTGGAACAGGTCACCGATGCGCAGGCCACGACGTGCAACCTTGTCTTCGTAGGCCGGGCCGATGCCACGACCGGTGGTGCCGATCTTCAGCTCGCCACGGGCCTTTTCACGAGCCTGGTCCAGCGCTACGTGGTAAGACAGGATCAGCGGGCAGGACGGGCTGATACGCAGGCGCTCGCGCACCGGTACGCCCTTCTCTTCCAGCTTGATGATCTCGCGCAGCAGGGCGTCAGGTGCAACCACCACGCCGTTGCCGATCAGGCACTGCACGCCATCGCGCAGCACGCCCGACGGGATCAGGTGCAAGACGGTTTTCTCGCCGTCGATCACCAGCGTGTGGCCAGCGTTGTGGCCACCTTGGTAGCGCACTACGGCGGCAGCATGTTCGGTCAGCAGATCAACGATCTTGCCTTTGCCCTCATCACCCCATTGGGTGCCCAGGACTACGACATTCTTACCCATAACACTTGTCCTCATTCGCGCAAACTTGGTGCCGGCAGCCGCCGGCAGGGAAACTCAAGAAGCCAGCGGCAATACTTGCCAAAGCCCGTTCTGCTGAATCAATTGCCGGTCGCAGTCCGCATCACGGGCGGCGGCCAATGGTTGCCCAGGCAATGCCTGAACGACACGCTGACCCTCACTGCGCAACTGGCAAACCTGCTGCCAGAGTGCTGCATCCGTACTGTCAGGCATCCAGATACCGCCAGACGGTAGCTCGATTTCAGCACGCCCCAGGGTCACCAGGGTTTTCAAATCGGTAGAGAAGCCAGTCGCCGGCCGGGCACGACCGAAGTCGGCGCCGATGTCGTCGTAACGACCGCCCTGAGCGATGGACTGGCCAACACCCGGCACGAATACCGCAAACACCACGCCAGTGTGATAGTGATAACCGCGCAACTCGCCCAGATCGAAGTACAGCGCAAGATCCGGGAAACGCACGGACAAACGCTCGGCAATCGCCAGCAAGTCGTCCAGCGACGCCAAAACAGGCGCCGGCGCCTTGGCCAGGCGTTCGCGAGCGGCAACCAGCACTTCACGACCGCCGCACAGATCAACCAGTGCCCGCAGCATGCCCGACAAATCGGCAGGCAGGCCTTCGGTCAAGGTAATGACCTCATCGATGGCCTTGCGTTGCAGGGCATCGAACAATTGTTGCTCGACCTCACCGGACAAACCGGCGGCACGCGCCAGGCCACGGTAGATGCCGACATGACCGAGGTCCATGTGCACATCCGGCACGTCGGCCAGTTGCAGCATGGCCAGCATCAGGCTGATGACTTCCACGTCGCTGCTCGGGCTGGCATCGCCGTAAAGTTCGGCGCCCAGCTGGATCGGGCTACGCGAGGTCGACAACGCCCGCGGTTGCGCATGCAGCACGCTACCGGCGTAGCACAGACGGCTCGGGCCTTCGTGACGCAAGGTGTGCGCATCGATGCGCGCCACTTGCGGCGTAATGTCGGCACGGAAACCCATCTGCCGGCCCGATTGCGGGTCGATGACCTTGAAGGTCCGCAGATCGAGGTCCTGGCCTGCGCCAGTCAGCAGGGATTCCAGGTACTCGATATGCGGGGTCACGACGAACTCGTAACCCCAGCTCTGGAACAGATCCAACACCTGACGACGCGCGACTTCAATGCGCGCCGCCTCTGGTGGCAGTACTTCTTCGATGCCATCTGGCAGCAGCCAGCGGTCTACCGTTGCCATTACGCCATTCCCCTATGATCCGGGCCGCCAGCCCTCGGGCCGGCCTTGAGTGAAGCAGAAAATGTCTGAACCATACGCATAAGTCACGCGCATGAACAACGCGGCGATCGGCCTGGAATCAGCCTCGCCAAACACTTTCCTCGAAAAACCTGTCGAGTTGTTCAACCCGAGTATTGCAATAAAAAACCGCAATCAAACGTGCAGACGCAAAAAAGCCGGGAATTTCCCGGCTGCCGCATCATACACACGTTTTCCCAAAGGATCACCCCGCGAGAGGCTTTAGCCGCCCGGCGGGGTCCCTCGGGATCAGTGTTGGATCAAGGTTTGGCTTTTTCCAGGTAACGGAAGAAGTCGCTGCTTGGGTCCAGAACCATGACGTCGGTTTTGTTCGCGAAGCTTTCACGGTAGGCACGCAAGCTACGGTAGAAACCGTAGAACTCCTGATCCTGACCGTAGGCCTTGGAGTAGATCGCTGCGGCCTGGGCATCACCGTCACCGCGAACCTCTTCAGATTCACGATAGGCTTCAGCCAGCAGTACGCGGCGCTGACGATCGGCGTCGGCACGGATGCCTTCTGCCAGCTCGTTACCCTTGGCACGGTGCTCGCGTGCTTCACGCTCACGCTCGGTGCTCATGCGCTCGAACACGCTGCGGTTCACTTCCTTCGGCAGATCGATGGCCTTGACCCGAACATCGACAACTTCGATGCCCAGCTCTTTTTCCGCCATCTTGTTCAGCGAAGCAGTGATGTCCGCCATCAGCGCGTCACGCTCACCGGAAACCACCTCGTGCAGGGTGCGCTTGCCAAACTGATCACGTAGACCCGATTCCAGACGACGCGAGAGGCGTTCGTCAGCAATCTGCTTGAGGCCGGAAGTCGCGGTGTAGAAACGTTCGGCATCCTTGACGCGCCACTTGGCGTAGGCATCAACCATGACGGCTTTCTTTTCCAGCGTCAGGAAACGCTGTGTCGGTGCGTCCAGCGTCATCAGGCGTGCGTCGAATTTACGCACCTGGTTAACGTAAGGCACTTTCACATGCAGGCCCGGCTGAACATCAGTCTGAACCACGCGCCCAAACTGCAGTAACACCGCGCGCTCGGTCTGAGCCACGATGTAGAAGCAGTTCCAGGCAGCGATCGCCACGACGACGCCGACAATAAGGGCGATCAGCGATTTATTGCTCATCAGCGACTCTCCCTGGTACGTGCCGGCTGCTGCAGATCAGTTGCCGAGCGCGCATGCCCTTCATTGCTGGTCGCGGCTGCGCTGGTTACCGGCGCTGCACCACTACGACCACTGTCGATCATCTTGTCCAGCGGCAAGTACAGCAGATTGTTCTGGCCATTCTTGTTGCCGGTCACGAGAACCTTGCTGGTATTGCTGAAGACTTCCTGCATCGTATCCAGGTACAGACGCTGACGAGTGACTTCCGGTGCCTTTCGATATTCGGCGACCAGCTTGGTAAAGCGATCCGCTTCACCCTTGGCACGCGATACCGTTTCGTCGCGGTAACCGTTGGCATCTTCAATGATGCGCTGGGCCTGACCACGGGCTTCCGGCACAACGCCGTTGGCGTAGGTTTCAGCCTGGTTGCGCGAACGCTGCTCATCTTCACGAGCGCGGATCACGTCATCGAAGGCTTCCTGGACTTCACGCGGTGCCGCTGCGCTCTGAACGTTGACCTGAGTGACGGTGATACCGGTGCGATAGGTATCGAGGAAGCGTTGCAGACGCTCCTTGATTTCGCTGGCCATCAATTCACGACCTTCGGTCAGCACCTGATCCATGGCGGTGGAACCCACCACATGGCGCAAGGCGCTCTCGGTCGCGTGTTGCAGGCTGATTTCCGGCTGATCGACGTTCAGCACGAAGTCCTGCAGATTGGTGATCTTGTACTGCACGGTCAGTGGCACTTCGACGATGTTCTCGTCTTCAGTGAGCATTTGACCCTGCTTGGTGTAGGCACGCTCACGCGTGACATTCTCCATGAACTTGCGATCGATCGGCGGGAAGTAGATGTTCAGACCCGGGCCGACGGTTTCGTAGTACTTGCCGAAGCGCAGCACCACGGCTTGCTCCTGCTCGTCGACGACATAAACCGCGCTGTACAGCCAGACGACCGCCAGCACGACAAGGCCGATGCCGAGCAGGCCGTAACCGCCGCCCTTGCCCGAACCACCGCCATCATCACCGCGTTTCTTGCTACCACCGAACAACCCATTCAGGCTTTCCTGCAGCTTTCGGAAGGCCTCGTCGAGATCTGGTGGCCCCTTGCGGTCGCCATTATTGCGGCGTTTACCACCCCAAGGATCCTGATTATTCGAGTTGCCACCCGGCTCATTCCAAGCCATAGCGCTCTCCATCTGATAAAGCAAAGACGCACCCACGGCGCGCCGACCAATGCTACAGAATGCCTGCCACAGCGGCACAACCGCTTTTTCAGGCTTTTATTGCAAAGTGTGTTGCTCGATGAATTCCAACGGCTGCATTCCCTCGCGGCTCACCAGTCGATTGAGCTCGACTCGCGGCAAACGAACGGCCAGCAAACAGATGCCTTCTTCGTCGTGTTCTTCTTTCTGTACAGCGCCGAGCGCAAAGAACTGCGCACGCAGTCGAGCAAAACGCTGCGGCAAGCGCAAGGTGCCGACGAACAAATCGTTGCCGAGCAATTCCGCAATCGCCTGCTTGAGCAGGTCCAGCCCCTGACCGTCGCGCGCCGACAACCATACCCGTTGCGGCTTGCCGTCGGCATCACGCTGGATCTGTGGCTCTACGCCCTCGAGCAAATCGAGTTTGTTATAGACCTCAAGGATCGGCAAGTCTTGCGCACCGATCTCGCCGAGCACCGCCATGACCTGTTCGATCTGGGCCATGCGTTCTGGCTCGTGAGCGTCGATCACATGCAGCAGCAGGTCAGAGTTGCTCGACTCTTCGAGCGTAGCCCGAAATGCCTCGACCAGTTTGTGCGGCAAGTGACGGATGAAGCCCACAGTGTCGGCCAGTACGATTGGACCGAGGTCGGCGAGTTCGAGCCGGCGCAAGGTCGGGTCGAGGGTGGCGAACAACTGGTCTGCCGCGAACACGTCGGAATCGGTGACCGAGTTGAACAGCGTCGACTTGCCGGCGTTGGTATAACCCACCAGAGAAACCGAAGGAATATCCGCACGCTGACGACCACGACGAGCCTGATCACGCTGGCTGCGGACCTTTTCCAGACGCCCCTTGATCTGCCGCAGGCGAACCCGCAGAAGACGCCGGTCGGTTTCCAACTGGGTTTCACCCGGGCCGCGCAGACCGATACCGCCTTTCTGCCGCTCAAGGTGAGTCCAGCCGCGAACCAGTCGCGTACTCATGTAATCAAGCTGGGCCAGTTCGACCTGGAGCTTGCCTTCATGGGTGCGGGCGCGTTGGGCGAAGATATCGAGAATCAGACCGGTACGGTCAATCACGCGACACTCGAAAACACGTTCGAGGTTACGTTCCTGACTGGGCGTGAGGACGGAATTGAAAATAACCAGATCGACCTTCTCGGCTTTGACCTGGTCGCGCAGTTCCTCGACCTTGCCACTGCCAATCAGGTATTTGGCGGTTGGCCGATGACGCGGCACGTTAACAAACGCGACGGTCTCGGCGCCGGCCGAAATTGCCAACTCCTGAAACTCCTGCGGATCTTCGCGCGCCTCAGGGTCCTGACCATCCAAGTGAACGAGAATGGTTCGTTCACCACCACCGTGGCGCTCAAAGAACAAAGGAGACTCCTATCAGGCGTTACCTGGCTCAGCGTCAGCTTGTTCGGATTCGGTTGCGCTAGGCAGACGAATTGGACGAACCGGCACCACTGTAGAGATCGCGTGTTTGTAGACCATCTGGCTGACGGTGTTTTTCAGCAGGATAACGAACTGGTCGAACGACTCGATCGTGCCTTGCAGTTTGATTCCGTTGACCAGATAGATGGAAACCCCCACCTTCTCTTTACGCAATGTATTCAAGTAAGGGTCTTGTAGCGAATGCCCTTTTGACATGTGCCGCACTCCTTTAAGGATTCAATAATAAAAATAGGTAAAAAAATGGCTTAGGCCGTCACACCCCCAAGGATAGACGGCAATTGCAAGGACTCAGCTCAATATGGAGACCGTTCCCAGGTATTTCAAGGCGCGTGGCAGATTGTCGCAATCGAGGCTGTCCAGCCAGTGTAAATCAGCCCAACTGCGTAGCCAGGTGAACTGGCGCTTCGCCAATTGGCGCGTGGCAATGATCCCACGCTCCTGCATCTCGGCTGACGTCAGCTTGCCATCCAGGTAATCCCAGACTTGTCGGTAACCTACAGCGCGTATAGACGGCAACCCGGCATGCAGGTCACTTCTTTTACGCAGGGCTACGACCTCGTCAATGAATCCCTGTTCCAACATTTGTGTGAATCTTTGTTTAATACGCTCATGCAGTACCTGACGATTCGCCGGAGCGATAGCCAAGTTCGCGACAGTATAGGGCAATTGTGGGCGACCCGAAGCGCCTGCTTCAGTACTTTGCGCAGATTGTCGCGCGCGGTGTTCGGTCATGCTCTGGCCGCTGACCCGATAAACTTCCAGCGCCCGACTGAGTCGCTGCGGGTCATTGGGGTGAATTCGTGCTGCCGACACCGGATCTATGACCGCCAACTGATCGTGCAGGGCTTGCCAGCCAAGGCGTGCAGCCTCTTCCTCAATTTCAGCGCGGATCTGCGGATCGGCCGCTGGCATATCGGCCAGACCTTCGAGCAAAGCCTTGTAATAGAGCATTGTGCCGCCGACCAGCAGCGGAATATTGCCGCGTGCGGTGATCTCGGCCATGGCCTGCAGGGCATCCCGGCGAAAATCAGCCGCCGAATAGGCCTCGACCGGATCAAGAATGTCGATCAAACGATGAGGAAACTCGGCCAACAGTTCCTTCGAAGGCTTGGCGGTGCCGATGTCCATGCCGCGGTAAACCAGCGCCGAGTCGACGCTGATCAACTCGCACGGCAGGACCTTGGTCAGCTCGATGGCCAGATCGGTCTTGCCCGCAGCGGTCGGGCCCATCAGGAATATCGCTGGAGGGAGTTGGCTCATCAACGACCGCGCAAGAACAGTTTGTCCAGATCGTCCAGGCCCAATTGGGTCCAGGTCGGCCGGCCATGGTTGCATTGACCGCTGCGCTCGGTGTTTTCCATGTCCCGCAGCAGACCGTTCATTTCCGGCAACGCCAGGCGCCGGTTGGCGCGAATAGCGCCATGGCAGGCCATGGTTCCGAGCAGTTCGTTCAGGTGTGCCTGAATCCGGTCGCTGGTGCCGTACTCCATCAGGTCCGCCAATACGTCGTGAACCAGACGATTGGCTTCAGCCTGCTTGAGCAAGGCCGGAATCTGCCGGATCGCCAGGGTTTCCGGGCCCAGACGCTGAAGTTCAAAACCGAGGCGCTGGAACCAGCTGACGTGCTCTTCGGCGCAATCGGCTTCACGCTGACTGACTGCAATCGACTCAGGTACCAGCAGCGGTTGGCCGCTCAGGCCTTCGCTGGCCATCGCAACTTTCAGCCGCTCGTACATGATCCGCTCATGCGCGGCGTGCATGTCCACCAGCACCAGCCCTTGGGCGTTTTCCGAAAGAATGTAGATGCCTTTGAGTTGCGCCAGCGCATACCCCAGCGGCGGAATATCGCCCTGACCGTCTGGCAGCGCCGTGGCGTTCGCTTCCGGCAATGGCGCAAAAAATTCGCGATAGGCAGCCTGCGCTTCGGCCACCGGCACGCCCGACTGCGGACGCGGTGTGTATTGATACTGATAACCGGCGCCAGCGCCCGAGCCTGCCGTCGTATTAAAGGACGGCTGTGCCTGCGGCTGCTCCAGCAACGCATTGGCCGCCAGACGCATTTCACCTTGCGGGCCGAACTCGCCGGCTTCGATTCCGGTCGGCCTGACTATGGCTGTCGCGACAGGCGCAGCCAAATGATCTTCCGGACGCACGTCGCCCAAGGCGCGGTGCAAGGTGCCGTAGAGGAAGTCGTGGACCATGCGCCCGTCACGGAAGCGCACTTCGTGTTTGGTCGGGTGCACGTTGACGTCGACGCCCGCCGGATCGACTTCGAAAAACAGCACGAACGTCGGATGCCGACCGTTGAACAGCACGTCACGATAGGCCTGGCGCACCGCGTGGGCCACCAGTTTGTCGCGCACCGCACGGCCATTCACAAAGAAATACTGCAAGTCCGCCTGACTGCGGTTAAAGGTCGGCAACCCGACCCAGCCCCACAGATGAAGGCCATTGCGCTCGATCTCGATTGGCAGCGCCTGCTCCAGGAAGCCCGCGCCGCAGATCGCCGCCACACGCCGGGCGCGAGCCGCATCGTCATGGGCTTCGTGCAGACTGAGGATGGTCTTGCCGTTATGGCGCAGATGGAACGCCACGTCGAAGCGCGCCAGCGCCAGACGCTTGATCACTTCTTGCAGGTGATCGAATTCGGTTTTTTCGGTCTTGAGGAATTTGCGCCGCGCCGGAGTATTGAAGAACAAGTCACGCACTTCAACCGAGGTGCCCACCGGGTGGGCGGCCGGCTGGACGCGAGGCGCCATGTCCCGGCCTTCGGTCTCGACCTGCCAGGCCTGATCGGCACCTCGGGTGCGGGACGTCAGGGTCAGACGCGCCACGGAGCTGATCGACGCGAGGGCCTCACCGCGAAACCCGAGGCTCATCACCTGCTCGAGGTCTTCGAGATTGCGAATTTTGCTGGTGGCATGCCGCGCCAGCGCCAGCGGCAAATCATCGGAGGAGATCCCGCTGCCATCGTCGCGAACCCGCAGCAGCTTGACGCCACCCTGCTCGACATCGACGTCGATACGTTTGGCGCCGGAGTCGAGACTGTTTTCCAGCAGCTCCTTGATCACCGAAGCCGGGCGCTCAACCACCTCACCGGCGGCAATCTGGTTCGCCAGTCGCGGGCTGAGCAGCTCGATACGCGCTGCGGTGTTCACGGCATCGTTCATTCCTTGGCCGCCAATTCGGTGCCCGGGATGTTCAGGTGCTGGCCGATTTTCAGTTCGTCGGATTGCAGGCCGTTGGCGCTGCGCAGGGTCGCCGGCGAGACCTGATAACGCACCGCGATCATCGCCAGGGTTTCACCCGGCCGCACCGTGTGGTCACGCGGCCCCTGGGCGATCTTGCCGGAATCGCGCAGCCAGCCGATGTAGGTGCCAGGTGGCGGGTTCTGCTGGAAGAACTGGCGCACACCCGCGCTGATCGAACGGGCCAGCGCTTGCTGGTGACCAGACGCCGCCAGTTTCGAGGCTTCGTTGGCGTTGGAGATAAACCCGGTTTCCACCAGGATCGATGGAATGTCCGGCGACTTCAGCACCATGAATCCGGCCTGCTCGACGCGCTGCTTGTGCAACGAGGTGACCCGGCCAATGTTGCTCAAGACCTTCTGGCCGACGTTCAGGCTGGAAGTCAGCGACGCGGTCATCGACAGATCAAGCAGTACGCCGGCGAGCATCTTGTCCTTGTCGTCGAGGCTGACGTTGCCGGCACCGCCGATCAGGTCGGAGCGGTTTTCGCTGTCGGCCAGCCAACGCGCGGTCTCGGACGTTGCGCCGCGCTCGGACAAGGCGAATACCGAAGCGCCGAACGCTGCAGCGGAGGGGGCCGCGTCGGCGTGAATCGAGACGAACAGGTCGGCGCCCTTCTTGCGGGCGATCTCGGTACGGCCACGCAACGGAATGAAGTAGTCGCCGGTACGGGTCAGTTCGGCCCGGAAGCCTTTCATGCCGTTGACCTGGCGCTGCAGCTCGCGAGCGATGGCCAGCACCACGTCTTTTTCGTGCTGACCACGGGAACCGGAAGCCCCCGGGTCCTCGCCGCCGTGTCCGGCATCGATGACCACGATGATGTCGCGCTTACCGGCCGGAGCAGGCGGCAGTTTGATTGCCGGCTCAACCGGAGCCACCGGCACCGCTGGCACAGTGGCAACGGTTGGGGCCGGGGTCGGTGCGGGTGGTGGCGCGGCATCGGCGGCGTTGTCGAACAGGTCGACCACCAGGCGATTGCCGTACTGCGCATTCGGCGCCAGCACGAAGCTCTTCGGGGTGACAGCTTTTTTCAGGTCGATGACCACCCGCAGATCGGTCGGCGTGCGCTGAGCCGAACGCATGTCGGTAATCGGGGTATTGGCGGTAGAGACCTTCAGCGGCGCGCCAAGGACGGCGCCATTGATGTCGATCACCAGACGATCCGGGGACGTCAGGGTAAAGACGCTGTGCTGGACCGGGCCGGACAGGTCAAACACCAGTCGGGTGTTATCCGGTGCCCGCCACAAGCGAACACTGTTGACCTTTGTCGCGGCCACAGCGTCGACGGCCAGTGCCGTAAGCAGCATTCCTACGACAGCAACCAACGCGCGAAAGCGCATACCTAACCCCATCATTTATTTGAATTCCAATGCCAAAGCGGCACACCAAGACTCGCCACGCAAACCCTGGGGCGACAGATTCAGCGAACGCCCGCTGTCATGCGGGCTAATGGTAATGGTCAGGTCGGGCTTTGGCAAAAAGCCTGCACCCTTCTGGGGCCACTCGATCAGACACAGTGCATCGTCTTCGAGGTAGTCACGAATGCCAAGAAACTCCAGCTCCTCCGGATCGACCAGTCGATACAGGTCAAAATGGAAGGCGCGAATGTCGCCGATCTCGTAAGGTTCGACCAAGGTAAAGGTCGGACTTTTTACTGCCCCAACGTGCCCCAAACCGCGAATAATGCCCCGCGACAGGGTGGTTTTACCCGCCCCAAGGTCACCGTCCAGAAAGATGATGCCGTGCCCTTGGGTCACTTGAGCGATACGGTTGCCCAACGCGACCATGGCGTCTTCATTGGCCAGATACAGGGTTACTTCAGACACGGTGCTTGCTCCTCCAGCAACTGACGAATGGCGGGAATCAGATCACTGGCCGCCAGCCCACGGCCCGCCTTACCTTCACGCTCGCCGGCGTTGGCGTGCAGCCAGACCGCCAGGCACGCAGCATCGAATGCATTCATGCCCTGGGCCAGCAAGGCGCCGACCAGTCCGGCCAGCACATCCCCCAGACCCGCAGCAGCCATGGCCGGGTGGCCTTGATGACACAGCGCCAAACGACCATCGGGACTGGCAATCAGGCTGCCGGCCCCTTTGAGAATGACGGTGGTTGTGTATTTTTTGCTCAATGCATGGGCCGCGGCGGGGCGATCGGCTTGAACCTCGGCCGTGGAAATCCCCAATAACCGCGCCGCCTCCCCCGGATGCGGAGTGATCACGCAATCCTTCGGCAGACGCACATCACCCCGGCTCAGCAAATTCAACGCATCGGCGTCCCAGACCTGCGGTAACGGGGCGTTGGCCGCTGCCGACAACAAACTGCGACCCCACGCGCCCTTGCCGAGCCCCGGCCCGACCACCAGCACACTGGCCTGGCCGAGCGGGTCCATCAGTTGGTTGGCCGAGTGAACGCCCAGCACCATGACTTCGGGCACCCGCGCCAATGCGGCCGGTACATGTTCACTGCGGGTGGCCAGAGACACCATGCCCGCGCCGCTGCGCAGGGCACTTTGCGCGCTCATGAGAATGGCGCCGCCGAAACCGCGATCGCCACCGATCAGCAGGATGTGACCGAATCGGCCTTTGTGAGCGCTCGGTGCCCGAGCTGCCAGGCGCGGCAGGTTGCCGGGGTTCAGGCGGTGAGCGCTGACGGCGCTTTCGGCGACGATCTGCGGGTCGGCTTGCAGATCGTTGAACTGCAGCTCCCCCACCTGATCCGCCGCATCGCCGGTGAACAGCCCAAGTTTGAGGCCGATGAAGGTCACGGTGAGGTCGGCCCGAACCGCAACCCCTAGGACCCGACCGGTATCGGCGCACAGCCCCGATGGGATATCCACCGCTGCAACGGGCAAGCCACAGGTATTGATCGCCTCGATCGCAGCGACATAGGGTTCGCGCACCTCACCGCTCAGACCGGTGCCCAGCAGCGCATCCAGCACCACCCCACGCAGTTCCACGGCAGGTGACCAGACCTCGACGACAACCCCGGCGGCCAGCGCTTCGGCATATGCCAGCGCGGCATCGCCCTGCAAGCGCGACGGTTCAACCACCGCCAGCACTCGCACCTGCCAACCGGCTCGCAACGCCAGTACCGCCACCAGATAACCGTCCCCGGCGTTATTGCCGTGGCCCGCCAACACACTGAGTTCAGTGGTCGTCGGCCAGTGCCGGACCATCGCCCGCCATGTGGCACGAGCCGCCCGATGCATCAATTCGAAGCCCGTTGTCCCGGCCGCAATCAGCCGCGCGTCGAGCGCCCGGACCTGTGCGGCGCTGTACAGTGCGTCGGGTAAATGGTGTTTTGTCTGCGGCATGCGTCTTCAGGCTCCGATGTCTGGCAGAATTATACGCACCTCAGCTCCGGTTTCCCCTGTCTCATGCCTGCAATTACCACAGATCTTCCTGCTCTCGCCCAATCGATCAAGGACTGGGGCCGCGAGTTGGGCTTTCAACAAGTCGGCATCAGTGGTCTGGACCTGGCTGAGCATGAACAACACCTGGAACGCTGGCTCGAAGCCGGCTACCACGGCGAGATGGACTACATGGGTGCCCACGGCAGCAAACGCTCGCACCCGGAAGAACTGGTGCCGGGCACGTTGCGGGTGGTTTCGCTGCGCATGGACTACCTGCCGGGCGACACGGAAATGGCCAAGCGCCTGGGCCAACCGGAAAAAGCCTACGTCTCGCGCTATGCCTTGGGCCGCGACTATCACAAGCTGATCCGCAAACGCGTGCAGCAACTGGCCGAGAAGATTCAGCAGGTCATCGGCCCCTTCGGCTACAGGGCTTTCGTCGACAGCGCCCCGGTGCTGGAAAAAGCCATCGCCGAGCAGGCAGGTCTCGGCTGGATCGGCAAAAACACCTTGGTACTGAACCGCAAGGCCGGCAGTTACTTCTTTTTGAGCGAGCTGTTCGTCGACCTGCCGCTGCCGGTCGACCCGCCTCACAGCACCGAGCACTGCGGGCGCTGCACGGCGTGTCTGGACATCTGCCCGACCAAGGCCTTTGTCGGTCCCTATGTATTGGACGCCCGCCGCTGCATTTCGTACCTGACCATCGAGCTGAAAAGTGCGATACCCGAAGACTTGCGGCCGCTGATCGGCAATCGGGTGTTCGGTTGCGATGATTGCCAGATCGTTTGCCCGTGGAACCGCTTCGCCCGTCCGTCCGGCGAAAGCGACTTCAAACCGCGACACAACCTCGACAACGCCGAGTTGGCGGAACTGTTCATGTGGGATGAAGAGAAATTCCTGAGCAGCACCGAAGGCTCGCCGCTGCGCCGCGCCGGTTATGAGCGCTGGCTGCGTAACCTGGCTGTGGGGCTTGGCAATGCGCCTTCAACGATTCCGGTGCTGGAAGCCCTGAAGGCGCGTGCAGACTATCCGTCAGGGCTGGTACGCGAGCATGTGCAATGGGCGCTGAAACAACACGGACTCGCGTAGGAGCTGTGGTGTCAGGCTTCGTCGTTGTAGACGAACTTGGGCATTTCCCAGTGGAAACGAATCGCCAGCAAGCGCAGCAGGAAGCCGCCAAACAAGGTGATCAGGATCGCCTGTTCGCCGGGTAATTGCAGGTAAAGGCAGAGCATGTAGCACCAGGCGGCAGCGAACGAGACGCTGGCGTAGAGCTCGCGACGGAAGATCAGCGGGATGTCGTTGCAGAAGATGTCGCGCAGGATGCCGCCGAACACTCCGGTGATCACCCCGCTGACCGACGCCACCAGCATGCCGTGACCCATTTCCAGCGCAGTCATGCAGCCGATCAGGGTAAACGCTACCAACCCCACGGCGTCGAGTACCAGGAACAGCGAGCGCAGATGGCGCATCCAGCGTGCGGTAAAGACCGTGAGCATTGCCGCAGCCGAGGTCAACACCAGGTATTCCGGGTGTTTGACCCAGGTCAGCGGGTAGTGCCCGAGCAGTACGTCACGCACCGAACCACCGCCCAGCGCCGTCACGCAGGCGATCAGCACCACGCCAAACCAGTCCATGCCACGCCGACCGGCAGACAACGCGCCAGTCATGGCTTCAGCGGTAATGGCAATCAGGTAGAGCATCAGCAACATGGCGGCGGTCCTTACGAGAAGGCGCGCAGTCTACTCAGATCGCAGGGGCACCAAAAGAGGGCGATGGGCAAATGCAAACCCTGTGGCGAGGGAGCTTGCTCCCGCTGGAGTGCGAAGCACTCCCAACCTAGGCTGCCTGATAAACCGTAGCTGCCAGACTTACGGCTGCTGCGCAGCCGAGCGGGAGCAAGCTCCCTCGCCACAAAAAGCCCCTCAGGCCGCAAATATTCGTTATGCCGAATCAGAACTTGATGAAATGCGTGCGGTAGTGCTGCAGCTCTGCGATCGACTCGCGGATGTCGTCCAGCGCCAGGTGAGTGCTGCCCTTCTTGAAGCTGTCGCGTACGTCCGGAGCCCAGCGTGCGGCCAGTTCCTTCAAGGTCGAGACGTCGAGGTTGCGGTAGTGGAAGTAGCTTTCCAGCGCCTTCATGTGCGTATAAAGGAAGCGCCGATCCTGGCAGATGCTGTTGCCGCAGATCGGCGACGTGCCCTTCGGCACCCACTTTTCCAGGAAGGCGATGGTCTGAGCTTCCGCTTCAGCCATACTGATGCGGCTGTCGCGTACCCGCTGGGTCAGGCCGGAGCCACCGTGTTGACGGGTGTTCCACTCGTCCATGCCCGCCAGGATCTCGTCGCTGTGGTGAATGGCGATTACCGGGCCTTCGGCCAAGGTGTTGAGATTGCTGTCGGTGACAATGGTGGCCATCTCGATGATGACGTCGGTGTCAGGGTTCAGACCGGTCATTTCCAGATCGATCCAAATCAGATTCTGCGGGTTTTGCATGTGTCGGCTCCTCGGCATAGGCATGCAGTTTAGCCTAGAGGAATCTCGGGGCGTGCTAAACTCGCGGCCGTTTTACCTAATCGCTGCATTATCGACACGGAACACCCATGGCCAAACGCCAACTCAATCGTCGTCAAAACTGGCGCATCGAAAAGATTCAAGGCGAGCGCGCTGCCCGCGCCGCCAAACGCGAATCCTCTGCCGTAGAAGCGCTCGAGGGCGGCGACCTTGGCCCCGAGCAGACGGGCCTGGTAATCGCTCACTTCGGTGTGCAGGTCGAGGTCGAAGCCCGCGACGGCGAACTCGCCGGCCAGGTGTTCCGCTGCCATTTGCGGGCCAACCTGCCTGCGCTGGTGACCGGCGACCAGGTGGTCTGGCGCGCTGGCAACCAGGGCATCGGCGTGATCGTCGCGCAATTGCCGCGCAACACCGAGCTGTGCCGTCCCGACAGCCGTGGTCAGCTCAAACCGGTAGCGGCCAATGTCGACATGATCGTGATTGTCTTCGCCCCGCTGCCCGAACCTCATGCCAACCTGATCGACCGCTACCTGGTCGCTGCAGAACACGCCGGTATTCGCCCGCTGCTGTTGCTCAACAAGTTCGACCTGATCGACGAGCAGAATGCCCCGGCGCTGAATGCCTTGCTGGCGGTCTACCGCACTCTGGGTTACCCGGTGCTGGAAGTCTCGGCGCACCATGGCAATGGCATGGAGCAGTTGCAGGAACAACTGGACGGGCGCATCAGTGTGTTCGTCGGTCAGTCCGGCGTCGGCAAGTCTTCGCTGGTCAACAGCCTGCTGCCGGAAGTCGAAACCCGTGTCGGCCCGTTGTCCGAGCTGTCCGGCCAGGGCACCCACACCACCACCACCGCGCGATTGTTCCACTTCCCCGGCGGCGGTGAGCTGATCGACTCCCCGGGTATTCGGGAATTCGGCCTGGGCCACGTCAGCCGTGCCGACGTTGAAGCCGGTTTCATCGAGTTCAACGACTTGATCGGCACCTGCCGCTTCCGCGACTGCAAGCACGACCGCGAACCCGGTTGCGCCTTGCTCAAGGCGCTTGAAGATGGCCGCGTGCAACAGCAACGCATGAACAGCTACCGCTCGATCATCGCCAGTTTGCCCGAAACCAGCTATTAAACAGACGCACCGACAGACAATAAAAAGCCGCGATGATCGCGGCTTTTTATTGGGTCACTGCTTGGGTGGTCCAGCCGGTTTGGCCGGGTCACCTGCTTTCGGCGCCGGGTTGTCGAACAGGTTCAGTCGCTCCCGAAGCTCATGCGCCGGTAGCGGCTCCTTGTCCGCCGGCAAGGCGTTCGGATCGGCGGGTACGGTAGGCACTTCACCCGGAGCGCCCTGCCCCGGAGTCGGTGCCGGCTCCGAACCTTGCTCACCCTCAATGGCGCGCTGGGCCTTCTTGGTCAGCACGACGATGTCGATACGGCGGTTGACCGGGTTCAACGGGTTCTTGCGATCGAACAACACTGACGAGGCGTAACCCACCACCCGCGCCACTTGCGGATCCGGATAGCTACCCGCAACCAGCGCACGGCGAGCGGCGTTGGCACGGTTGGCCGACAGCTCCCAGTTGCCGAAATCACCGGTACCCGCATAAGGCTTGGCGTCGGTGTGACCGCCGATGCTGATCTTGTTCGGCACCGCTTTGATGGTGTCGGCCATGGCCAGCAAAATGTCTTCGAAGTACGGCTTCAAGCGCGCGCTGCCCGAGTCGAACATCGGCCGATTTTCGGAATCGATGATCTGGATGCGCAAGCCATCTGGAGTGATGTCGAAAAGAATCTGGTCCTTGAACTTCTGCAACTGCGGGTTCTCTTCGACCTTGTTCTGCAATTCTTGCAGCAACAGTTCAAGGCGTTCCTTCTCGACTTCCTCGGCCATTTTCTCGACCTGATCGGTATCGACAGTGACCTTGTCCGGCTGCGGCTGAGACTTGACCTCGGGATTGAGGGTCTTGTCCGGCGCCAGCACCGGCGTGCCGCCCAGATCGATGATGTACGGCGTACCGCTTTCAGAGAAGCCGATCGGGTCCTTGAAGTAACCGGCAATGGCGATTTTCTGTTCCGGCGTGGCGGTGGATAACAGCCACAACACCAGGAAGAACGCCATCATCGCCGTCGCGAAGTCAGCGAAGGCAATTTTCCACGCGCCCCCGTGATGCCCGCCAGCAATGCGCTTGACGCGCTTGATGATTATCGGCTGATTATTTTCCATGACTTAACGACCGCGAACCGCTTGTTCCAGCTCAGCGAAGCTCGGACGGTGCGCCGGGTACAGAACCTTGCGCCCGAACTCCACGGCCAGCGATGGCGGCATACCGGACGCCGAAGCCACCAACGAAGCCTTGATGGCCTCGTAAACGTTCAGCTCTTCCTTGGCATCGTGAGCCAGCGAGTGCGCCAGCGGGCCGAAGAAGCCGTAGGCCGCGAGAATACCGAAGAAGGTACCGACCAGCGCGGCACCTACGTGCATGCCGATCGCTTTTTGATCGCCTTCACCCAGCGAGGCCATGGTCACCACGATCCCCAGTACCGCCGCGACGATACCAAAACCGGGCATCGCATCGGCGATACCGTTAACCGCATGGGATGGGTGCTCGAGGTCTTCCTTGAGGCTGTACAGTTCCATGTCGAACAGGCCCTCAAGCTCATGCGGCGCCATGTTGCCGGACGACATGATGCGCAAGTAATCGCAGATGAACGCGGTCATGCGGTCGTCCTTGAGGACTGCCGGATACTTGGCAAAAATCGGGCTGGCAGCAGCGTCTTCGATATCCCCTTCAATCGCCATCATGCCTTCGCGACGGCTCTTGTTGAGGATCTCGTAGACCAGGCCCAGCACCTCCAGGTAGAAGGTGTGATTGAAACGCGAACTGAACATGCCCAAGGACTTCTTGAGCACGTGCATCGTCGTGGGGCCGGGGTTGGCCTGAAGGAATGCACCCAGCGCCGCACCGCCGATGATCATCACCTCGAAAGGCTGAATCAGGGCGGCAATCTTGCCGTGGGAAAGCACGTATCCGCCGAGCACGCTCGCGAATACGACGATGATGCCGATAATTTTAGCCATAGGTAGAAGGTACTTACTTAAGTCGGGTTCAAGGTCATATTCGGAAGTTAAAAAATCTCTTCTTCTACTTATCGGCAAAACTGCGCCAGACTATAGCCAGTTAAGGCGAAAAGCTAATTTGGCCCGCTCCGGGCGTGTTTAATGCAGACGATGATCGCGCCCAACCATGGCTAATGAAACGACCGTTCCAACTGCTAAACCGACCACACTCGAAGGCTGGGTCAAGCTGCTCGACGGCGTAACCTTGCCCGTGCCGCAAGCCAGTCATGACCGCGTTTGCAAGGCTATCGCCGACAATCGCAGCTCGTTGCGCGATATTGCCGAGTTGATGCAGGGCAGCCCGGCCCTCGCCCTCAGCGTCATTCGCGAAGCCAATCGCCACACCCACGGCAGCATGAGCGAGCCCAGCGAGAACCTGGAGGTGGCGATCAATCGCCTCGGCCTCAAACGCACCGAAGAACTGCTCGCGCGCCTGCCCGCCCTGCCTCAGAACGAAATTCCACCGGCCCTGCGCCAACTGCAATTGATCAGCCAGCACGCGACCCAACAGGCCAACGGCTTTTTTGCCAGTCGCCTGGCGCGGCTCTGGCAGGACATCCATTGGGGCAGCCTGCTGTTCCTCTCGCCGTTCTGGCCACTGGCACTGACCTTCCCGCAACTGCTGGAAGACTGGGAGCTGCGGGTCCTGCACAAGCGCGAGCCAGCAAGCAAGGTCGAAAAAGAATTGTTCGGCGTACGCCTGCTGGATCTCGGCCAGGCACTGGTGGAAGTCTGGCGCCTGCCAATCTGGGTAGGACAAGGCTATCGATTGCTGCTGGATGAACAACGCGAGCTGGCGAAAGTCGTGCATATCGCCCGCGACGCCGAGCACCCGTTGCGCCAGCAAAACCGCCTTGATGACGACCCGACGCTGCGCCGCTGGCTCAATCAACCGGCCAACACGGTATTGCTGGCTAACGGTCTGGCGTTATCGGCACAGCAAGCCTGGAGCAGCCCTCACTGCCTGCGCTGGCAGTTTCTGACCAGCCTCTACCTGCAAATGCCGATGGACGAGGTCCAGCAGCAACTGCACCAGCAAGCCGCACTCAGCGCCCGCAACCACGCCATGCCGGACCTTTGGCATCCCGCCGGAGCATTGCTCTGGCCGTGGGACGAGCGACGCCTTCATCGCGGCCAGCTTCCGGCGCCAGCCCCCACCGCCGAAGACCTGACAAAGTGGCGCAAGCAATGCGCAGAACTGCTGGCGGAGCCGAGCCGCTTTACCAATGCCATGCACCTGGCCACCTTCGCCCGGGACGCGCTGGTTGCCTGCGGCATGCGTCGGGTGATGATTCTGATGGCTGATCGCACGCACAGCCAATTGCGCGTGCACCAGATTCACGGCCTGCCTAAAGAAGCCGCGACGCTGAACTATGTGGTCAGCCAGAGCACCGTGCTGCAACGCTTGCTCTCGCAACAGGCTCAGGTGCGACTGACGCCAGTCAACAACGCACAGTTTTCAGCCTTGCTGCCTGCCAGCCTGCGGGCGCTGTTCGGCGGCGAGCACCTGCTGCTGCGTTCACTGGTCAACAATGGCCGGGTGATCATGCTGGTCGTGGCGGACCAGGGCGGCGGTCCATTTTCGGAAATCACCGTGCAAGCCTTCGGTAAAACCGCGCAGTGCATCGAAAAAGCCCTGCACAGCTTTAGCAACCGCGGCCAGTAGTTCCTGCGCTACAATCCTTCCCTTTGTGCTCTGGAGACCTCACATGTCTGACTTCTCTGGCTTGTCGCTGGTCATCGAGCCGAGCGACCTGCTCGCCCGTCTCGATGCTCGCGAACTGATTCTGGTCGACCTGACCAGCAGCGCCCGCTACGCCGAAGGCCATATTCCCGGCGCGCGCTTCGTCGACCCCAAACGGACTCAACTGGGTCATCCGCCGGCGCCGGGCCTGCTGCCGCCACAGGCTGCACTTGAAACCCTGTTCGGCGAACTGGGGCATAACCCGGACGCGGTCTACGTGGTCTACGACGATGAAGGCGGTGGTTGGGCCGGACGCTTCATCTGGTTGCTGGATGTCATCGGCCACAGCAACTACCACTATGTGGACGGCGGCCTGCTGGCCTGGCTGGCGGAAGGCTTGCCGGTTTCAACCGAGGTTCCAGCGGCTGTCGGCGGCCCGGCTGCACTGACCTTGCACGACGAGCCCACCGCTACCCGCGAATACCTGCAAAGCCGTCTCGGCGCCGCCGATCTGGCGATCTGGGACGCACGCGGGCCGCTGGAATATTCCGGCGAGAAAGTCCTCGCTGCCAAGGGCGGACACATCCCCGGCGCAGTCAATTTCGAATGGACCGCCGGCATGGACAAGACCCGCAACTTGCGCATCCGTAGTGACATGCCGCAGATCCTCGAACAGCTCGGGATCAGCAAAGACAAAGAAGTGATTACCCACTGCCAGACCCACCATCGCTCTGGCTTCACCTATCTGGTGGCCAAGGCGCTCGGTTATCCGCGGGTCAAAGGCTACGCCGGCTCCTGGGGCGAATGGGGCAACCACCCCGACACGCCTGTTGAGATTCAAGGTTCTTAAGGACAGTTAATGAAAAAGCGTTTGTTTATCCTCAGCCAGTACCTGCTGCCTCATCACCTGCTCTCGCGTCTGGCCGGCTGCATCGCCGAATGCCGCGTGCGCTGGTTCAAGAACGCCTTCACCGCCTGGTTCGCCAAGCGTTATCAGGTGGACATGTCGCAAGCGCTGGTCGAGGACCTGACCGCTTACGAACACTTCAACGCGTTCTTCACCCGCGCACTGAAAGATGGCGCCCGCCCGCTGGACCAGACCCCGGACGCAATCCTCAGCCCGGCTGACGGTGCCGTCAGCCAGCTCGGCCCGATCGAGCACGGTCGCGTGTTCCAGGCCAAGGGCCACAGTTTCAGCGTGCTGGAATTGCTCGGCGGTGATACGGCAAACGCTGCGCCGTTCATGGGCGGCGATTTCGCCACTATTTACCTGTCGCCCAAAGACTACCATCGCGTACACATGCCGCTGGCCGGCACCCTGCGCGAAATGGTCTACATTCCGGGCCGGATCTTCTCGGTCAACCAGACCACCGCGGAAAACGTTCCAGAGTTGTTCGCCCGTAACGAGCGCGTCGCGTGCATCTTCGACACCGAACGCGGGCCAATGGCTGTGGTCTTGGTCGGTGCGATGATCGTCGCTTCGATCGAAACCGTCTGGGCCGGGCTGGTAACGCCGCCCAAGCGCGAACTGAAAACCTTCCGCTACGACGAAGCTGCCCGCGCGCCGATTCACCTGGAAAAAGGTGCCGAGCTGGGTCGCTTCAAACTGGGTTCGACGGCGGTTGTGCTATTTGGCCCGAATCAAGTGAAGTGGGCTGAAGAGCTGGCGGCTGGTTCGCCAGTGATGATGGGCCAAGGCATGGGCTTGCCAAACGCCTGATCCTTGCGCATGTGATCGTTCCCACGCTCCCGCGTGGGAACGCCGCCCGGGACGCTCCGCGTCCCTTCTCAAGCGTGACGCAGAGCGTCACCGGATGCATTCCCACGCGAAGCATGGGAACGATCAGGTTGGTCAGGCTCAGAGTTGACCGTCGCGGTCTCTGAAGCCCAGCAGATACAGCACGCCATCCAGCCCCAGGGTCGAAATCGCCTGCTTGGCCGACTGTTTGACCAGCGGCTTGGCACGGAACGCCACGCCCAGACCTGCAATTGCCAGCATCGGCAAATCGTTGGCACCGTCGCCGACGGCAATGGTCTGCTCCAGACGCAAGCCTTCCTTGTGCGCCAGCTCACGCAGCAAATCAGCTTTGCGCTGTGCATCGACGATTGGCTCGACAGCCACACCGGTCACTTTGCCGTCGACCACTTCCAGCTCATTGGCGAACACATAGTCGATGCCCAGCTTGGCTTGCAGCTGTTTGGCAAAGTAAGTGAAACCGCCCGACAGAATGGCCGTCTTGTAGCCCAGGCGCTTGAGTTCGGCGAACAAGGTTTCAGCGCCCTCGGTCAGGCGCAGGGAAGCCCCGATCGAGTCCAGCACGCTGACGTCCAGCCCTTTGAGCAAGGCCAGGCGCTCCTTGAAGCTGGCGCGGAAATCCAGTTCGCCGGCCATCGCCCGCTCGGTGATTTCCGACACCTTCTCGCCCACCCCGGCGGCCTTGGCCAGTTCGTCGATCACTTCGGCTTCGATCAGTGTCGAGTCCATGTCGAACACCGCCAGACGACGGTTGCGACGGAACAGTGAATCTTCCTGGAAGGCGATATCGACGTTCAGCTCCTGGGCCACGCTGAGGAACTCGGCACGCAGGGCCTGCGGATCGGCCGCTTCGCCACGCACGGAGAACTCAATGCAGCCCTTGCCCTTATCAGCCGGAGTGTCCAGTGGCATACGCCCTGACAAGCGGTCAATGTGATCGATGTTCAGCCCGTATTTGGCAGTGATCGAACTCACGCGCTGCAACTGCTCGGCCGTCACTTTGCGGGTCAGCAAAGTCACAATATGGCGCTTCTTGCCTTGAGCGCCGACCCACTGCTGGTAATCCTCTTCGGAGACCGGCGTGAAACGCACCTGTTGCCCCAGCTCGTAGGCCTTGAACAGGATGTCCTTGAGCACCGACGAACCCTGTTCGGTGTCGGGAATTTCAACCAGGATGCCGAACGACAACGTGTCGTGGATCACCGCCTGACCGATGTCGAGAATGTTCACACCACCCTGGGCCAGTACACCGGTAATGGCCGCAGTCAGACCCGGACGGTCGACTCCCGTGATGTTTATCAGGACGATTTCGCGCAAGGCGCACCCCCGCAAGTGGAAAAAAACCGCATTCTACCCACTTTCAGTGACCATCGGGCACAGCGAGCGCTTTGCCGGTCTGGGGCCTGTCGCTATACTGCGCGTCAACTTCACGGACAAAAGAGCCGAGCTCAGTGAACCGGCCTACGCCAGTTAAAACCGATAACTTCTTTCTGCTGATCTTCCGGGCACTGCGCCATCGCCGTGTACCGATTGCATTGCGCATTGCCAGCCATAACGTGATCCTGGTCGCATTGGCCCTGGTGATCTACGCCTGCGTGATGGGTCTGCAGTTCAAACAGGCCATGCACGAGCAAGCGGATGCCCTCGGCCAGAGCCTGACTACCCAGACAGCGATGTCGGCGACCGAACTGTTGGTGTCCAACGACATCCTCAGCCTCAACGTGTTGCTGAACAACCTGACCAAGAACCCGTTGGTGGCTCACGCGGCTATTTATAGCGTGGACAACCGGATTCTTGCCGAGGCCGGACAGCGTCCCAAGCATGGCTTGCTGGGCGAAGCCGAAGGCATGTACGAGAGCAAGATCACCTTTCAGGACGTGACCGCCGGTCAACTGCGGATCAGCCTGGACATGGCGCAGTTCGAACAGCCAATGACCATCAGCCTGCAAAGCATGGGCATTCTCAGCGCCATCCTGCTGGCGTTGTCCCTGGCCCTGAGCTTGCGCCTGGGTCGGCACATCTCCACGCCGCTGCTGCAATTGCGGGTGTGGCTGCGTGACATCGACGAACACACTCCGGCGACTCAGCGCCAGGACGAAATCGGTGACCTGGCCCGCCAGCTCCACAGCAGTTATGCACCTGAAAAGGTCGAGCCTGAACCCGAGCCAGAACCTGAATTCGACGATTTCGAAGACACTGAAGAGGCCGAGCCGACCTTTGAAGTGCGTAATCTGCGCGACCCGAGCTTCGATGAAAGCGCTCCGGTGGCCGGCCTGAAACCGGCAGCACGGCACGTGGTCAGCGCTGAAGAAGACGAACTGGACGAAGATGATCCTTTTGCCGACCTTCGCGACACCGCTGCCGCCGCGCCCGTTGCCAAGCCGCAGCTCAACAAGCCTGTTGCCCCGGCGCAACCACAGCACAGCGCGGTATTGGCGGTGCAGCTGGGTGCTCAGGATCAACTGCGCCGCCTGCCGCGTGCGCGCCTGACCGAGCTGCTGGAGCGTTATCGCGACTGCCTGGACCAGGCGGCTTCGTTGTATGAAAGCGAACTGCACACCCTGAACGATGGCAGCACGCTGATGCTGTTCCACAGTGAAGACAGCGGCGACGACTACCTGACCAACGCCATCTGCTGCGGCGAGCTGCTGCGAGCGCTCGGCCACCAGTTGCAGATCGAAGTCGCCGACAGCGGCATCACCCTGCAATTGCAGTTGGGCCTGACCTTGGGCGATGGGCTCTTCGGCCTCAGCCAGATTGATCTGCTGCTGACCGAAACGGCTCAGGATGCTCTCGCCTTGTCCCAACACAGCCGAAACCTGCTGCTGGTGGAACGCAAGATCAGCGACGACGTGCTGATCCGTCAACGTGCACGGATCCGCCCAATCGCCAGCCCTGAAGGCGCTTGCTGCGTCGAACGGTTGATGGAACCTTACCCGTCGATGCTGGAGCGGCAACTGGCGCGCATGCATGAGACACGCGCCAAGAGCTGAACCCGGCCGTGAACCAAAAAGCCCGCAGACGAGTGATTGTCTGCGGGCTGATCGTTCCCATGCTCCGCGTGGGAATGCCTCAAGGGACGCTCCGCGTTCCAGCTCCGCCCCATGCACATAGCCTGACATTGATGTGACGCAGAGCGCCAAGGGCTGCATTCCCACGCAGAGCATGGGAACGATCAGCAAAGATCTCCAACCTGCAGAAACAACAAAGCCCGCATCAATGCGGGCTTTGTCTGTACGGCAATCACCTTAGAACCTGAACACTTCCATGTCCGTGCGAATCGGTGAAGCCATCGGGATCTTCGGTTTCTCCGGCTCTGCCGGCGCCGCCGGCTTGGACGCAGGTTTACGCGGTGCTTCGACAACCGGTGGCTGATTGGCCAGCGGCTTGAGCGCGACCGACAGCTGCTCGGCCAAACGTTGCAGCAATATGCCCTGGGCCTGCACCTGAGCGGCTGTACCACTGGCGTGCGGCTCTTGCAGATGAATGATGCGATTGTCACGCACCTGGCCACGACGGTCGATCAACCGCCACTGGGCATCGAGGATCGCCGGTTGCGACTCACCCGAATCCAGGCGAGTGATCGACAGCAAAACCTGTACATCCGGGGTGAAACCCAAGGTTGCCGGTGCCAGCACTACGCGCTGGCTGTCCAGATGGCCGGCCACCTGACGCAATAAAAGCTGGTTGATGTCCGAAGACAGGCTGCCTGCCCAACGACCGTCGGTGGACGCTTGCAGGCTGCCATCAGGCTGACGCTGCAGCAGGGTTTCACGTTGCAGGTAATCGGCAATCGATACCGGGCCCAACAAAACCGCCATGCCCGCACTTTGCGCAGGCTGAGCCGGACTTCCGCTGTCCAGCTGATACAGCGACACCGGCTGGTGAACGCTGCAACCCGCCAGGCCAAATACGCCAGCGAGCAACAAAAGTAGAGGAAGGCGCAGAACAGTCATCATCCCATCCAAGTGACGGCCAACGAGCCGACCACAGTGAAAAATACTCAATCAATATGAAGAACGCAGGACCACGCCCACGTTTGAAAGGCCATATCATCCGTGAATATGGCCTCCGACTCCAGCGCGAAAGCATCGATCTACGGGTTAAATCGTAGATCGAGCGCCCTCGATCGCTTAATTGAGAGTTTCTACCAATAGTGCATCGACACGCTGAAAGCCTCGCGGCAGCTTGTTACCACGGCGTCCGCGCTCACCTTTATAGTGTTCGAGGTCATCGGCTTTGAGCGACAGCGTGCGCTTACCGGCCTGCAATACCAGGGTCGCACCTTCCGGCAATACCGCGATGTCGGTGACATATTCCTCGCGACTGGCCACACGTTCGCCGGAGATACCGATGATCTTGTTGCCTTTGCCCTTGCCCAGTTGCGGCAGGTCGCTGATTTTGAAAATCAGCAGGCGACCTTCGGTGGTGACCGAGGCCAACCAGTTCTGCTCACGGTCAGCGACCGGACGCGGCAGAATCACCTTGGCGTTGTTCGGCAGGCTCAACAGCGCCTTGCCAGCCTTGTTCTTGGCTTGCAGGTCTTCACCCTTGACCACGAAACCGTAACCGGCGTCCGAGGCGATGACGTACAGCCCGTCGTCTTCAGGCATCAACACGCATTCGAAGGTCGCGCCGGGCGGCGGCGTCAGACGCCCCGTCAGTGGTTCACCCTGGCCACGGGCCGATGGCAGCGTGTGCGCCGGCACCGAATAACTGCGACCGGTGGAATCGATAAACACCGCAAACTGGTTGGAACGACCGGCCGCCGCGGTCTTGAAGCCGTCCCCGGCCTTGTACGAAAGCCCGGTGGCGTCGATGTCGTGGCCCTTGGCCGAGCGCACCCAGCCTTTCTCGGACAGCACCACGGTGACTTTTTCGTTCGGCAGCAGATCGTGCTCGGTCAGCGCTTTGGCCTCGGCACGCTCGACAATCGGCGAGCGACGGTCGTCGCCATAGGTTTCGGCGTCTTTGATCAGCTCGCTGCGCACCAGCTTCTTCAGCTTGGTTTCGCTGCCCAGCAAGGCTTGCAGCTTGGCTTGTTCCTTGAGCAGTTCATCCTGCTCATCGCGCAGCTTCATTTCTTCGAGGCGCGCCAACTGACGCAGGCGAGTGTCGAGAATGTAGTCAGCCTGGATTTCGCTCAGGGCAAAGCGTTCGATCAGCTTGGCTTTTGGGTGTTCCTCGGTACGAATGATGTGGATCACTTCATCCAGGTTGAGGTACGCGATCAGCAAGCCGTCCAACAGGTGCAGACGACGCTCGACCTTGTCCAGGCGAAATTGCAGGCGGCGGCGCACGGTCTGAACCCGGAACTCCAGCCACTCCACCAGCAACGCCCGCAGGTTCTTCAGCTGCGGCTTGCCATCCAGGCCAATGATGTTGATGTTGACCCGGTAGCTCGACTCCAGCTCGGTGCTGGCGAACAGGTGCTGCATCAACGCCTCATGATCGACCCGGCTGTTGACCGGAATGATCACGATACGGCATGGGTTCTCGTGGTCCGACTCATCGCGCAGGTCCGCCACTTGCGGCGCCTTGGACGGCTTGGCCTGCATCATCGCGGCAATCTGTTCCAGCACTTTGGCGCCGGAGACCTGGTGCGGCAATGCGGTGACGACAATGTCGCCGTCTTCGATGTGGTACACGGCGCGCATGCGCACCGAACCGCGACCGGTTTCGTAGATTTTCAGCAGGTCGGCGCGCGGTGTGATGATTTCCGCTTCGGTCGGATAATCCGGGCCCTGGATGTGTTCACAGAGCTGCTCGACCGTGGCTTTCGGTTCATCGAGCAAGCGCACGCAGGCCGTGGCGACTTCCCGCAGGTTGTGCGGCGGAACGTCGGTGGCCATACCCACGGCGATGCCGGTGGTGCCGTTGAGCAGAATGTTTGGCAAACGCGCTGGCAATACCAGCGGTTCGTCGAGGGTGCCGTCGAAGTTCGGGCCCCAATCCGCCGTGCCCTGGCCCAGTTCGCTGAGCAGCACTTCGGAATAACGCGACAGGCGCGCCTCGGTGTAACGCATGGCGGCGAAGGATTTCGGATCATCCGGCGCACCCCAGTTACCCTGCCCGTCCACCAGCGTATAGCGGTAGCTGAACGGCTGGGCCATCAGCACCATGGCTTCGTAGCACGCCGAGTCGCCGTGCGGGTGGAACTTGCCGAGCACGTCACCGACCGTACGCGCGGATTTCTTGTGCTTGGAGTCAGCGTCCAGCCCCAACTCGCTCATGGCGTAGATAATACGCCGCTGTACAGGTTTCAAGCCGTCGCCGATGTGCGGCAAAGCACGGTCCATGATCACGTACATGGAGTAGTTGAGGTAGGCATTTTCGGTGAAGTCGGCCAGTGAACGGCGTTCAACGCCGTCCAGGCTGAGATCCAGGGAGTCGCTCATGCGGGCCTCATCAGTTCGTTGTCTGGCGCAGCAACAAGGTGCCACTGCGCTGGGTAAATTCAAATTTTTTCAGGATGCTCATGACTTGGCGTCCCAGCCGCCTTGCGGCGCGGCAAAGCGCCAGACAATCGGCCGGGCTTCGCCATCCGCGCGAGCACCATTGTTGTTGTCGATGCCGATCCAGGCGCCATCAGCGTCGACCACCAGTGCTTCGGCAAGACCATAAGGCTGTGGATAGCGTCGATGCTCCTGCAAGGCTTCAGCCGCGAATGACCAGCAGCGCTCGACCTTGGCGCTCAGTGCATCGCGACGGCAGATTTGAAAAGCGTTGCGCTCCAGGGTGAAAAGCTTGCCGTTGAACAGTGCCAGATCCGCAAAATCTTTGGATACCGGCTTGGCGTTGGGAAATGGCGCGGGCTGCATTTCCTTGCCAGCTTCGCTCAACAGCACACAGCTGCCGTCACAATCCCAGACAGTTTGTTGGCGCTTGACCAGCAACAAACCACGCCGCTCGCGCTCGGCCGCCAGCCATAGTTGATCACCTTGCGGACTGATCGCCAGCCCTTCGAACAGCGCGTTGAAGTGCAGCAACATGCCACTGGCTCGCGCTTCGCGAACCATGATCGGTGAAATTCTCAGCCACGCGGCTGGCCCCTGCACCGGCACTTGCAGCACTGCGGCATGGGCTTCACTGACGATGTAGCGGTTACCGGCCTTGTCACAGGTGATCCCCTCGAAGTCGAGGTTTCCACCGCGCACGAACGATGCCGCCCAGGTGCGCGACTTCAGCCCCCAGGGCAACCCGCTGTCAGGCACCGGCGGCACATTGATGCGCACGGTTTCGGCCTGCCAGACGCGCTCGCTGGTATCGAGCCGGTAGATCTGATCGTCATCACGATCGGAAACCGTCCACAGGTCTTTGCCGCATTGCGCCAGCCCCGACAAGTTACCGCCACGCATGCCGTCCACGGCATGCTCGGAAACCAGCGTCAGTTCCGGCGCAGGCTCCGCCGCAACGGCGGACGCCAACAGCAGCAACGCAAGGGCGAAACCGCTCCGCATCAGGCCAGAACCTCGGCCAGATTACCTTTGGACTCCAGCCAGGACTTGCGGTCGCCAGCGCGTTTTTTCGCCAGCAGCATGTCCATCATTTCCGAGGTAGCTTCAAAATCATCCAGCGTCAGTTGCACCAGACGTCGAGTGTTCGGGTCCATGGTGGTTTCACGCAGTTGCGGCGGGTTCATTTCACCCAGACCTTTGAATCGGGTGACCTGCGGCTTGCCGCGTTTCTTCTCGGCTACCAGGCGATCGAGAATGCCATCGCGCTCGGCTTCATCGAGGGCGTAGTAAATCTCTTTGCCGAGGTCGATACGGTACAGCGGCGGCATCGCCACATAGACGTGACCGGCGTCCACCAACGGCCGGAAATGCTGGACGAACAAGGCACACAGCAAGGTCGCGATGTGCAAACCATCGGAGTCGGCGTCGGCGAGGATGCAGATCTTGCCGTAGCGCAGCTGGCTCATGTCCGCGGCGCCCGGATCGACACCAATGGCCACGGCAATGTTGTGCACTTCCTGGCTGGCCAGCACTTCGCTGCCGTCGACTTCCCAAGTGTTCAGAATCTTCCCGCGCAGCGGCAGGATCGCCTGGAACTCTTTGTCCCGCGCTTGCTTGGCCGAACCGCCGGCGGAATCACCTTCCACCAGAAACAGCTCGGAACGCATCGGGTCCTGCCCGGCGCAATCGGCGAGTTTGCCCGGCAAGGCCGGCCCTTGGGTGATGCGTTTACGCTCGACCTTTTTACTGGCCTTCAAACGGCGGCCAGCGTTGTTGATCGCAAGCTCAGCCAGTTGCAGGCCCAATTCGGGATTCGCGTTGAGCCACAGGCTGAAAGCGTCCTTGACCACGCCGGAAACAAACGCCGCCGCCTCGCGGGACGACAGGCGCTCTTTGGTCTGGCCGGAGAATTGCGGCTCCTGCATTTTCATCGACAGGACGAAGGCAATGCGCTCCCAGACATCTTCCGGTGCCAGCTTCACGCCACGCGGCAGCAGGCTGCGGAACTCGCAGAACTCACGCATTGCGTCGAGCAAGCCCTGACGCAAACCGTTGACGTGAGTACCGCCCTGGGCCGTCGGGATCAGGTTGACGTAGCTTTCCTGCACGCTGTCACCACCTTCAGGCAGCCACAGCAGCGCCCAGTCGACCGCTTCTTTATTACCGGCCAGGCTGCCGCAGAAGGGTTCGTCCGGCAGACGTTCGAATTCGCTGACTGCATCGACCAGGTAGGAACGCAGACCGTCTTCGTAATGCCATTCGACTTTTTCGCCGGTGGCCTTGTCTTCAAAACTGACCAGCAACCCCGGGCACAATACGGCCTTGGCCTTGAGTACGTGTTTGAGGCGGCTGATGGAGAATTTCGGTGAGTCGAAGTATTTCGGGTCCGGCGCAAAGTAGACGCTGGTCCCGGTGTTGCGCTTGCCAACGGTGCCGACCACTTCCAGGTCGGTGGCTTTGTAGCCATCGGCGAAGGTCATCTGGTACTCGTTGCCATCGCGTTTGACGCGCACCCGGACCTGGGTCGACAGGGCGTTGACCACCGAAATACCCACCCCGTGCAAACCGCCGGAGAACTGGTAGTTCTTGTTCGAGAACTTGCCGCCGGCGTGCAGCTTGGTGAGGATCAGCTCGACGCCCGAGACGCCCTCTTCAGGGTGAATGTCCACTGGCATGCCACGGCCGTCATCGCTGACTTCCAGGGAATGGTCGGCATGGAGAATGACCTGCACCGATGTCGCATGCCCGGCCAAGGCTTCGTCGACACTGTTGTCGATGACTTCCTGGGCAAGGTGGTTCGGCCGACTGGTGTCGGTGTACATGCCGGGGCGTTTGCGCACCGGGTCGAGGCCCGAGAGGACTTCGATGGCGTCTGCGTTATAAGAGCTAGCGCTGGGAGTGGCCATGGGGTCTCGTCGTCAGTCGTTCATGAAAATAGGGGCGAAGGTTCACACTGCTGTGAAATCGATCGCCTGGTACACATCTGCGCCGATGCCGGCAAAACTCAACAGGGCCGGTAATTGCCCGGCGAACCCCTGGAAACTATGGTCGCCGCCGGCCTGGATACGCAAGGCACAGGCTCGGTAATACTGCTGGGCGAGGCGATAGTCCAGCGTTTCGTCCCCGGTTTGCAACCACACCTGAAACCGCTGCGGGTCCTGGGGTGCCGGCACTTCCAGCTCGGCCAGTGCCGTCACGTGGTCGTGGGTCAATTCCCAGGTCTCTTCGGTATACAGGTTCTTCTGCGGGCCCAGGTATCCGTCGAACATCCGGTGCGGGCTGACGGCAGGGTTGATTAACAGGGCCTTGAGGCCATGGCGCTCGGCAAGGTGAGTGGCATAGTAGCCGCCGAGGGAGCTGCCGACCAGCAATGGCCGCCCCAGCCTGGCAATCGCCTGTTCCAGCTGACCGATGGCCTCGCGTGGATGGTGATGCAAGGCCGGCACCAGCAACTGGTCGCCCAGCCCCAGACGATCCATCACATCGACCAGCTGACAGGCCTTTTTCGACGCGGGTGCGCTGTTGAAACCGTGGATATAAAGGATCGAACCAGACATGCGAGCTCCCTGTGAGGCGGGCAAAGATGCCGCAGTTTACAGGGAGTCCACGAGATTGACTTGCTCTGGAACGAATCAGATTGTTCCGGTCAGAGACAAACCTTGTGGCGAGGGAGCTTGCTCCCGCTGGGCGGCGCAGCGGCCCCAAAACATTCAATCGCGTTCAGACAGATTCACCGCACGCATCGGTTTTACGACCGCTTCGCGATCGAGCGGGAGCAAGCTCCCTCGCCACAAAGGCACCTCAGTACCTCAGTAGCCGTTGGAACCGTAATCGATCTGGAAATCGAACCCGGTCACCCGCTCGACCCCGGTTTCCAGCCGTCCGTCCGGCAGCAACCGTAGCCAGCGATAGCCTGGTGCCAGGGTATCGACCTTGAAATCCACGCTACCAGGCTCGAACTGGATGCACGTCGATGGCGAAGCGATCAACCGCACATCGTTGCGCAACTGATCGATTTCCTGATGCACATGCCCCCAGAGCACTGCCCGCACTTGCGGGAAGCGATCGAGCACGGCAAACAGGGCGTCCGGGTTGCGCAGGCCAATCGGTTCCATCCAGGCACAACCGATAGACACCGGATGATGGTGCAAGCACACCAGATGATGGCGCTCCGGCGCTTCGCTCAGGGCACGCGCGAGCAGTTGCAGTTGGTCATCCTGCAAATACCCGGGCACCGAGCCCGGCACTGCCGAATCCAGCAAGGTGATCCGCCAGTTACCGATGTCCACGATGGGCTCCAGCAACTGACTCTGGACCGCGGCCTGGGCCATGATCTGCGGCTCATCGTGGTTGCCGGGAATCCAGCGCGCGGGCGCATCGATCTGCCGGGTCATCTCGCGAAACTGCTGATACGACTCAAGCGTGCCATCCTGGGACACGTCGCCACTGGCGATCATCAGATCGATGCGCGGCTGTTGTGCCAGCGCCAACTCGATAACCTTTTGCAGGCTGTCGCGGGTGTTCATGCCCAGCAACACCCCATCCGCCTCGGCGAACAGATGGCTGTCAGAGAGCTGCACCAGCAACACGGCATCGTTGGCTGTCAGAGTGGATACGCTCGGCAAGGCGTTCTCCCAAGGCGTGATCACGGAAATGGATGAATGGCGCAATTATGCTGGGGGAAATTGAAAAGAGGAAACCCGTGAACCAGACGCAGTTCACAACTAACGCACAACTTCGAACTCATGCCCGCAGGCCAGGCAATGACTCAGCCACTCGCCGAGAAACACATTGAGCTGGGCCTTTTCATCCGGCTGGTGCATCAACGCATTCGGATAAGGATAGATGCCGCGAAAGCGCCGCGCATGTTCGGCACTGATGACTTCGGCCATGCGCGCGTCGTGGTAGACCTGCACTTCCAGTTGCGGCACCGGCAGCCATGGCAGGCTGTGTTCCTGGCGCACTCGCAGGGTCGTGGTGTACGGACATGCCTGCAACACTTCCAGCATCAGCACGCCCAGCATCTGCTCGCCCTGGGTCATGGCAATGCGCCGGGCAGCCGGCTGATTGCGCATCTCCGGTAACAGGCGCATCAGTCGGGCGTAGTTGGCCTCGCAGGCGCTTTGCAGCCCCACAAGATCGACCCGATAACGATCGCGCTGTTTGTTTACGACCATAACCCCCTCACTTCAACGCGGTTCAAAGCCAGCCATTGCAAGGCAATAATGCTCGCCGCGTTGGAAATCCGTCCATCACGTACGGCTTGCAGGGCATCTTCGAAATCCCAGACCGTCACGCGAATATCTTCTGCTTCCTCCACCAGCCCATGCAGGCCGCCGGCCCCATTACTGTTACACCGCCCCAGATACAAGTGCACGTATTCGGTACTGCCACCGGGCGACGGAAAATAATTGAGCATCGGCCACAGCGCAGTGAATACAAGCCCAGCTTCCTCCTGCGCTTCGCGGTGAGCAACTTCTTCCGGATGTTCATCCTTATCGATCAGACCGGCGACCAGTTCGACCAGCCACGGGTTATCAGTCTTGCCCAATACACCGGCGCGAAATTGCTCGATCAATACCACCTCGTCCCGCTGCGGATCGTAAGGCAAGACACACACAGCATCATGACGAACGAACAACTCGCGGCTGATCTCGCGACTCATGCCACCGGCAAACAGCTCATGACGCAGGTGCACGCGATCAAGCTGGTAAAAACCCTTGAAGCAGTTTTCGCGGCGTACGACGTCTACGATGGTCGGGGTGGCATTGGCAAAATCAGTCATAACAATCCTCGTTTACTGTCAATCCGTCCGGGGCTCCCCCCAGGCTTCGCGCCATCCTAACGCGCCCACATCGTTTGATGCAGCCTCTTTGCCGTCAGCGGGATAGACGGCAAGGGGTGAAAACAACTCTAATTGACTCTAATTAGCTTAGTGGCGAACCGACCGCACCGCTGGCAGTCGAAGACCCTGAATTTTGCCTTTCTCTGATTCATGAAGGACGCCCATGTCGCTGTTGAAAATCGCCTCCGTGGCCTGTATTGCCCTCACGCTCGGCGCTTGCCAAAGCCTGTTCCAACCCAGCTATCGGGCACAGGTGACATCCACTCGCGATGCGTCCGAGCAGGTCAAGCCGGGTTGCGACGGCCCCGACTGCCCGCTGGTGAATATCGACACGGTGCATTTCCCGACCGAGCCGCAACTGGACCGGATCGTCGAACAGCGCCTGCTGCAAATGACCCGCACCTCACCGGGCGCGGCGCTACCCGCTTCCCTCAACGCCTACCGCGAACAGTTCCTGCGTGAATCAGGCGATCGCAACAGCGTCTACTTGCAAGCCAAGGTACGTGAGCAGCATGACGGACTGGTGATCATTGAAGTGTCCAGCTATCTGGACACGGGCGCGGCCAATGGCACGCCGGGACGGGGCTTTATCAACTACTCGCGCCAGCTGCAAAAAGAGCTGAGCCTGAACGACATGCTCTTGCCGGGGCAGGAAGTGGCGTTCTGGAAGACCGCACAAGTTGCGCACAATAGCTGGCTGATCAATTCGCAACTGGATCGGGATCCGGACTTCGTCAAAAGCTGGCCATTCCAGAAAACCCCGAACGTGGCCTTGACCAGCGCCGGGGTGGTGCTCAAGTACAACGTTGCGACCATCGCGCCCTATTCGAGTGGCCTCATCGAAATGACCATCCCCTACGCTCGCCTCAAGGGCCAGATCAAGCCTGAGCTGGTGCCTGAGCGTAGCTGAAGACCCGACCCAGCAGCAGTTGCAGCAGCCCTGCCACTACCAGCGATGGCAGGGTTGCGCCGACCTCCGGATACAGATTCGCCAGCAAGTGATAGGTGCTCACCCCGCCCAGCCAGGCGAGCAATGCCGGCCAGCGCAAGGCGGCTGACGCAATTTGAGCGCTGCGCTTGCGCAGGATGAAATGATCCACCAGCACCACGCCGAACAGCGGCGCAAACACCGAACCGATCAACAGCAGGAAGTTCTGGTACTGGGCCAGTGGCGCCAGGCACGCGATCAAGGTGCAGATCACCCCGATGGCCAAGGCCAGGTGCTCGACTTTCATGCGCAACAGAATCCCGCTGGAGACCGCCGCCGAATGAATGTCGGCGAACGCGTTTTCCGACTCATCAAGCAGGATCAGCAACAGCGGAATCCCCAGACCGGCACCGGCCAGTGCCAACAGCAAGGCGTTGACTTCACCACTCGGGGCAAACGCCAGGGTGTAGGCAACGCCCAGGCTCATCAGCCAGAAGTTACCAATGAAGAAGCCCAGCGCCGTACCGCCGAATACACTTTTCGCACGCTTGCCGAAACGCGAGTAGTCGGCAATCAGCGGCAACCACGACAGCGGCATGGCGATGGCAATATCAAAACCCACGGCGAATGGCATCGAACCGTCACCGGCCTGTGCCCACAGCGCGGCCAGATCGGCTTTGGCGAAGAGGTTCCAGGTCAGCCAGGTGCACGCCGCCAGCAGCAACCAGATGCCCCATTTGCGAAGGATCTGACGGACAAACGTCAACGGGCCACTAACCGCGAGCAAGGTCGCCAGGGCGCCGAACACCAGCGTCCAGAGCAATGGATTGGCCATCAGGCTAGCGTCGCTGAACGCACGGGCGCCGAGCAGGCTGGCCGCGTCGCGCATGACGATGATTTCGAACGAACCCCAACCGATCAGTTGCAGCAGGTTCAACAGCGCCGGCAGGCTCGCACCGCGAGTACCAAGGCTCAGTTTGAGTGCAGCCATGGCCGACAGGCCGGTATCGCTGCCGATCACCCCGACGCACGCCAGCAGCAGAACGCCGACCAGCGTGCCCAGAAAAATTGCCAGCAACGAGCCCGACAAGCCCAACCCCGGCGCCAGCAAGGCCCCGGTCTGCAAGACCATCAGACCAATGCCGAGGGAGAACCACAGGGAGAACAGATCGCGGGCACCGAACACGCGCTGGGCCAGAGGCACGGCGTGGTCGGGAGAATAGGTACTGGGTTTAATACTCAAGGGGGGTTATCTCAGAGGAACATTTGTTGTGCTGGTCTTGGCGCCCATACCCTGTAGGAGCAAGGCTTGCCCGCGATAGCGGTGTGTCAGATACACCGCTATCGCGGGCAAGCCTTGCTCCTACAAGAGCCGCGTCAGCCATAAAATGTGGGCTCGCCTCAGCGAGCCCACACACTCGGATCAAACCTTCTTGTACAACTGACTGCCTTCCTGCTTGAAGCGCTCGGCCTGTTCGGCCAGACCTTGGGCGACTTCGGCATCGACGGTTTCGATCCGCTGGTTGGCCGCATATTCACGGACTTCCTGGGTGATTTTCATCGAGCAGAATTTCGGCCCGCACATCGAGCAGAAATGCGCGACCTTGGCCGAGTCTTTCGGCAGGGTTTCATCGTGGTACGAACGCGCGGTGTCCGGGTCCAGGCCGAGGTTGAACTGATCTTCCCAGCGGAATTCGAAACGCGCCTTGCTCAAGGCGTTGTCGCGGATCTGTGCGCCCGGATGTCCTTTGGCCAAGTCTGCCGCGTGGGCGGCGATCTTGTAGGTGATGATCCCGGTCTTCACGTCATCCTTGTTCGGCAGGCCCAAGTGCTCCTTCGGCGTGACGTAGCAGAGCATGGCGCAACCGAACCAGCCGATCATTGCCGCGCCGATGCCCGAGGTGATGTGGTCGTAACCCGGTGCGATGTCGGTGGTCAATGGGCCGAGGGTGTAGAACGGCGCCTCGTCGCAGCACTCGAGCTGCTTGTCCATGTTCTCCTTGATCAACTGCATCGGCACGTGGCCCGGGCCTTCGATCATGGTTTGCACGTCGTGCTTCCAGGCGATCTTGGTCAGCTCGCCGAGGGTTTCCAGCTCACCGAATTGCGCTTCGTCGTTGGCGTCGGCAATCGAGCCAGGACGCAGGCCATCGCCCAGCGAGAAGCTGACGTCGTAGGCCTTCATGATTTCGCAGATGTCTTCGAAATGAGTGTAGAGGAAGTTCTCTTTGTGGTGCGCCAGGCACCACTTGGCCATGATCGAACCGCCACGGGAAACGATCCCGGTCACGCGTTTGGCGGTCATCGGCACGTAGCGCAGCAACACGCCAGCGTGGATGGTGAAGTAGTCGACGCCCTGCTCGGCCTGCTCGATCAGCGTGTCGCGGAACAGCTCCCAGGTCAGGTCTTCGGCGGCGCCACCGACTTTTTCCAGCGCTTGATAGATCGGCACGGTACCGATCGGCACTGGCGAGTTGCGGATGATCCACTCACGGGTTTCGTGAATGTGCTTGCCGGTGGACAGGTCCATGACCGTGTCCGAACCCCAGCGAATGCCCCAGGTCAGTTTCGCCACTTCTTCTTCGATGGACGAGCCCAGCGCACTGTTGCCGATGTTGCCGTTGATCTTCACCAGGAAGTTACGGCCGATGATCATCGGTTCCAGTTCGGTGTGGTTGATGTTCGCCGGGATGATCGCGCGACCGCGGGCGATTTCTTCACGGACGAATTCCGGGGTGATGATTTTCGGCACGCTGGCACCGAAGCTGTGACCGGCGTGTTGCTGATCCAGCAGACCTGCGGCACGGGCCACTTCGAGCTTCATGTTTTCGCGGATGGCAACGTATTCCATCTCGGCGGTGATGATGCCTTTGCGGGCGTAGTGCATCTGGCTGACGTTGGCACCCGGCTTGGCGCGGCGCGGGTTGTTCACGTGAGCGAAACGCAGCTTGGTCAGCTCGGCATCGGCGAGGCGTTCCTGGCCGAAGTTCGAGCTCAGGCCGGCCAGGCGCTCGGTATCACCACGCGCCTCGATCCACGGCGAACGCACGTCGCCCAGACCTTTGCGCACATCGATGATGACGTTGGGATCGGTATACGGGCCCGAGGTGTCGTAGACCACGACCGGTGCGTTGATTTCACCGCCGAAGTCGGTGGGCGTCACGTCGAGGCTGATTTCGCGCATCGGCACGAGGATGTCCGGGCGAGAGCCCTGAACATAAATTTTTTGCGAGCGGGTAAAAGGCTGAACCGATTGCTGATCGACTTTGGCCGAGTCACTCAAATTGATCGCATTTTTTGATTTTGTAGTCATCACGGGCTCTCCAGACTTCATCCAGGCAGTGGGATTTTGTCGGAGCGAACCTGTAACGAATGGACGCAGCCCACCAGTGAAAACTCCAGCTGGATGAGTGCTGTGCTGAGTGCACGAGGGTTGTTCGATTGTCGAACAACATCCCGGACGAAGCACAAGAGGACTCGCCGGGTGACGAGAAATCTTGTTCCCTACGCAGGCTTAAACCTGATCAGGTTCAACGGGATCCGAAATTATTCGATCTCAGCCTCATAGCAAGGCACCCCGACAAGAACCCGGCCAGTCTAGACACAACCGACAAAGAACGCCAACACCGGTGCAATCAGCGTGATGAATGGCGTCATTACAGGATTGTTGCCGCAGGTTGGCGCATCTACACTCGCAACGCCATGCTGCGCCTTGACGCTGCCGGGCGTGCGCCGTAGCCTTGGCGCTCAAATTATCGACGTAATAAAATTTAGGGATCGCCTCATGCTGCGCAAACTCTCACTGGCTCTTGCCGTGTCTTGTGCGTCCAACGGAATGGCCTGGGCAGCAGAAACGCCATTATCGACCAATACCGATTTGGTCAGCGTCTACCAGGAAGCCGTCGACAACAATGCCGACCTGGCTGCCGCCCGCGCCCAATATGGTGCGCAAAAGGAAGTCGTGCCCCAGGCCCGCGCCGGCCTGCTGCCGAACCTCTCGGGTAGCGCCGAGGTCGCCGATGTTCGGACGAAAATCGACCAACCATCGGCTATTGCCAATCGCAGTGCCCACTTCTATCAAGCAACGCTGGCCCAGCCGTTGTTCCGCGCCGATCGCTGGTTCCAGCTTCAGGCGGCCAAGGATGTCAACGAGCAAGCAGCGCTGCAGCTCTCGGCGACCGAGCAGAACCTGATCCTGCAAAGTGCCGAAACCTACTTCAACGTGCTGCGCAGCCAGGACAACCTGGCCTCGACCAAGGCCGAGGAAGCCGCGTTCAAGCGCCAGCTCGATCAGTCCAATGAGCGCTTCGATGTGGGCCTCTCGGACAAGACCGACGTGCTGCAATCGCAAGCCAGTTACGACACCGCGCGCGCCAACCGGATCCTCGCCCAGCGCCAGGTGGATGATGCGTTCGAAGCGCTGATCACCCTGACCAACCGTCAGTACAACTCGATTCAGGGCATCGTCCACACCTTGCCGGTCCTGCCGCCAGCGCCGAACGACGCCAAGGCCTGGGTCGACACCGCCGCCAAGCAGAACCTCAACCTGTTGGCCAGCAACTACGCGGTCAGCGCCGCCGAAGAAACGCTCAAGCAGCGCAAGGCCGGTCACGCACCGACCCTCGATGCGGTGGCGCAGTACAAGACCGGTGACAACGATGCGCTGGGCTTCAGCAACCCGAGTGCCTTTGGGCAACCGTACGGTGGCACCGTCTCGCAAAGTACGGTCGGCCTGCAACTGAACATTCCGATCTACAGCGGCGGGCTGACCAGCTCGCAGGTTCGCGAGTCGTACTCGCGCCTGGACCAAAACGAACAGCAACGCGAAGCACTGCGTCGGCAAGTGGTGGAAAACACCCGCAACCTGCACCGTGCGGTGAACAGCGATGTCGAGCAGGTGCAGGCACGTCGCCAGTCGATCATCTCGAACCAGAGCGCGGTGGAAGCCACGGAGATCGGTTATCAGGTAGGCACGCGCAATATCGTCGACGTACTCGACGCCCAGCGCCAGCTGTACACCTCGGTGCGCAACTACAACAACAGCCGCTACGACTACATTCTCGACAACCTGCGTCTGAAGCAGGCGGCCGGCACCCTCAGCCCAGGCGACTTGCAGGACCTGAAGCGTTATCTCAAGGCCGACTACAACCCGGACAAGGACTTCCTGCCGCCGGACCTGGCCAAGGCTGCAGCGGAACAGCTGAAGGCTAATCCCGGCCAGTAAAAAACCAACCCTGTGGCGAGGGAGCTTGCTCCCGCTGGCCGGTCCGCGTTCGGGCGAAGCAGTCGTAGTTCGGTGACTACGGTGTGCCTGATACACCACGGTGTCAGTTTTTTGGGCTGCTTCGCAGCCCAGCGGGAGCAAGCTCCCTCGCCACAGATGTCAGGCTCCGAATTAGTTGATCAACCGCCCCAACCCATCCAGCAAACGCTGCAAGGCGCCTTGATTGGCGCGCATCACATTCAGTCCCGCCTCTGCCATCCGCTGCGCATCGCGTGGCAATTCAAACAGTCGCTGCACCGCTAGCGCCAGCCCGTGGGCGTCATCCACTTCCTGCAACGCCTGGGCACTGCGCATCAATGCAGCGATCTCAAGGAAGTTGAACAGGTGCGGCCCGCTCAGCACCGGTTTGGCCAGCGCCGCCGGCTCCAGCAGGTTATGCCCGCCATTCGGCACCAGGCTACCGCCAACAAACGCACTGTCGGCCAAGGCGTAGAGAAACAGCAACTCGCCCATGGTGTCACCGAGCAGCACTGAGGTGCTGGCGCTGACCATTTCGCCGGTCGAACGACGGATCGTGTTGAAACCTTGCTGCTGGCAGAGTTCGAACACCGGATTAAAGCGTTCGGGGTGACGCGGCACCAGAATCAGCAGCGCATCCGGATGGCTGGCGAGCAATTGTCGATGCGCCGCCAGCACCACTTCGTCTTCACCTTCATGGGTACTCGCGGCGATCCATATCGGTCGCTCGACCGCTTGCCATTGCTGACGCAACTCGGCGGCCCGTTGCAACAACAGTGGGTCGATGCGCAAATCGAACTTGATCGAGCCGGTTACTTCGACCGTTTCCGCGCGCGCGCCCAGCTGCCGAAAACGCTCGGCCTCGGCTTCGGTCTGCACCGCGAACAGACTCATTTCGGCCAGCATCGGCTGTGTCAGCTTGCTGAAACGGCCATAGCCTTTGGCCGAACGCTCTGAAAGCCGGGCATTGGCCAGCGCCACCGGGATCCCGCGTTTGGCGCACTGATGAATGTGGTTGGGCCAGAGTTCGGTTTCCATGATCACCGCCAGTTTCGGCTGAACCCGGTCGAGAAACCGCGCCGCCGCACATGGCAGATCGTAAGGCAGGTAGCAGTGCTGAATGCGCGGCTCATTGGCGAACATTGCGTGAATCCGCTCGGAGCCGGTTGGGGTCATACAGGTCACGGTGATCGGCAGCTGTGGATAACGTTCGAGCAACCCGCGAATCATGGGGGCAGCGGCAATGCTTTCGCCAACCGACACCGCATGTACCCAGATGCCACCAGGTTTCATCACCGGCAAGCCAATGGAGAAGCGCTCGCCGATACGCTTGGCGTACGCTGGCGCCTTGCGCGAGCGCAGCCACAGCCGAATCGCTACCAGTGGCAGCCCCAGGTAAAACAGCGCGGTGTAGAGAGTTCTATTCATGGCGGCGGAGTTTATCGGCTTTTTTAGCCGATCGCCTGCAAGTGCACGGCAAAACGTTCCGCCAACCAACGCGCCGCCGGCCCCAGCGGTTCATCACGCCGCCAGACCAACTCCACCACCAACGCTGGCGGGGTCCATTCGCTGACCAGTTCGACCATCTGCCCCTGATACGCCGGGTACTGCACCACATGCCGCGGCAGCCAGCCCCACCCCAGGCCACGCATCAGCCACTCGGCGAGAACGTAGAAACTGTCGGCGCGCCAGACTTGCGGGCTGGCTTGTTCACTGCCGGGGTAGACGCTGGAATGCGTGGCCATCAACAGTTGTCGGTGTTGCGCCATCTGCTGGCAATTGACCTGCCCTTCTACGGCCAGCGGATGCCCGACTCCGCACACCGTGACCATCTCGACGCTGCCCAGCACCCGACGCTCCAGGGCTTCGGGAATCTGTTCGTGATAAAACAGCAAGCCCAGATCGGCCCGGCGCTCCACCAGTTTGCGCGCCACATCGCCCTGGGCGGCGCTGGCCAGTTGCACTTCCAGGCTGGGAAATTGCTCGGCCAATGCTTCGAGGCTGTCGAGCACCGGTTGATAAGGCATGGCCTCATCCTGCGCCAGACGCAAGCGCGCTTCCTGGCCGCGCATCAACGCCAGCGCCCGCCCATTGAGACGCTCACACTGGCGCAGCACCTCTCGAGCTTCTTCGAGCAACGCGCTGCCTGCTTCGGTCAAGCGCGGCTGGCGGCCGCTACTGCGATCAAACAGGTTCAGGCCAAGGTCTGCCTCAAGCAGTGCAATCGCACTGCTGACCGCCGACTGCGCCTTGCGTTGATTGCGCGCGACTGCCGAAAATGAACGCTGCTCGGCCACACTGACGAACAAACGCATCTGCTCCAGATTCCATTGCACACTCATGATTCAACCCATCTTCAAATCAGATAGGTAATGACTTTACCCCATCTCGAAAGCCTCTAGAATGCCGACCTCATCAAGCAGGCCAAAATACGAGGATCACACCATGAACGCTTACTACCTCCTGGCTATCGCCATCTGCGCCGAAGTGATCGCCACCGTATCGATGAAAGCGGTCAAGGGCCTGAGCACGCCACTCCCTTTGCTGTTGATCATCGTTGGTTACGGCATTGCGTTCTGGATGCTGACCCTGGTGGTGCGCACCATTCCGGTTGGCGTCACCTACGCGGTATGGGCCGGTATGGGGATCGTGATGGTCAGCATCGCGGCGCTGTTTCTCTACGA
This sequence comes from Pseudomonas sp. CVAP#3, assembly GCF_018986375.1. Lineage (NCBI taxonomy): Bacteria > Pseudomonadati > Pseudomonadota > Gammaproteobacteria > Pseudomonadales > Pseudomonadaceae > Pseudomonas > Pseudomonas sp. CVAP#3. The sequence continues at coordinate 72,541 of NZ_JAHMSC010000021.1, forward strand.
CCAGAAACTCGACATCCCGGCCATGCTCGGTATGGCGCTGATCGTCCTGGGCGTGGTGGTCATCCAGCTGTTCTCGAAAACCGCCGGACACTAAACCCCGATACCGGTCCATTGTGGCGAGGGAGCTTGCTCCCGCTGGGTCGCGAAGCGGCCCCAAAACCTGATATCGAGGTTTGGGGATAAGACCGCATCGGTTCATTTGCGGCTGCTGCGCACCCGAGCGGGAGCAAGCTCCCTCGCCACAGGTTTGTGCATAGCCTGACCAGCCACCTGTTGATCGCCAGCAAAACCTCTATTCGTCGAGTCTGTATACTGCGCCTCTAGTCCTGAACTCTGAGGTCGCTGCATGCCATCCGTTATTTCCACCGACGTACTGATTGTCGGCGCTGGTGTCGCCGGCCTCTGGCTGAACGCACGCCTGCGTCGCCAGGGTTTCTCGACCGTACTGGTGGAAAGTGCCAGCCTCGGCGGCGGACAGAGCGTGAAGTCCCAGGGGATCATCCACGGCGGCGCCAAGTACGCGCTGCATGGCGCGTTGACCGGCGCTTCCGAAGCGATTGCCGACATGCCGCGCCGTTGGCGTGCAGCCTTGGCCGGCGACGGCGAGCTGGACCTGTCCGGCGTGCGCCTGCTGTCCGAAGCCCATTACCTGTGGTCCCCAGGCACCCTCGCCGGCAACCTCACCAGTTTCTTCGCCAGCAAAGCGGTGCGCGGCCGGGTCGATCAGGTCAAGGGCGAGCAACTGCCGCCGGCCCTGCAAGACAAGCGCTTCAAGGGCAAGGTCTATCGCCTCGCGGAACTGGTGGTCGATGTGCCAAGCCTGATCGGGCGTCTGGCTGAGCTTGCCGGTGACGGCCTGCTGGCCGGGCAGAAGATCGAGCCACTGCTGGAAAATGGTGAGCTGGTCGGCCTGCGCGTTGACGAGCGTGAGATCCGTGCACAGCGCATCGTCCTCAGCGCTGGCGCTGGCAACGCTGACTTGCTCACGGCGCTCGGCCTGAGCCAGCCAGCCATGCAACGTCGGCCGCTGCACATGGTCATCGTCAAAGGCCCGAGCCTGAAACCGCTCTACGCCCACTGCCTGGGCGGCGGGCCGAAGCCGCGCATCACCGTCACCACCCACCCGGCCGCCGATGGTCAATGGGTCTGGTACCTGGGCGGTGATATCGCCGAAGCCGAAGGCGTGGCCCGCGAACCTGCCGCGCAAATAGCCGCCGCACAGAAAGAACTCGGCAACCTGTTGCCGTGGGTCGACCTCAGCCAGGCGCAATGGGCGACCTTGCGGGTCGAGCGTGCCGAGCCACTGCAATCGGGCCTGAGCCGACCCGACAACGCCTTCCTCGCCGAGCAGGATCGCCTGCTGGTGGGCTGGCCGACCAAACTGGCGCTGGCACCGGACTTCGCTGACCGGGTAATGGCGTCGCTGCAACGCGACGGCATCCAGCCAAGCCATCCGGCGCCGTTGCCAACCCTGCCAAAACCGCCGATGGGCGTGCCTGCCTGGGAGCAACTGCTGCCATGAGCCAGGCCACCCTGCACGACCTGCATCGCCCGCTGGGCAGTACTGGCCTGCTGGTTTCGCCATTGGGCCTGGGCACGGTGAAGCTTGGCCGCGATCAAGGGGTGAAGTACCCCAATGGCTTTCAGATCCCGGACGATGACGAAGCGCGCAGGCTGCTCAAGCTGACCCGCGAGCTGGGCATCAACCTGATCGATACCGCGCCCGCCTATGGCCGCAGCGAAGAACGCCTCGGCCCGCTGCTGCGCGGTCAGCGTCAGGAGTGGGTGATTGTCAGCAAGGTCGGTGAAGAATTCGTCGACGGCCTGTCGCACCACGACTTCAGCGCTGCCCACACACGCTTTTCCATCGAGCGCAGCCTGAAACGCCTGGAAACCGACTTTATCGATCTGGTGCTGGTGCACTCGGACGGCAATGATCTGGCGATTCTCAACGAGTGCGAGGTCTACCAGACCCTCGCCGAGCTCAAGCGCGAGGGCAAGATTCGCGGGTTCGGGTTTTCCGGCAAAACTGTCGATGGTGGGTTGAAGGCTCTGGAACAAGGTGATTGCGCCATGATCACCTACAATCTCAACGAGCAGGCCGAGCGGCCGGTCATCGACTACGCTGCTGCCCACGGCAAAGCCATTCTGGTGAAGAAGGCTCTGGCCAGCGGTCACGCCTGCCTCAGCCCCGGCGTAGATCCCGTACGCGCCAGCTTCGAGCTGTTGTTTACGCAACCCGGTGTCGCCAGTGCTATTGTCGGGACCATTAATCCGCTGCACCTCGCCCACAATGTGGCGATTGTTGCTCAAGTCCTACGTAGTCGTTGAACAGCCGCCACAGCGGCCGACCCCGACGCAAGAAGGAGCCGACATGCCGCGAACGCTCATAAGAAAGAATCCCAGCAACTTCAAGACCCTGCCGTTATACGTCGAAGCGACTCCCGAAGGCCTGAGTTATCAGAGTGTCGGCAGGCCGCTGAATTTCTCCCAGACCCTGCAACGTCGGCGCCCGGTCACGGTAGCCAATCCAGAGCACTTTTCGCTGGAGTTGGCCAACCTCGGCGTCTCGGTACGGCTGACTCTGCACTGGCAGAATCGCGATTACTGGGTGCTGGTCCGCCAGCGTCGTCAGGACCGTGGCGACGTGGTACTCAAACTGATCTCGGGTTATGTGCCGGCTCACGAGCTGAACCTGCCGTTGCACACGGCCATTCAGGAGATTGCCGAGGAATGCCTGCTGGAAACCCCCGAAGGCTGGCTTGGCGGGCGCTTCAATGACACCTGGCTGCCAGCGCCTTACGCCAGCGCGCTGCATTACCGCGAGGCGCTGCCGTTCCGCCTGACGCCGCTGTCTGGCGCTGCACGTCCGGTGCGCTGCGCCAACATGCAGTTGATCGAACGCCCACGAGCCTACGTGCATCTGCCCACGGCTTCGTTGCAGTTGATCTACGATTTGCGCCTGGACGTGCCCAAGGAAACCAAATCCCTGAGCCTGTTTCATGTCGATGAACGCCTTGAAGGCGATCAACTTGTCGCACGACTGGATCGCAAGCGCCCCGACCTGTACCTGATGCCGCTTGAGGATGGCCAGCCATTACCCGAGCTCTATACCCTGAAAAAAGATCAGCTCTACCCGGCAAGCACACGCGGACTGTATCTGGCAGAAAGTTTTGCCCAACAGGAAGGCTGGCTGGTGCGTGACGAGCGGATTCGCTGGAAGGACTGGCTCAGGCAGCAGGGCTTGAGCCAACCGGGCAAGGCATCGGGTTTCAGCCGATTGACCGGCAAGGCCAAACTGCTGCTGAAGAAAATCGTGCCACGCAAGGTGGCACGCTAACTCGGCATCACAGACTGTGAAAACAGGGCTTTTGTGGCGAGGGGGCTTGCCCCCGCTGGGCCGCGAAGCGGCCCTAAGTTCTCAGTCGCGCATGTTGTATTGCGCCTGCTTCGCAGGCGAGCGGGGGCAAGCCCCCTCGCCACAGCAAGCCCCTTGCAGCGTCGTTTCAGGTCTTGCGGATTTTTTCGACAATAGCCGTCGTCGAGCTGTTTTCCACCAGCCCCAGCACTTTCACTGTTCCGCCATAAGCGCTGACGATGTCGGCGCCGACCACTTGGTCGATCCCGTAATCGCCGCCCTTGACCAGCACGTCCGGCTTGACCTGTGCCAGGAGGTTTTCCGGAGTGCCTTCAGAGAAGCTGATCACCCAGTCCACCGCGCCCAGACCCGCCAATACCGCCATGCGCCGGTCAACACTGTTGATCGGCCGCCCAGGACCTTTCAAGCGGCTCACCGACGCATCGTCGTTGACCGCAACGATCAAACGATCGCCCTGCGCCCGCGCCTGCTCCAGGTAGGTCACATGGCCCGCATGGAGGATGTCGAAGCAGCCATTGGTAAACACGATCTTCTCTTTGTGCGCACGCGCATCGTCGACGGCCAGCAGCAATTGCTCCAGGCCCAGGACACCCCGTTCGGAACCTTCTTCACGCTGAATCGCGCGACGCAACTCCGGAGCACTGATCGCTGCCGTACCCAGCTTGCCGACCACGATGCCAGCGGCCAGGTTGGCCAGGGCCACCGCGTGCGGCAGTTCTTCGCCAGCAGCGATCGCCGCCGCCAACGTAGAAATCACCGTATCACCGGCACCGGTCACGTCGAACACTTCACGGGCCCGTGCGGGCAAGTGCAGCGCCGGATGATCAGGACGCAGCAAGGTCATGCCGTGCTCGCCACGCGTGACCAGCAAGGCGCCGAGTTCAAGGTCGTGCATCAGCTTCGCGCCCTTGCTAGCCAGATCGTGCTCATCGACGCAACCACCAACAATGGTTTCAAACTCGCTGAGGTTCGGGGTGATCAGGCTCGCACCGCGGTAAATCGAGAAATCCTTGCCTTTGGGATCCGCCAGCACCGGAATACCACGGGCACGTGCGGCCTGGATCAGCACCTGGTGGTTCTTCAACGCGCCTTTGCCGTAGTCGGACAACACCAGCACCTTGATACCTTCGAGCAGGCCGTCGACTTCAGCCCCGAGCGCCAGCGCGTCGGTGGCAAACGGTTCTTCGAAGTCGATACGCAGCAATTGCTGGTGGCGACTCATGACCCGCAGTTTGACGATGGTCGGCTGATGCGCGATGCGCTGGAACAGTGCACGTACACCGGCGCCTTTTAGGCTATTGGTCAGGCTGTCGGCGGCCTCGTCATCACCGGTCACACCGACCAGGGACGCCGGCGCGCCGAGCGCGGCAATGTTCAAGGCAACGTTGGCAGCACCGCCCGGGCGGTCTTCGATTTGCTCGACCTTGACCACCGGCACCGGCGCCTCAGGAGAAATCCGTGAGGTACCACCATGCCAGTAACGGTCGAGCATGACATCGCCGACCACCAAGACAGGGGCTTGATCGAATCGCGGCATGGACAACTTCATGGTGCAACCCACATACAAAATGAACAGGGGCGCGATATTAGCACAGGGTGAACGCTGCCTAGTTCGACAGCTTCAACAGGTGTGCATTACGCCGCTACATTGTTCATTTTTTAAGCAAAACAGCCAGGACGTGCTGCACGGCTTCAGCCAGCTCGACCTCGTCGGTGTTGATTTCGCAGTCCGCCTGCTGCGGTGCTTCATAAGGGCTGTCGAGACCGGTGAAGTCCTTGATTCGCCCCTGCAGTGCAGCTTGATACAAACCCTTGGGATCGCGCCGGGCGCAGATGTCGAACGGCGTGCTGACATATACCTCAAGAAACTCGTCCGTGCGGAACAAGGCTCTGGCCGATGCTCGATCAGCCTGAAACGGCGAAATCGCCGAGACAATCACAATCAACCCCGCGTCGACCATCAACCGCGCGACTTCGGCAATACGCCGGATATTTTCCTTGCGCGCTGCAGCGCCCATACCCAGGTCATTGCACAAACCGTTGCGCACGTTGTCGCCATCCAGCACAAAGGTGTGGCGCCCCAGCTCATTGAGCTGCAACTCGAGTGCATTGGCCAAGGTCGACTTGCCAGCACCCGACAGCCCCGTCAGCCACAGACAACACGGTTGCTGATGCTTGAGCGCTGCTCGGGCCGAGGGCGACAACGACAATGCAAAGGGGCGAATGTTCGACGAATGTGCAGCAATGAGCGGCGACTCATTCATAACCAAGCACCTCGTAATCACGCTGATAGGCACGCCGTACCAGGCGCCGTGTGCGCACCGAGCAAAAATCGCGTACGGGCTCAGCGCGACGCTCTTGCGAGATATTCAGATGAGGCAACGATGACGTCATGCCGAGATGCTGGCAGAGCAGTTGAAAGTCGCGTTCCAGGTGTTCCTGATAGCCGACGAAATCCATCGCCATGCGCCCCATGGAGTCATTCAAAAAGTCGGTTTGCGGTGCAAAATGAAGCTGTTTACGGATGTTATCCGGGTGCAGCCAATGCCCGACGAAATCATCAAAATCCCGGTAACTGTTGACCAACAGCCGAGCCGATTCATCCCGTTGCGGCAACTGGTTGCCGCGCAAATAGGCATAGGCGGAATAAACCCGCTCCAATGGATCGCGGACAAACGCAAACTTGAAACTGCGTGCGTAGTGTTCGGGAAACTGCTGTTCGTACCAGTACAGCGGCAGGTGTCCAGGCGCCCAACCATTGAACAACGCCGAGCACACGCTGCTGCCGGCACATTTCGGAACATGGATGAACAGGCATGAGCACTGCTGAAAGTGTGCAGGAAAAACGGTATTGCCTGACATCGACTTGTTCACGGCTTGCCGGTCAACGACCGACAAACGGCCCAGCAAAAAGGTGCGCTGTGTTTTGGGGAGTAGTTTCCAGAGGTGACGTTGCAACATTCCAGTCCCCGCACGAGAAGGTTGTCCTTCCCGTTTGCATTCACAATCGAAGCAGGAACCATAACAAGCACGGCACGCAGAATTATTTAGGCTTGGTCAAGTATGTAAAGGGCTGGATACAAATCGTCGGACGCGTTGCGCGCCCGGGAGGCTGACAGGGTGAGCGATGCTCACCCTGGCGTCGAGCTCAGGCTATGTCCGCCGGAGAGGGTTCGTCCAGTCCCATGGCATGCAGACGCGAATAGTACCCGCCCTGTGCCAGCAGTTGGGCGTGAGTACCGCGCTCGACAATTTCACCGTGGTCCATCACCAGGATCAGATCGGCCTTTTCGATAGTCGACAGACGGTGTGCGATCACCAGCGTGGTACGACCCTTCATGACCTTATCCAGCGCTGCCTGAATATGCCGCTCGGACTCGGTGTCCAGTGCCGAAGTCGCCTCGTCGAGAATCAGCAACGGTGCGTTTTTCAGCAAGGCGCGAGCAATGGCCAGACGCTGACGTTGACCACCGGACAGCAATACCCCGTTCTCGCCGACCTCAGTGTCCAGGCCATGTGGCAACTGGGAGATGAAGTCCATCGCATAGGCATCTTGTGCAGCTTTCTCGATGTCTGCACGAGGAGCCCCGGCCAGATCACCGTAGGCGATGTTGTTGGCCACGGTATCGTTGAACAGGGTGACGTGTTGTGTGACCTGAGAGACATGCTTGCGCAGGTTACGCAGGCGATAGTCTTCAATCTCTACTTCATCGAGCAGTATTTGCCCCGTTTCATGATGGTAGAAACGCGGGATCAGGCTGGCCAGCGTCGACTTGCCACTTCCCGAGCGTCCAACCAGTGCGATCATCTGCCCCGGCGTCGCAGTGAAGCTGATGTTTTTCAACACCTCGCGATCAGTGCCCGGGTAAGTGAAACTCAGGTTGTGTACATCCAGACGACCGCTGATACGCTCGCGCTCGATAGTGCCAGCATCGAGCTCCGGCTCGACATCGAGCTGTTCGAAAATGCTTTCAGCACCCGCCACGCCTTTCTGAATAGTCGAGCTGACTTCGGACAGCTGACGAATCGGCTTGGGCAACAAACCCGCAGCCGTAATGTAGGCCACCAGATCACCGGCCGTCGCATCACCACGCAGAAACAGCACCAGGAACATCAATGCGGCCATGGCGCTATAAATCACCAGTTGCAGTGCAGGGGTGTAAATTGCACTGGTTCTGGTCATGCGCAATTGCTTGTCGGTGTTGCTCTGACTGGCTTTGGCAAAGCGCTGTTGCTCGTAGCTTTCACCACCGAAGCTGCGAACCACTCGATAGCCCTGAATGGTTTCGGACGCGACGTGAGTCACGTCGCCCATCGCCACCTGAATCTTCTTGCTCTGCTTGCGAAATTTCTTGCTGGTATTGCCGACCATGAAGGAAATCAGCGGCAGAATCGCCAGCATCACCAAGGTGAGCTTCCAGTTCATCCACAACAGGTAGCCGAACAGAAAAACTACGGTCAGACCTTCGCGAATCACCACTTTAATGGCGTCTGTTGCAGCACCGGTCACCATGGTCACGTTGAAGGTGATACGGGAAATCAGATGCCCGGAGTTGTGGGTATCGAAATAACGGTTAGGCAACACCAGCAGCTTGTTGAACAACTCCACCCGCAAGTCATGAACCAGCCCCAGGGAAACTCTGGCCAGGTAGTAGTTACTCAGGAACGAACCAAGCCCTTGCCAGGCAGCGATCAAGATGATCAACAGCGGCACGGCAACCAGCAACTTCAACTCACGTAGATACGGAGTGTGGGGAAAGAGCACTGCTTCAGGGTTGCTCAAGCCATCGACGAAATATTTGAGAATCCCGGCCAGCATCGGCTGGGTGGAGGCAAATATCACAAAACCCACGATACTCAACAGGAAAATGCCAACGTAGGGTTTTACATACCCCAACAGTCGCAAATAGATTTTCAGGCTTGATTCCTGTTCCGCATTGGGCGGTGCTGCACTCATCGTAGAGCTCACTGATTAGGTTGAACGCGAAATTTTATCACAGGCTTTGTATTTGGCCTGTGTCCATACCAAAACGGTGGCGAGGCCAACCGGTAGCCAGCTGATGAACCATTCGGCTCGTGGCGATCCACTGATGCTGGCCGCATCGAATTGCATGGCCAGGAACGAGAACAGCCAGATCCCGATGACACCCTGACCATACAGCGTTTCACGAGCTCGCCATGCTTCACGCAATACCGCAAACCAGACCACACACCACAGCAAGAGCCCTGGCAGCCCCAATTCGATTGCAATATGGGTGAACAGGTTGTGCGCGTGATCAAATTCGACGCCTTCGGCAAGCACCGTGTAGCCAGACTCCAATCCCAGGCCACGCAAGGGATGTGCAGCGATCATGTTCAGACTGGCCATCAATATTTGAGGCCGGTACGAGGTACCGCGAGCCAACACCAGCGGTTCGAAAAGCCAGAACGCCAGCATCGCCAGCACCAGTGCGCCAATAGCGATGATGCAGCTACGTCGGTTGCGGCTCCAAATGGGCATTGCCACCAGCGTCAGCAACAGCGCCAGCGCGGCGCCACGACTCTGGCTCAGCACGACAAAGCCTGCGAGCAAACCCAGTGCAACCAACCAGGCACCTTGTAGCCAACGGGTCCGGGGTACCCAATGGATCATCCAGACCGCCGCCACGCCCAGTACGTAACCGCCCAGAATCGGGTGACTCAACTCCCCCAACCCTTCAACGCGCGCGGTCCAGGTGTTGCCGTCGATCAGATAAAACTTGATGGCCGCCAACAGTGCACTCAATGCCAGGCCCAGGCCGCCCCATTGCATGACACGCACGACACGCTCCGGACGGGCATTGGCAAATACCGGAAAAAACAACAGGAACACCACGATGTACAATATGCGTTTGGCGCCCCGTGTCAGGTCATCATCATGAGTCCACGACACGCTGATCAACGACCACAGCACCAGCCCGAGCAGCCCAAGACAAAACACCCGCTGTGCTTGCCAAAGCTCAAATAACCGGGCACGTGCCGACCAGGCAAAAAACATTGCCGGCAACCAGAGAAACACGGTCAACCCTTGCTGATAAAGCTTATTGGTCGGCGCAAAAGCAATGGCAGTCAAAAACCAGAACAATCCGGTCGTCATCCATACCTGCGCCCAACGCGTTTCCTGCATTGACCTTTCCTCGTTAAATCGTCCGATCGCCAAGCCGGCATGGTGAAAACAGCAACTTTTCGGCATCATTGATCGCCAATACGCCCGCAATTTCTACAAGGCTCTCTACATGCAATGCTTCCGGCTTCCACAAGCCGCTTTAAATCAGATGATTAAAGGCGCCAGAGTACTAGAAGCCGACAGCTTCGGCCCGAAAGTATTTCTTCTGCCGGACGGGAACATCCTCAAACTGTTTCGCCGCAAGCGGCTTCTCTCGTCGGCATTGTTTCGCCCCTATTCAAAGCGCTTCATCGACAATGCCGCCCGACTCGAAAAGCTCGGCATTCCTACCCTTCAGACGCTCACACTCCATCAGCTGGATACGCCTGGCATGACGGCCGTGCTTTACCGTCCCCTGCCAGGAGAAACCCTGCGCCAGCTGGCAGACAAAAACGGCTTCGACTGGCAACAGACCCTGCCGGCACTGACCGCATTCATCCGCGAACTCCATGCAGCCGGGGTCTACTTTCGCTCGCTGCACCTGGGCAACATCGTCGTGACTCCAGGCAACCAGTTCGGCCTGATCGACGTCGCCGACATGCGCTTCTTGCGGGGGCCGCTGCCGCAGCACCTGGTCAAGCGCAACCTGCAACACTTCGCACGGTATATTGATCGAGAGAAGCTGAACGAGAGCTTTCCAATGCAGACGCTGGAGCAAACCCTACTCTGTGCATGACAACAACCTGCGGGCAACCTGGCTGAATTCCAGCCAGGCGTCGTCCGGCGAAAGTACAGTGAATTGAGCCGCAGCGACCGATTCAGAAGCGACACCAAGCGCCTGTATTAACGCCTCGCTCCAGGCGGTCACATCCTCTGGCGTGGCGTAACAGCCCGCCCCTGCCAATTGCTCGCGAAACACTGCCAAATCGCTGGACAGCACCGGGACACCGGCCATTACCGCCTCTTGCAGGATCAAGCCAAGACCTTCCTCAAGTGACGGGATCGCGATCCAGTCGAAAGCCCGAAAAAGCGTCGCTGCATCCTCCAGGTTTCCGGGCAACAGCACCTTGTCGCGTAACCCAAGCTGGTTGACCCGCACCTCCAGCGCAGCCCTTGCCTGACCTTCCCCAATAATCACCAGGCGCAACTGCGGGCGCTGTGTCAGCGCCTTGGCAAAGGCTTCGATCAGGCATGCAAAGCCTTTTTTGCCAACCAGGCGCCCTACAGCCCCCACGACAGGTGTGTTGTCGACGGGCAATTGCAGCCGAGCACGCGCCTGCTCACGAGAAAGCAACCGGGAACGAAAAGCCAGTGGATCGAGCGCACTGCGCAACGTGACGACGGGAATCTGTAAATCGGCCTCAAGTGCGTTGGCCAGGGTTTGCGAAACCGCCGCAAGGGTCAGCTGTGAAGCGGGAAATCGTGAAAGCAACTTGCGATCGGCTGCGCTGATCCGGGTCGCGCCATGAAAAAGCACCACCGCGCGCAACTGCGGCAGCTTCTTGAGGACCGGTAACAGGGCACGAGCCGTGCCTAAGCCGTCGAGCAACAGCACGCGCACGTCACTTTGATTCAGGGCGTGATAAAAACGCGCCTGCATCCACAGCGTCAGCAGTTTCCAGAAACGCCTGCCCTTGAGTTGATTGGAGGACAGATGCCACTCCCGCGTTTCACCGATTTCAGCGACACAGCCGCGCGCACTACCCTGCAACAGCCAGGTATTGATCGGTGTTGCGGGTTCTACCTGAGCAAGTATCTGCAGATGAACCTTGTGGACAGAGGCATAGGCAGCCCCCCCGGACCACATGACATTAAGGATACTCATCGAGCGGAAAGCCCTTTTTCACATCGGCTGATGGCACGTTTTATTATGATTTCGAGCACTTTCAATGATTTGAAAACCCTGTCAAATGCCCAGCTTCAGGCGTAACCGTTCGATCAGACTCAATGCGGCGCGAGGCCTCAAAGCCGGCTGGAGCTCTTCGACAATACGCTGACCAATACGTGCGAAGCTGAATTGACTGACCGCCAGATCGCGTCCGTTTCGGGCAATGATCGAAGCCAACTCAGGATCGGCACGCAGCCTGGCGAGTTTTTCCTGCAGTTGCGGGATATCCCGATAAAGCACCACGTTGTGCATATCCTGCAGCCCCAGAGCCCGAGTTTCCTCATCCCCCTGATCGAAGGCCAACAACACGCAGCCACAGGCCATCGCTTCAAAGTTCTTGATCATGAACTCGCCCATACCAACGTCGGCACTGACGAAGAAGCGGATACGGTTGAGCGTGTCGCGATATTCGTCACCGGAATGGGTACGAGTCACTACCAAGGGTTCGACACCCGCCAACTCATCGAGCAGCGCTTTGCGACCGCTGTACGCCACGCTATTGGTACTGCCGACGAAGGCCAGTTCGATATCGCGCTCACGCCCCTGATCCTGCAACAGGGTCTGGTCATAGCCCTTGGGCACGAACACCGCGTCAAAGCCTTCTTCACGTAAACGCTTGGCGACCACGAAACCGGAACTGATCACCCGCGCCCACGGCAGGCGGCGGTAATGCGCACTGAACTTGCCGGTGTACTTGCAGGGAATGTAGTTCTGGTAGGCATCGTGTTCAAGAATCACCAGATTGGGAATCGTGCGAATGAACCCGACCTGGCGGATTTCCTGCTTGAACCGCAGGAAGAACACGATACGGTCATAGCGCGACACATCCACTTCACGCCGGAAATAGCCACGCAGGTTGCGCTGTTCATCACTGCTCAACCAGCGCAGGTCGCATTCGCAATGAGCGGCCACACCTTCGTACAAACGGTCCAGAATGGCCCGCTGTTCTTTCTGCACCAGAAATAGAACCTTCATTGTCTTCCTTGCAGCATTGAACAGCCCGACAAAAGCCTGAAATCACCCTTCTGCCCTGGCAGAAAGACTCCATGCGACAACCATTTACAAACGCCAGAACAGCTCATGCCGACGCACAGCCTTGCGAAAAAATTCGTTCTCGCCGTAAGGCGAGCCTGAACGCCCTGCCAGCAGACGCTGCAGCCCGCGACGCATCCGACGCTTGAACGGCGCACGCGGCTGCAAGTCATGCATCATCCCCAGCGCCATAGCCTTGTCGCGCTGTTGCTCGATCGACAATACCAGGCAATAGGGTTGTAGCACGTGCGCCGGATCGAACACCGGCGGTAACGCAATCCCGGCCTCGGAATCACCCATTGGCCAGCGATCATTGTCGTGCAGATGGTTCGCGTATCCGAGCAGTGTAGTCGGCTGCCACTCAAGCCCCTTCAAGGCTTCCAGCACCGCATGCTGTGCACAGATGTGATCGGGATGCGGATCCAGCGAGGAGTGCGGCAGGACGATCACTTCAGGGCGCGCCTTGAGCAGCAGTTCGCGCAGATCGGCCAGCAGGTTATTCCAGGTCGGTGCACCATCGCTGTCACCGGGCAACGCAAACGGATTGAGTTGGCGAAACAGTCGCGTGTCGTTCAGATTCGCTTCACGCGAGCCCACCGGTTGGTCCGGCGCCGCCTGCATGGCTGGCAATTGCAGGCAGAAATACCCCAATTGCACACACTGCGATTCAGGCACGCCGGCCCAGCGCGGCACCGCAATACTGTCCCAGGCACGCAAACGGCCTTTGATGCGCGACGCCTCGACGGCGTCCAGCCCCATCTGCTGATAGTGCCCGGCTTCAATTTCGCCGGCGGTCAACGTGACAATCCAGGCCTCGTCGGCCTGGCTGTACAAACCGAAAGCGGCCAGCTCCGCATCGTCGGCGTGAGGCGCGATCACCATCACTCGCTGACGGCGGTAATCAGGTTGTTCGAACGACCAGAGCATGGGTTCGCCGAGCAATCGGCAGAAACGCCCGCGCACACGTAAATCGCCCTGCGACAGAACATGCGCCTGACCACTGAGATTGAGGTAACGCAGGCCGTCTACACCACGCTCGAAGGCTTGTCGGTCTGGATTATCGCCACCCGACAACTCGACTGCAGGATCGAAAAAGCGTCCCAGCCAGGTGCTTTTTACCCGCAGTACCAGTACCAGCGTGGTGTCGTCGGTCAGGATGACGCCGTCATCGAGCAGCAGACGCGCCCCCTCCAGCCGGACCTTGGGCTGCTGCGTGTAGGGCGGGAAGCTGTATTGGTAATCGTCCTTGGGCGAGTAAAACAAATGGTCGGCAAACCACGCTTCATGAGCAACCCAGGCCAGGACCGCGAGTACCAGCGGCAGCCACCAGGTGACCAGCAGGCCAACGGCAATCAACAGCAGGACACCGATCAACAGACCGATGCGCTTGTTACGTCGATGACGCTTGAGCAGTTGCTGCTTGCGATTGAGTGGCAGGCTCATGGTCTGGCTCATACGGTGAACACCGGCACAGGGTTGCACCAGCGGTCCTTGTATTCACGATCAGCACGCCCGAAGGAAAAGCGCAGCGGTTTGTCGATTGCTCGTGCGTGCTCCCAGGCGCTTTGGGTATTGAGAAAACTCAATACGCTGCCGGGGCTGAACTCACGAGTCTCGGGGTCGACGCCACCGTTGATGTACTCGACGCTGATCCACTCTGGCGCTTCAACACGGTAGACCAACTGAATCGCAATCGGCGCATCGTTGAGGAAAATCACCGAGCCGATCATCAGCTCGCGTAGCAGCTCGAGCACCTCGCCCATGCGCGGCGCACCGGTTGCCGGAAATCCCCAGCGGCGCTGGAACAGATCGCAATAAATCGCCGCGAGTTCCTGACTGGAAAAGTCGCTGACCGGTCGTATTACGCCACCGGCCTCTTCCAGCAAGCGCAGTTCACGGCGCTGGTTGTAGCGAAACTTCTTCGACAGCTCTTCAGGTGTGCGGGCCATGGCCAGTTGTTCGGCTTGCAGCTTGAGACCGGCAAAGCGACCTTCATTCAGCGCCGACAAGTAGCGCCCGCGGTGCCGCAACAGCGCTTGCGCGTCGGCTGCAGCTGGCAGGATGAATTCAGCGTTGCCAAGATCGAACAAACCTTTCTTGCCATTACGCTTGAGCACGTCCTTGGACAATGCCAGGTCGCGGCCCCAGGTCGGGATCGCGGCTTTCAGTTCGCCACCCTGCTCCCAGGCCAGGTAACGCACCGGGATATCGGCCAACTGCGCCAGGCGTTCGACCACCAGTGGATGCGTTGCGACGCTACCGCCAAAACGCTGCCAGGCATCGCGATACGTCGACGCATCGACAACGGACCAGCCACGCTCGCGCCAGCCTTGAAATCGGTTGAGCATCAGGCCCTCGCCGTCAGTTCAAGGACGTGCGGCAGACGCCAGAACGCCTCGTGCACTGCACGATCCGAGAAGCGCTCGCGCAGGCGATCAAGCATCATTTCGGCGCAGACCTGATGCTCGTGCTGATTCATCACCGCCAGATGTTGCAGGCCCTGCGCCAGGTGTTCGACATCCCCCTGCGGGAACAAAATACCGACACCTTCGACCACCTCCGCAGCCCCGCCGCACGCGGTGGCCAGCAATGGCACACCGGCGGCCATCGCTTCGAGCAGCACCATGCCGAATGGCTCGTGGTCGGAACTCAGGGCAAACACATCGAAAGCCCGGAAGTAGCGACGCGCCTCCGGCACCTGACCGAGAAACAGCACACGATCACCAATACCGATTTCACGAGCCAGATCCTTGAGCCGCTGCTCCAGACGTCCGCTGCCAAGAATCGCCAGTTGACTGCCGACCGGCAAACGCGGCAAGGCCTGGGCAAAGCCGCGCAGCAAAGTGGCCTGGTCCTTGTCCGGGTGCAGGCGACCGACGTTGCCGATCACCCACGCATCCGGCGACAGCCCCAAAGCGTCGCGCGCCTCATCGAAGGACACCTGAGTGGCCTGCAACGCGTCGACATCGATGCGGTTGTAGAGGGTTTGAATCCGCGCCGCCGGCCACTTCGGCAGGCAACGGCGCATGTCGTCGCGGACCGCATCGGAAACCCCGAGCAGGCTTAGGCGCTTGCGAAAAATATGCGCGAACAGCTTGCGCGTCCGCCGCTGGTAATCGCCAAAGGCGTGGTGCACGCCGATTACCGGCAGCGCCGTACCAAGCAAGGCGATGTAGATCGGCTTGAAACGGTGGGCGATACAAAAACTGAAATTGCGCGACTGGGCGATTTTGCGCAGATCGGCAATCGCCGAAAGCTTCAGGCCACGAATGGCCTTGGAGCTGTATTCCATGAACAGCACTTCATCAGACGCACAGCCTGCCGCAACGTCAGCATCGGCAACCCCGGTGAGAAACACCGTGGTCACTCGATAACCAGACCCTGCAAACAGGCTCGCGTACTGTCGGGCGCAGTCCAGGAACGGCCCGTCATAGCCGTGACAGAACTGCAGCACATGGCGTTCAGCCGAGCGTGTCATAAGCGTCCGCGCCGTCTTTGACCACCAGAATGTCTTCCATGATCAGATACTGTAGATCGGAACCGAAGAACATGTTCAGGGCATCGGTCGGCGAGCAGATCATCGGCTCGCCGCGGCGGTTCAGCGAGGTGTTCAGCGACACGCCGTTACCGGTCAGCACTTCCAGCGCTTTCATCATGTCGTAATAACGCGGGTTGTATTCGCGCTTGAGCACCTGGGCACGGGACGTACCGTCTTCATGGACGACTTCCGGCACGCGGGTTTTCCACTCTTCAGCCACTTCGAAGGTGAAGGTCATGAACGGTGCCGGGTGATCGATCTTGATCATCTGCGGCGCCACGGTGTCGAGCATCGACGGGCAGAAAGGCCTCCAGCGCTCGCGGAACTTGATCTGATGGTTGATCCGGTCAGCCACGCCCGTGGCACTCGGGCAACCGATGATCGAACGACCGCCGAGCGCACGCGGACCGAACTCCATGCGTCCCTGGAACCAGGCCACCGGGTTGCCGTCGACCATG
Organism: Pseudomonas sp. CVAP#3; assembly: GCF_018986375.1. Lineage (NCBI taxonomy): Bacteria > Pseudomonadati > Pseudomonadota > Gammaproteobacteria > Pseudomonadales > Pseudomonadaceae > Pseudomonas > Pseudomonas sp. CVAP#3. Next base: position 88,960 of record NZ_JAHMSC010000021.1, read on the forward strand.
ATTTTGGCGATCTTCTCCGGCATGTCGTCAAGCTTGCGCCACTTGGGCGCGCTCGGGTGACGGGCGCAGGCCGCAATCACGTCTTCGTTGCTGTACGACGGGCCGAGGTAAACGTGCTCCATCTTCTCGACCGGTACGCCACGGGCGTGGGACACGTAAGCCGCAGCACCCACCGCCGTGCCGGCATCGCCGGACGCAGGCTGTACGAACAATTCCTTGACGTCGTCGCGAGCGATGATTTTCTGGTTCAGCTTGACGTTCAACGCACAGCCGCCAGCAAACGCCAGCTTGCCGGTTTCCTTGAGCACGTCGCCCAGGTAGTGGTCGATCATCTGCAACGCCAGTTTTTCGAACAGCGCTTGCATGCTCGCGGCGTAGTGGATGTACGGCTCGTCAGCAATATCGCCTTCGCGTTTCGGACCCAGCCACTCGATCAGCTTCGGCGAGAAGTAGAAACCCTTGCCCTTTTCTTTGTAGCGACGCAGGCCGATGACGTTGGCGTAATCGGTGTTGATCACCAGCTCGCCGTTTTCGAACGACGCCAAGCGGGAGAAATCATATTTGCTGGCGTCGCCGTACGGCGCCATGCCCATGACCTTGAACTCACCGTCGAGCATCTCGAAACCGAGGAACTCGGTGATCGCGCCATACAGGCCACCGAGGGAATCCGGGTCGAAGAATTCCTTGATCTTGTGGATCTTGCCGTTCTCGCCATAACCGAAGAAGGTCGTGGCGTACTCGCCCTTGCCGTCGATCCCGAGGATCGCGGTTTTCTCTTTGAAACCGGAGCAGTGGTAGGCGCTGGAGGCGTGGGCCAGGTGATGCTCGACCGGCTCGATCTTGATTTTCTTCGGATCGAAGCCCAGTTGCTCGAGGCACCAGACAATCTTGTTGCGATAGCGCTTGTAGCGACGGTTGCCCATCAGGATCGCATCAAGCGCGCGATCAGGGGCGTACCAGTAACGCTTGGCGTAGTGCCAGCGGGCCTTGCCAAACAGGCTGATCGGGGCAAACGGGATCGCCACTACGTCAACGTCGGAAGGTTTGATGCCAGCCTGTTCCAGACAGAACTTCGCCGACTCGTAAGGCATGCGGTTCTTTGCATGTTTATCGCGTACGAAGCGCTCTTCTTCAGCGGCCGCGACCAGCTTGCCGTCGATGTACAAGGCTGCGGAAGGATCATGGCTAAGGGCGCCGGACAGGCCAAGAATCGTCAATGCCACAGGGGTCTAGCCTCTTAAGTCTGCATGCAGGCGACGTGCGCCTGAAAATAATGTGTCCTCGCAAAAGGGCGAGAAACAGCTAAAGGGCGGGATTATAGCGTAAAGATGGCGGGAATGACCCAGAGGTTGTTTGACGCACAAAGTTCATATTCAACAGGACACAGCAAGCGACGACGACAAAAAGAACGATGTTTATAAAGCCTGTAGGTTTCAGGGAAGCATCCGACATGTTTTTCAGGTTGCTGGTGGGAAGCCGCGTGACTAGTCTCTGGTGGTCGCTGCCAATTCAGCGACCGGGTTTCGCAGCCCGAGTACACTCCAGGCGCACTTAGGAGCGTCACCATGCACAAGATCACTCCTGATCTCGCAGAAACCCCAAGCACTTCCCCCTACGCCTCCACCGACTCGAAAAAACTCCACGACGCCGCCGAACGGGCGCTGGATCACTACCTCAAACCACCATTCGACAAGGGCAACCTGCCCGATAAACGTCCCTCCAACATCTTCGCGGTCATCCCTGATCTGGATAACGAAACCCTGCTGGCGCATGCCTCGGAAACCCTCGCCTCGGTCAATGTGCTGGCCAGCGATCTGGCATTCGAGCTGGAAGGCACGCGCCGACATGTAGCGCTGGCAATTCAGCAGATGATCTCGTTGGGGGAACTGTTGGTGAATCGAGCGCTGGATAATTTCGATCAGCCAGAGGCGCCGTAACACCCCACGGTGGGAGGGTCGCCCGGCCCGTTCCACCGTTTTGATATGTATATATCCGCGAATGATTGCGGTCGTTCCCACGCTCTGCCTCTGCTCACGAATCGTGACGCAGAGCGTCACAGGATGCATTCCCACGCAGAGCGTGGGAACGAGATCTAAGCCGTACGCGCTCTTACCACTCAGGCCGGCCGGTAGGCCGCCGTGCTGTTGCTGTTGATCTTGATCCACCCGCCCCGTCGGGAGGCCG
>NZ_JAHMSC010000022.1:0-90148 GCF_018986375.1 Pseudomonas sp. CVAP#3
CCGCTGGACTGCGTAGCAGGCCCAATTCAGGGCCGCTTCGCGCCCCAGCGGGAGCAAGCTCCCTCGCCACAACCGCGGATGTGCCTGAAACATCGGCTTAAGTGAACAGCATTACGCGTATGCGAGGCCTTTGATGTGGGCTGAGGGGTTTCAACTCTGGTGTTTCATTCCCTGAGTCATGCCAAGCATGAACAAGAACAGCTCATCATTTTCGGAGTGGGTCACCGTGGATGACTTCGCAGTCCGTGGTAGCGGGCAATGCACGCCGCCATTCTTTGCACTGAGAACTTGCGTACGTGGCTGCTCCAGGCCGACCACCGCCAATGAAACAACTGCCAAGGCTCCTGCCAAAAATAGCCCCCTAGCAATTTCTAGTTTCATCGCTACAAACCTTTGATAGAACTGCCAAACGCCTTCTTATAAAAATAGATGAGCTTCGCCCAATCCGCCGAGCCCCACGACGAGTGGCGGCGCAGCTGTTTCATGTCATGCGAAGCCGCTTGCTGGCGGGTCATGGACCCGAAAATCCGCCTGTTTGAACTCTGCTTCTACGGTCGCGACCGTGGCATCAGGCGTCCGGCTTGCCCAGCGCGACATGAAAGCGGCAGCCGTTGGGCTCCATGGTGCTGAGACTGACGCTCCAGCCCTGGTTTTCACAAATCCTCTGCACCAGCGACAGACCCAGCCCAAGCCCATCCCCACGCTTCTCGCCACCGCGTACAAACGGCTCGAACATCGCTTCACGCTTCTCTTCAGGAATACCGACGCCGCTGTCTTCGACCAGAAAACCGCGGGGCAGAATGGTCAGGCGAATAAATCCGCTATCGGTGTAGTGCAAGGCATTACGCAACAGGTTCCCCATGACCGCGTGCAGGAATGTCGCGTTATAGCGCGTATCCGTCGGGTTGCCGGGTTCATAAAACAGCGTGAGACCCTTGTCTTCGATCGGCTCGCGCCACAGGCCGAGCAAGTCCTCGGCCACCTGCCCCAAGGTCTGTTGCGGCGACATGCTGGCATCTTCGCGCTGGGCCCGGGCGAGCATCAGGAAGGTCTGGACCAGTTCGCGCATCTCTTCACAGGCACGAGCGATCCGCTCGACCTGGTTGCGACTGCGCTGATCGAGGTCCGGGTTCTCCAGCAACAGTTCGCAGGAGCTGGCCAATACCATCAACGGGGTGCGCAGTTCGTGACTGACGTCGCTGGTGAACAGCCGTTCGCGACTCAGCGCCTGGCGCAATCGGCCCAGCGTGGCGTCGAAGGCGACGGCCAGTTCACCGACTTCATCGGCGGCATAGTTCGGCGCCAGGGGCGGTGCCAGGCCGAGCAGTTGATCGCGGTGACGCACCTGGCGCGCCAGCCGGACCACCGGCGCCATGACCTTGCGCGCGAGCACCCAGCCAAGGAACACCGCCAATGCCAGACTTAATACAAACCCCACCAGTACCACGGCAAACAGCACTCGCTCGCGCTCTTCGAAATCGCTTTGATCCTGCATCAGGACGTAGCGGCGGCCGTCAACGATCTCGACGAGCGCGTGGTATGACAGCTGCTCGCGAAATACTTCATGAAAGCCCGCATTCAGATGCCGCAGGTCCCTGGGCAAGTCAAAGTCGCCAGGGCCGCCACTGAAGTAGAACAACTGATCGGGCTCGGGACGGTGACTCCAGTCGGCCATACTGTCCATCAACAGCAAACGCTGTAAATCGCCACCCAGGCCTGAAGAAATCAGCTTTTCTTCGACCAGATGCACGGTCGCCACGATGCCTATGGCGAATGCCCCCGCCACCAACGCACTCATCAAGGCAAAGGCAATAATGATCCGCTGAGCAAGGCTCTGCTTAAACTCCATCACGTCCCTCGGCCAGGCGATAGCCGACGCCGTGCACGGTTTGCAGCAATGGTTTGGCGAACGGCTTGTCGATCACCTGACGCAACTGATGGACGTGACTGCGCAAGCTGTCGCTGTCCGGACAGTCATCGCCCCAAAGGGCTTCTTCGAGTATTTCGCGACGCAAGACGTGTGGGCTTTTCTGCATCAACACCGCCAGCAGCTTGAGGCCTACCGGGTTGAGTTTCAGCAGGCGACCTTCGCGGGTCACTTCCAGCGTGTCGAGGTCGTAGCTCAGATCGCCAACCTGCAGGGCACGGCGACCGCCACCCTGGGTACGGCGCATGACCGCCTCGATGCGCGCCGCCAGTTCAGACAGGGCAAACGGTTTGACCAGGTAATCATCGGCACCGGACTTGAAGCCCTGCAGCCGGTCATCCAGTTGGTCACGGGCAGTCAGCATGATCACTGGGGTATCGCGCCGGGCATCTTCGCGCAGGCGTTTGCACAGGGTGTAACCATCGATGCCGGGCAGCATGATGTCGAGCACGATCAGGTCGTAATGCTCGGTGGCCGCCAGGTGCAGACCTGACAAACCGTCCTGCGCGCAATCCACGGTATAGCCTTTAAGCCCCAGGTAATCGGCCAGATTGGCGAGGATGTCGCGGTTGTCTTCAACCAATAGAATTCGCATGGGCACTTGCTCCGTACACAGTAACGGCCGTCTTGGCCCGCGCAGCTTAAGGCCAAGAGTGGCTCAGGGATAGATCTGTTGATCCAAACCCTGTCAGGGACGCAGAGCGTCCCGGGCTGCATTCCCACGCAGAGCGTGGGAACGATCATCTTCACAGAAAATAAAAAACCCCGCTGGCTTACGCCAGCGGGGTTTTTATCGTACGGGGTAAGGCTGGCTTACATCATGCCGCCCATGCCGCCCATACCGCCCATGTCTGGCATGCCGCCGCCAGCTGGACCGTCTTCCTTGATCTCGGCGATCATGGCTTCGGTGGTGATCATCAGGCTGGCAATCGACGAAGCCGCTTGCAGAGCCGAACGGGTCACTTTGGCCGGGTCCAGGATACCCATTTCGATCATGTCGCCGTATTCGCCGGTAGCAGCGTTGTAACCGTAGTTACCCTTGCCCTGCTTGACCTTGTCGACTACAACGCTTGGCTCGTCGCCGGAGTTGGCAACGATCTGACGCAGTGGCGCTTCAACAGCGCGACGCAGCAACTGGATGCCTACGTTCTGGTCATCGTTGTCGCCTTTCAGCTCGGAGATCGCTTGCAGAGCGCGAACCAGTGCCACGCCACCGCCAGGTACCACACCTTCTTCAACGGCTGCACGGGTAGCGTGCAGGGCGTCTTCAACGCGGGCTTTCTTCTCTTTCATTTCAACTTCGGAACCAGCGCCAACCTTGATCACTGCAACGCCGCCGGACAGCTTGGCCAGACGCTCTTGCAGTTTTTCACGGTCGTAGTCGGACGAAGTGTCAGCCACTTGTTGACGGATCTGAACAACGCGAGCCTGGATGTCAGCCTCAACGCCAGCACCGTCGATGATGGTGGTGTTTTCTTTGGACAGGATCACGCGCTTGGCATTACCCAGGTGTTCCAGGGTAGTGCTTTCCAGGCTCAGACCGATCTCTTCGGAGATAACGGTACCGCCAGTCAGGACAGCGATGTCCTGCAGCATGGCCTTGCGACGGTCGCCGAAGCCTGGGGCTTTGACGGCAGCCACTTTAACGATGCCGCGCATGTTGTTCACAACCAGAGTCGCCAGGGCTTCGCCTTCAACGTCTTCGGCAACGATCAGCAGAGGACGGCCGGCTTTGGCAACGGCTTCCAGCACTGGCAGCATTTCGCGGATGTTCGAGATCTTTTTGTCGACCAGCAGGATCAGCGGACCGTCCAGTTCGGCGGTCATGGTCTCTGGCTTGTTGACGAAGTACGGGGACAGGTAGCCACGGTCGAACTGCATGCCTTCTACAACCGACAGTTCGTTTTCCAGGCCCGAGCCTTCTTCAACGGTGATCACGCCTTCTTTACCGACTTTTTCCATGGCTTCGGCAATGATGTCGCCGATGGAGCTGTCGGAGTTGGCCGAGATGGTGCCGACCTGAGCGATTGCCTTGGTGTCAGCGCATGGCTTGGACAGGGCTTTCAGCTCTTTGACAATAGCGATGGTCGCTTTGTCGATGCCGCGCTTCAGGTCCATCGGGTTCATGCCGGCAGCGACGGCTTTCAGGCCTTCGTTGACGATCGATTGAGCCAGAACGGTAGCGGTGGTGGTGCCGTCGCCTGCGTCATCGTTGGCACGGGAGGCAACGTCTTTGACCAGCTGCGCGCCCATGTTTTCGAAACGATCTTTCAGTTCGATTTCTTTGGCTACGGAAACGCCGTCCTTGGTGATGGTCGGAGCGCCGAAGCTCTTCTCGATGATCACGTTACGGCCTTTAGGGCCCAGGGTCGCTTTTACTGCGTCAGCCAGGACGTTGACACCGGCGAGCATTTTCTTACGGGCGGAATCGCCGAATTTAACTTCTTTAGCAGCCATGATCGATATTCCTTAAATACTTTTGTAGTAGCGGGAAATTGAGCGCAAATCAGCCTTCGATAACAGCGAGAATCTCGTTCTCAGCCATTACCAGCAGGTCTTCACCGTCGACTTTCACAGTGTTGCTGCCGGAGTACGGGCCGAACACAACCTTGTCACCCACTTTCACGGCCAGCGCACGCACTTCACCGTTGTCCAGCACGCGGCCGGTACCGACAGCGAGGACTTCACCGCTGTTGGCTTTTTCGGCAGCCGAACCTGGCAGAACGATACCGCCAGCAGTTTTCTTTTCTTCTTCGCTGCGACGGATGACGACGCGGTCATGCAGAGGACGAAGCTTCATTGTCGATCTCTCCTAATTGTGGTTTTCAGCGGCCGGTGTAATCCCGGCAGGTTAAATTCCGGCGTTGCCGGTTGCGGTTCGCCAAGCGAACCGCGGAAGTCTGTCTGGTGGTCACCACCAGAAACCTTGCGGTGACCGTTACATAAGGGCGCATAAGCTTATTACAAGGGCTGGGCAGTGAATTTTTTTACATTACTGGCCACAGAAACGAACACGGCACCCGAAGGTGCCGTGTCGCTAAAGGAGTTACTTGGAATCGCGGTGCTCGAACTCGCCTTCGATCACGTTCGGCTCACGGCCCAGCGGTTGGCGCGGAGCCGGGCCGCCACGCGGTTGCAGATCGTCGGCAAAGGCACGCTGACGAATAGCCTGTTCTTCGGCGCGCTTGCGCATCGTGTTGGCCAGCAGCCGACGGGTGAGCGGCAACGTCATGATCAGGCCGATCACGCTGCTGATGAAACCTGGCAGGATCAACAGACCGCCACCCAACGCCAGCATCAGGCCTTCGAGCATGGTCTGGGCTGGCAATTCACCGCGGTTCAGGCTCTCACGAGCGCGCAATGCGGTGGCCAGACCGGCGATACGCAGCACGAACACGCCGAGCATCGAGCCGAGAATGATCAGCAGCAGCGCCGGGAAAAACCCGATGGCCGCGCTGACCTTGACGAATACGAACAGCTCCAACACCGGGAACAGCAGAAAGAGCAACAAAAAAGGGCGCATCAAATGGTTCCTCAACGCAAGAATGCCTTGCAAGTAGAACTTAGATGACGTCGCCGTTTCGTGATTTCAAGCGTCGGCTATCGCATTTTTCGGCCAATGCTCGGCGTGAGCCAGTAAAACCAAGGCTTCGCGTACTTGTGTCGGCGTATTACAAACCTCTGGGAACGGCAACCAGTACAGCCCCTGACCAATGCGCAGGTGCATCCCTTCGCTGTCGATACCCGCCAATTGAGCAGGTGAAGTTTTCGGCAAACCGGCCAGGTCGACGTAATGAGCGATGGCCTTGGCATGATCGGCGTTCATGTGTTCGACCATGCTCACTTCGGCCTTGCCGGCAAACGGGTTGGCCAGGGTCAACTGGTCGACCCAGTGAATCGCACCGAAACCGCCGATGTAGCGATGACGAACCGGTTTGAGTATCCAGAAATCGAAATCATGTGCCTTGTGATAGTTCTGCGAGTCCGGGAAATAGCGGTAATAACGCTCTGCGGCGGCATCGATGGCGGCCTGATCCTGGATTTTTTCCGCTTCGGCCAGGTAGGTCAGGCGACCAACGGCCTGCACGTCTTCAGCCTCGCGCTCACCCACCAGCAATGAGCATTTGGGGTCTTTTTGCAGATTGTGGGTGTGCTGGGCGATCCGGCTGATCAGGATCAGCGGCCGGCCCTGCTCGTCCAGGCAATAAGGAACCACTGAGCCGAACGGGAAACCGGGCATTGCCTTGGAGTGCGTCGAGAGCACTCCGCGGTATTCCTTGAGTAGCAATTCTCGGGCATGCTTGGCAGCTTCAACGCTCAATTTATGACTCCTTATATAGAATCCGTCAAAAAAACGGACAGGCACCTGGATCAAAGTTCCAGCAATGCCATCGGGGCAATTCTCGTGTGCAGCCAGGCCACATCAGGTGCAGATCGAGAGGCTCTCTAAAAGGAAACCACTCTGACCTGCCATTGGGGGCATGCGAATGAAACTCACTGACAAAGTAATCATTATCACGGGCGGTTGCCAGGGTTTAGGCCGTTCGATGGCCGAGTATTTCGCCGCCAAGGGCGCAAAACTGGCACTGGTCGATCTCAACCAGGAAAAGCTGGACCAGGCCGTCGCCGCCTGCAAAGCCGCCGGTGTCGAGGCTCGCGCTTATCTGTGCAACGTCGCCAATGAAGAACAGGTGACTCACATGGTCGCCCAGGTTGCCGAAGACTTCGGCGCGATCCACGGCCTGATCAACAACGCCGGGATTCTGCGCGATGGCCTGCTGATCAAGGTCAAGGACGGCGAAATGACCAAAATGAGCCTGGCCCAGTGGCAGGCCGTGATCGACGTCAACCTGACCGGAGTGTTCCTTTGCACCCGGGAAGTGGCAGCGAAAATGATCGAGCTGAAGACCAGCGGCGCGATCGTCAACATCTCCTCAATTTCCCGCGCCGGCAACGTCGGCCAGACCAACTACTCCGCCGCCAAGGCCGGGGTTGCTGCGGCCACCGTGACCTGGGCCAAGGAACTCGCGCGCTACGGCATTCGCGTGGCCGGTATTGCGCCGGGCTTCATCGAGACCGAAATGACCCTGAGCATGAAGCCTGAAGCGCTGGAGAAAATGACCTCCGGGATTCCGCTCAAGCGCATGGGCAAGCCCGAAGAAATTGCCCATTCGGCGGCCTACATCTTCGAGAACGACTACTACACCGGCCGGATCCTGGAGATGGATGGCGGTTTGCGCATCTAAGCCATACACAAAACAACTGTGGGAGCGCCGCCCGGCTGCTCCCACATTTAATCAGCGTCAATCTGACAGATATCAATCGTCACTGACAGTGATGTTCGGCATCGCTGGCGTGGCGGCTTCCTGCAAGACAATCCGCGCGCCCACGTGACGGGCCAGTTCCTGGTAGACCATGGCGATCTGGCTGTCCGGTTCGGCGATCACCGTTGGCTTGCCGCCATCGGCCTGCTCGCGGATCAACATCGACAGCGGCAGCGATGCCAGCAGTTCGACACCATATTGACTGGCCAGCTTCTCGCCGCCGCCTTCACCGAACAGGTGCTCGGCATGACCGCAGTTGGAGCAGATGTGCACGGCCATGTTTTCCACCACGCCGAGCACTGGAATGTTGACCTTGCGGAACATCTCCACGCCTTTGCGGGCGTCCAGCAATGCCAGATCCTGCGGTGTGGTGACAATCACCGCACCCGCCACCGGGACTTTTTGCGCCAGGGTCAACTGAATGTCGCCGGTGCCCGGCGGCATGTCGATCACCAGATAATCCAGCTCGCTCCAGGCGGTCTGCGTCACCAGTTGCAGCAAGGCGCCGGAGACCATCGGGCCACGCCAGACCATCGGCGTGTTGTCGTCGGTCAAAAACGCCATGGACATGACTTCAACGCCATGCGACTCGATCGGCACGAACCACTTCTGGTCCTTGATCTTCGGTCGGGTGCCTTCCGGGATGCCGAACATGATGCCCTGGCTCGGGCCGTAGATATCGGCATCGAGGATCCCGACCTTGGCGCCTTCGCGGGCCAGCGCCAGCGCAAGGTTGGCGGCGGTGGTGGATTTGCCCACGCCGCCCTTGCCGGACGCCACCGCGACCACGTTCTTGACGTTGGCCAAACCCGGGATCTGCGCCTGCGCCTTGTGCGCGGCAATCACGGTGGTGATGTCGACTTTGGCCGAGGTCACGCCCTCCAGTCCTTCGATCGCCATTTGCAGCATTTGCGCCCAGCCACTCTTGAACAGGCCGGCGGCGTAGCCCAGTTCCAGCTGAACGCTGACGCGGTCGCCCTGAATGTCGATGCTGCGCAGGCAACCGGCGCTGACCGGATCCTGGTTCAAGTAAGGGTCGGTGTACTGACGAAGGACGGCTTCCACCGCTGCGCGATTGACGGCGCTCATGGGCAACTCCGATAACAAGGCTGGAAAATCAGACGGGTATCCTACGCCGGACACTCATTTGTGGCGAGGGAGCTTGCTCCCGCTCGGGTGCGCAGCAGCCGTACATCATTGACGCGGTGGTACTGCCAGCTCGGCGTCGCCTGATTTGGGGCGGCTTCGCCACCCAGCGGAAGCAAGCTCCCTCGCCACAGGTTTTCGCAGCCGATGTATCCGGAAACAGGCCTGAAGGGTGAAAAATATGCGCCGGCGCTTTATAGTGGCCGACCTCCGTTTCATCAAGTAGCCGAGCCCCATGTCCGAGCCACGCAAGATCCTCGTCACCAGCGCCCTGCCCTATGCCAATGGTTCAATCCACCTTGGCCATATGCTTGAGTACATCCAGACCGATATGTGGGTGCGCTTCCAGAAGCATCGCGGCAATCAATGCACGTATGTCTGCGCGGACGACGCCCACGGTTCGGCCATCATGCTGCGCGCAGAAAAAGAAGGTATCACCCCGGAACAACTGATCGCCAACGTCCAGGCTGAACACAGCGCCGACTTTGCCGAGTTCCTGGTGGACTTCGACAACTTCCACTCCACTCACGCTGAAGAAAACCGTGAGCTGTCGAGCCAGATCTACCTGAAGCTGCGTGACGCCGGGCACATCGCCACGCGCTCGATCACCCAGTATTTCGACCCGGAAAAGAAAATGTTCCTGGCCGACCGCTTCATCAAGGGCACCTGCCCGAAATGCGGCACTGAAGACCAGTACGGCGACAACTGCGAAAAATGCGGTGCCACTTATGCGCCGACCGACCTGAAAGATCCGAAGTCGGCGATCTCGGGCGCCACCCCGGTGCTCAAGGATTCCCAGCACTTCTTCTTCAAGCTGCCGGACTTCCAGCAGATGCTGCAGGAATGGACCCGCAGCGGCACCCTGCAAGACGCAGTCGCGAACAAGATCGCCGAGTGGCTGGATGTCGGCCTGCAACAGTGGGACATCTCCCGCGATGCGCCGTATTTCGGTTTCGAAATCCCCGACGAGCCAGGCAAGTACTTCTATGTCTGGCTGGACGCGCCAATCGGCTACATGGCGAGCTTCAAGAACCTCTGCGCACGTCGTCCTGAACTGGACTTCGACGCGTACTGGGCCAAGGACTCCACTGCCGAGCTGTACCATTTCATCGGCAAGGACATCGTCAATTTCCACGCGCTGTTCTGGCCAGCCATGCTCGAAGGCGCGGGCTACCGCAAGCCGACCGGTATCAACGTACACGGCTACCTGACCGTCAACGGTCAGAAAATGTCCAAGTCCCGCGGCACCTTCATCAAGGCCCGGACCTACCTGGACCACCTGTCGCCGGAATACCTGCGTTACTACTACGCCGCCAAACTCGGCCGTGGCGTCGACGACCTGGACCTGAACCTCGAAGACTTCGTGCAGAAGGTCAACTCCGACCTGGTCGGCAAAGTCGTCAACATCGCCAGCCGCTGCGCAGGCTTCATCCACAAAGGCAACGCCGGTGTGCTGGTGGCCGGGAATGCCGCGCCAGAACTGACCGAAGCGTTCCTGGCCGCTGCGCCAAGCATCGCCGAGGCTTACGAGGCTCGCGACTTCGCCCGTGCCATGCGTGAAATCATGGGTCTGGCCGACCGCGCCAACGCCTGGATCGCCGATAAGGCGCCATGGTCGCTGAACAAGCAGGAAGGCAAGCAAGACGAAGTCCAGGCGATCTGCGCCCTGGGCGTCAACCTGTTCCGCCAACTGGTGATCTTCCTCAAGCCTGTGCTGCCGTTGCTGGCCGCCGATGCCGAGGCGTTCCTCAACGTCGCACCGCTGACCTGGAACGATCACGCAACCCTGCTCAGCAACCATCAGCTGAACGAGTTCAAACCGCTGATGACGCGCATCGACCCAGTCAAGGTGCAGGCCATGACCGACGCTTCAAAAGAAGACCTTGCCGCCAGCCAGACCGACACCGGCGATGCCGCCCCACAAGGGAATGGCGAACTGGCCAAGGATCCGCTGTCGCCAGAGATCGAGTTCGATACCTTTGCCGCGGTTGACCTGCGGGTGGCGCTGATTCTCAAAGCCGAAGCCGTGGAAGGTGCAGACAAGCTGCTGCGCCTGACCCTGGACATCGGTGACGAGCAACGCAACGTGTTCTCCGGCATCAAGAGCGCGTATCCAGACCCGGCCAAGCTTGAAGGTCGCCTGACAATGATGATCGCCAACCTCAAGCCACGCAAAATGCGCTTCGGGATCTCCGAAGGCATGGTCATGGCGGCAGGCCCTGGCGGCGAAGAAATCTACCTGTTGAGCCCGGACAGCGGCGCCAAGCCGGGTCAGCGCATCAAGTAAGTTGCCTGACTGAACCGATCCCACCGTCGCGTTGACTCGCGGCGGTGGGATTTTCATATCTGCTTGCCGGATAATGCCTAATCTTTATGCACAGGCCCGTTCGCTCAACCCGGCACGCCCATGACCGACATTCTGCTCACGCTCATCAGCACCGCCCTGATCAATAACTTCATCGTGCACTGGCCGCTGGGTGTCGATCCGTTGATGCAATCGACGCATGAGCCTGCCATCGAGCGCCGTCAGGTTCATGCCCTCGGCATTGCAACCACCTGCCTGATGTTGCTCAGCGGCGTTCTGGGTTACGCGGCCTATCACTGGTTGCTGATACCGCTTGGGCTGACGTCCTTGTACCTGTTTGTGTTTTTGCCCTTGAGCGTACTGCTGATTACCCCGGTGTTGAATCTGCTGACGCGTGCCCTGCCAGAGTTGCCGTTCAACGGCTTGTGGCCGTTGTTGCTGGGCAACGCTGGCGTGCTGGGGCTGAGCCTGTTCGGCATGCAGAGTGACAAAGGCTTTGGCTATCACGTAGCGCTATGTCTTGGCGCCGGGCTGGGTTTCTGGCTGGTGCTGAGTCTGTTCAGCGACCTGCGCCAGCGCATTCTCAATAACGATGTGCCCCTGCCCTTTCGTGGCCTGCCGATCGACCTGATCAGCGCCGGACTGGTCGCAGTGGCATTTCTCGGCTTCAGCGGACTGATCAAAACATGAGTCTGATTCAACGTATCGACGCACTCCTGCCGCAGACCCAATGCGGCAAATGCGGCCACCCCGGATGCAAGCCCTACGCTGAAGGCATTGCCAATGGCGAGGCAATCAACAAGTGCCCGCCAGGCGGCAACGAGACCATTTCAGCGTTGGCCGAACTGCTGAAAATCCCGGTGTTGGAACTGGACACCAGCCGTGGTTCGGCACCGGCACAAATTGCATTTATCCGTGAAGCCGAATGCATCGGCTGCACCAAGTGCATTCAGGCCTGCCCGATAGACGCGATTGTCGGCGCGGCAAAACTGATGCACACGGTGCTTATCGACGAATGCACCGGCTGCGATCTGTGTGTAGCCCCCTGCCCGGTGGATTGCATTGAAATGCATCCTTTACCCTCGACCCAGGTGCTGCCGATTATCGGTGGTCTGGCGTTCACGCCCGAAGAACTGCAGGCACGCACCGCCAAACGCGATCACGCAAGGCAGCGCTTCGAACAGCGCAATGCACGCCTGCGTCGTGAGGAAGAGCAAAAGCACGCCGAACGACTGGCCCGCGCGCAAAAAGCCGCTCAACACAGCGATACCAGCAATACCCCGCTGCAGGACGCCATTGCCCGGGTTCAGGCACAAAAAGCCGCTGCCGCCGATGCCGCGCTGAAAAAAGCCAAGATCGATGTGGCGATGAGCCGCGCGCAACTGAACAAATCGCTGAAAGCTTTTGGGCATCCTCCGACCTTTGAACAGCAGTCGCAGCTGATCATTTTGCAGCAGCAATTCGAAGCCGCCGAGCAGGCCCTGGCGCAGCTCGAAAGCACAGTCCCGTCAGCACCGGTGCAACCGACGGTGCCGGCCGACGATACCGAACTCAAACGCGCGAAAATCCAGCTGGCGATGCGTCGCGCCGAGCTGAAAAAAGCCCAGGCCAGCGAAGCACCGGCCGAGCAACTGGAAGCGCTCAGCGCAGCCCTGGCTCAAGCGGAGCAGGCGCTGCACGCTGCCGAGGGAGCCAGCGAAAAACCGGCCCCCGATCTGGTACGCGTCGAAAAACGTCCCATCGACGCTCAACTGCGGCAACTGAAAACCGAGCTGGCTTATGCCCGCGCCGATGTCAGCAAGCTCGAGCGGCGTCCTGATACGCCGTCGGAGCTGCTGGCCAAGGCCCGCGAACGGCTCTGCGAAGCCGAGCGCCAGGTAAACGCCTATGTCATCCCTTGAACCAGTCGATGATCGCCTGCAACAGGCGATGAAGCGGGTTTTACTGGCTACCGTGCCAGGCATGCTGGTGTTGTTCTGGTTATCTGGCTGGGGCGTTCTGATCAACCTGCTGCTGGCCTGCGGCAGCGCATTAGCCGTTGAAGCGCTGGTGTTGCGCTTGCGCAAGTACCCGCTCAAGCCTGCGATAAGCGACGGCAGCGCGTTGGTCAGCGCCACGTTGCTGGCACTGGCGTTACCACCTTACTGTCCATGGTGGCTGACGGTCAGCGCTGCGGCATTCGCGATGTTTTTCGGCAAGCACCTGTATGGCGGCGTCGGCAAAAACCCGTTCAATCCGGCCATGCTCGGTTTTGCTCTGGTACTGGTGTGTTTCCCGCGACAGATGACCCACTGGCCGACGTCCCACGGGATGAATCTACTCGCCGGCCTGCAACAGATTTTCGGTTTCAATTTCAGCGGTATCGAGCAGCCCGACGCCTGGGTGACGGCCACGGCGCTGGATAGCCTGCGAATCAACAAAAGCCTGACCATGGACGAACTCTTCGCCGGCAACCCGGCGTTTGGCCACGTGGGTGGTAAAGGTGTCGAATGGGTGAATCTGGCCTTTCTCGCGGGCGGCGCGTTCCTGTTACAGCAGCGGGTGTTCAGCTGGCATGCGCCGGTCGGCATGCTCGGCAGTCTGTTCGTCATCAGTCTGCTGTGCTGGAACGGATCGGGTTCGGACTCCCACGGCTCCCCGCTCTTTCACTTGCTGACGGGTGCGAGCATGCTCGGGGCATTCTTTATCGTGACCGAACCGGTGTCGGGAGCGAAGAGTCCCAAAGCCCGCCTGATGTTCGGCGCGGGCGTCGGTCTGCTGACCTACCTGATTCGAACCTGGGGCGGCTATCCCGATGGGGTGGCCTTTGCGGTGCTGCTGATGAATCTCTGCGTACCGGCCCTGGAACGCCTCGCTGCTGCACAATCAGAGCCTCGTACGCCATGAACCGGAATTTCAGTGTGCTGATGCTGGTGGTCGTGGCCGGATTGGGTGCAGGTGCTACATTTTTCCTGCAACACGCCACCGCACCGCAGATCTCGGCTGAACAGCGCTTGATCGAAAGCCGCAAGCTGTTCGACATGCTGCCAGCCGGCAGCTACGACAATCAGCCTTTGGACCAACCACTCGAACTCAAGGATATCGCGCTGAGCAACAGCACCTTACTGGGCGGTTACCTGACCACAGCAGCCGGAAAACCCAATGCAGTGATATTACGCAGCCAGGTGACGGGTTACGAAAATGCGATCGAACTGCTGATCGTGATCGACATCAACGGCAAGTTGCTGGGAGTCAAAACCCTCAAGCAATCGGAAACACCCGGACTGGGCGGGAGAATCGCCGACCAGCCCAATCCCTGGCTTCAGGGCTTTTTCGGCAAGTCGCGCAACGACCCTGGTGACAGTGGCTGGGCGCTGAAAAAAGATCAGGGGCAATTCGACCAGTTGATCGGCGCAACCGTCACTTCCAGGGCGGTGATCAGCGCGATCCATGATGCGTTACGCTATTTCGACGAGCATCAGCCACAACTGATCGGGAGCGGACAATGAAGCAGTCCTCGATGCTGCAGAACTCGCTGATATTGACCCCGTTGATCGGCGCCAGTGACTCCTTGGTAAAAGCCTTGGGTCTGTCGCTGTTATCGCTGCTGGTCATTGGTGTTTACGGCCTGAAGATGAGTGTATTGCGGCCGCGGATCGTCCCGTCCCTGCAGTTGATCACCTGCATTGCACTCGCCGCCACATTGACCAGCCTGGCAACATTGGCATTACAGGCCTGGGCCTTTGAACTGCATCAGCAACTGGGAATGTATGCCGGACTGATTGCCCTGCAGTGCATTGTGCTGGAGCACAGCGGCTTTTTTAGCCTGGCCAGCATGATCGACCGGATTCGCCTGTCCAGCCTGTTTTTTGGGCTGATGGTTGTACTGGGCGTGTTGCGAGAAGCCCTTGGCAATGGGTCATTCGCCAGCCATGTGTCCTGGTTGACCGGAATTATTGATTCCAGCGGGCAAGGCTGGCTGTTTGCCGCTGATGGCGGCATACGACTAGCCATCCTCGCCCCCGGCGGGTTTATCCTGCTGGGACTGCTCATAGCCGCCAAACAAGCCTGGCCTGGCGCCTCGACCTCACACTGACCGCCTTCAAGGAACTGCTCTGCCCATGAATGCCGCAAAACGCCTGGAAATTTTCCGTCGGCTTCACGAAGACAATCCGGAACCGAAAACCGAACTGGCCTACTCGTCACCCTTCGAATTGCTGATCGCCGTGATCCTTTCCGCGCAGTCCACGGACGTAGGCGTCAACAAGGCCACCACCAAGCTGTTTCCGGTGGCCAATACTCCGGCAGTGATGTATGCGCTGGGTGTAGAAGGATTGTCCGAGTACATCAAGACCATCGGCCTGTACAACAGCAAGGCAAAAAACGTCATCGAAACCTGCCGAATGCTGGTAGAGCTTCATGGTGGCGAAGTACCGCAAACCCGTGAGGAGCTGGAAGCGCTGCCCGGGGTCGGTAGAAAGACCGCGAACGTGGTGCTCAATACGGCTTTTCGTCAGCTGACGATGGCCGTCGACACGCACATTTTCCGGGTCAGCAACCGCACAGGGTTAGCGCCAGGCAAGAATGTCGTCGAGGTGGAAAAAAAACTGATGAAGTTTGTTCCCAAGGAGTATCTGCTCGACTCCCATCACTGGCTGATCCTCCACGGACGCTATGTTTGCCTGGCTCGCAAGCCCCGTTGTGGCAGCTGCCGTATCGAAGACCTGTGCGAATACAAGCAAAAGACCTCCGACGATTGAGGTTCTATTAGATTTATTGATTTACCGATTGAAAAAATCTTTTTTACCCGCCGGGAGAATGTCGATATAAGAAGCGCCAATGGCATTCTTAGCCTGGAGTTAACCTTATGAGCACTGGCAAAGAACAACTGGACACAGAAGACGACTTCATCTCTGTTGAGGCCGATGATGCCGAGCCTGTGGTAGAGGTAGCAAAGACCAACCTGAGCAAACGTCGCACCATCGATAATCTCCTGGAGGAGCGCCGCTTGCAAAAGCAACTGGCCGATTACGATTTTGACCTTTAACACCTGAAAGCCTCCCGAAATGGAGGCTTTTCAGCACTCCCTCAACCGCTGGGCAATGCTCTCTGATTCATCAATGAGTCCGGCGCGGCGGGGACATCAGGGCAAGCCATCCGGCGACTCAAAATCCGATCAGACTCCGCTTACCTTCAGACGCTTTCCATGCACAAATCACTACTCGCCCCGAGAGATTCAAACCAGACCATTACGCTGTGCAAGCTCGATCAGGTCTACCAGCGAGCGGGCATTGAGCTTCAATAGCAGACGCGTTTTGTAAGTACTCACGGTTTTGTTGCTGAGGAACATTCCATCGGCAATTTCCTTGTTGGTCTTTCCTCGGGCCAACTGTTGTAAAACCATCATCTCCCTTCCTGACAGACGATCCACCATGTCTGCTTCACTCGCGTTCCCCAAACTTGAGCGAACCGAGTGCAACGCCTGATTCGGAAAGTAGCTATATCCTGACAATACAGCCTTGATTGCACTGAGCAACTCGGTGAGGTCCTGCTGTTTGCAGACATACCCGGCGGCCCCTGCCTGCATGCAACGCATTGAAAAGTGACCGGGGGCCTGCGACGTCAAGACCAGCACTTTCAAAGGCATGGTGGTCGAGGTCAAGCGTGCAATAACTTCCAGGCCATCCAGTTTCGGAATACCGATATCCAGTATTACGATATCCGGCATCTGTTCACGGGCAAGTTGCAAGGCATCGACACCATTGTCCGTTTCGGCAATGACTTCGTAGCCATGACGCTCCATTAGCATACGTACAGCAAGACGAATGACGGGGTGATCATCCACGATCAGCACTTTATTCATGGGCAAGTCCAATTTCGCTGTTCGAATTTTTAGAGCCCGCACAATAGCGTAGTCGTTTCGACCTTGGGATGCTGCCCACCCCAACCACCTACACCGAGAGACAATCCCTACAAACAACAAGGATTCCCCCTACAGGATTTCATAAAAAACAATGTCGCTTAAAGTTTATTCGAGGCTTCCGCCCTCTGGTCACCGGTATTTTTTCTGTGGGCATCTAAGAAACCAGCTGACAATACACACTCTATCCCGGTCATTAATGAAACATGAGTCTATTATCAAAAAAAACAACCCGCTTTCACCCGCTTACATGAATCACCCTAAAACAAGGCTATTGATCCGTTAAAAATAGTGATAAAACTGCAAAGTCGACCGCCCCATAAACCCTTTACAAAAACTAATAAATCAATACCGAACCACCACGACCACTTAACATTTTCACCCACAAGGAATCACTATAGATCACTATTTAACGAGCAATCAAAATGACAAAAACTCAAAAAAAAATATCCAACCCGATGACCATAATTGCGATATTTGCGACGCTCTCCGAAACTTCGGCAGCCGTATCGTTGCCCTTTCTTGACAACGAGGAGCGCCAGACGTACATCTGGTTTCTGATCAGCTTCCCCTTTTACCTGCTCTTTTTATTTTTTATCACACTCAACTTTAACTACAAATCACTGTATGCACCTTCTGATTTTCAAAAGAGCAAACAGTTTGTAAAAGTCATCGACGATGCTGCTCGACCAGAAAAAAACAGAAACACCTCCCTCAACGACCCCGCTGAAGAGGAGAATCAACCCAACTCAATCAAAGGACATAAACCCGACTATCTACTTCAGAGCGCGCCCGCTCCACCCGCCTATATAACCTTCATCACGAACCTTACAACCCAACAGCCAGTGTCTTTACCTGCGTCGATACACGGCATGCAGATCATTGATGCACGATGGATTCGCAAAAAGAAAGATGTCGGCAGTTTGATGAACGCGCTCTATTCAAGGAAACACCATGACCGTGAAGTGATCGTATTCCTGACAAGCGGTGAGTCGGAACATTTGATTAACGAAAGAGCACTCAAAAAATCAGATGCAAGATCCCTGGAGCCCAAAGAGTCTTTTTACATGAGTTATAACTTGAGTACTTTGGCAGTGACCGTCGTCAGCCAGCACTGACAGAACAGAAGGGGGGGGGAACAGACAATCCAGGAAGTTAATAACCAAGACCAGGTGACGCAGACTCAGGAGACAAACCACACACGAATGCTTCGATCACATTGTGGCCCCGTTACAAACGGGGCCACAATCGTTGATCATGCCAACAACATCAGAACAGCTTGCGGCCTTTGTTTGCGGCAATGCGCATACGCAGAGCGTTCAGCTTGATGAAGCCGGCTGCATCAGCCTGGTTGTAAGCGCCGCCATCTTCTTCGAAGGTAGCAATGTTGGCGTCGAACAACGATTCGTCAGACTTGCGACCGGTGACGATCACGTTGCCTTTGTACAGCTTCAGGCGAACCACACCGTTCACATGCGCCTGGGAAGCATCGATCATCTGTTGCAGCATCAGACGCTCAGGGCTCCACCAGTAACCGGTGTAGATCAGGCTGGCGTATTTAGGCATCAGCTCGTCTTTGAGGTGAGCTACTTCACGATCCAGGGTGATCGATTCGATCGCCCGGTGAGCGCGCAACATGATGGTGCCACCAGGGGTTTCGTAGCAACCACGGGACTTCATGCCGACGTAACGGTTCTCGACGATGTCCAGACGGCCGATGCCGTGCTCGCCACCGATACGGTTCAGGGTCGCCAGCACGGTAGCCGGAGTCATTTCGACGCCGTCCAGTGCAACGATGTCGCCGTTGCGGTAAGTCAGTTCCAGGTACTGCGGCTTGTCGGGAGCGTTCTCCGGGGAGACGGTCCAGCGCCACATGTCTTCTTCGTGCTCGGTCCAGGTGTCTTCCAGCACGCCGCCTTCATAGGAGATGTGCAGCAGGTTGGCATCCATCGAGTACGGGGATTTTTTCTTGCCGTGACGTTCGATCGGGATCGCGTGCTTCGCCGCATAATCCATCAGCTTCTCGCGGGACAGCAGGTCCCACTCGCGCCAAGGGGCGATCACTTTCACGCCCGGCTTGAGTGCATAGGCGCCCAGTTCAAAACGAACCTGGTCGTTGCCCTTGCCGGTCGCGCCATGGGAAATGGCGTCAGCGCCGGTTTCGTTGGCGATTTCGATCAGGCGTTTGGCGATCAACGGACGAGCGATGGAAGTACCCAGCAGGTACTCGCCTTCGTAAACGGTGTTGGCACGGAACATCGGGAAAACGAAATCACGCACGAATTCTTCGCGCAGATCGTCGATGTAGATTTCTTTTACGCCCATGGCTTGTGCCTTGGCGCGGGCCGGCTCGACCTCTTCACCCTGACCCAGGTCAGCGGTAAAGGTCACCACTTCACAGTTATAAGTATCCTGCAGCCACTTGAGGATCACCGAAGTGTCCAGGCCGCCGGAATACGCCAGAACGACCTTGTTTACGTCCGCCATGCCATCACTCCACGGGGTTCTACGGAAAGCCGAGAAGTCTACCGCTGCGAGAGGATAAATTACAGAGGCGCGACAGCTTATGATGACGAAGCGACAGATTATGTCGAGCGGGCGACGATTTCAGCCGGTTCAGGAGGTCGTCGCGGCACTGCTTGCCGAGCTGACTTGCGGAGCCGGTTTATCGGTGGGTGCAACGCGCTCAAGATGAACGTTGACCCGGCGATTCCTGGCCCGATTGGCGGTGTTGGTGTTAGGGGCCAACGGATAGCGTTCGCCGTGAAAACGCATCGTGATCTGCGACTCCTGAATGCCATTGGCCTTGAAGAAGTCCATCACCGCCAGCGCCCTGCGCCGAGACAGATCACGGTTGGTCAGGCGATTGCCACTGTTATCGGAATGGCCGTCAAGTTCAATGTGATTGACCGTCGGGTCGGCCTTCATGAAGTTCAGCATGACCTGCAGCTTGGCCTTGGCCTGCGCATCCAGATCGATACCACCACCCGGAAAACCAACCTCAGCCTGCTTAACCTGCTCGTAATTCATCGGCAGCAACTTGGCGACACACGCCTGATAATCGGCGTAGGCCTTGCTGAAACTGACCGGCAACAAACGGACTTCCGACACACCGCCATCGCGCGAATAATGGCGAATCAGCGGACTGCGACCGTCCATCAAACCACCGATAAGGCGTCCAGCCTGGAGCTGCGAACTGTTGAACAGCACATCACCGCTGCCAACCTTGACCGCCCCCAGATTGATATCGCCGCGCCCCGGCTGCCAAGGCGCAGCGGCGGCCAGCAACGTCGCCGAGCCGCCGCTGATCATCGGGTTGTAGGCCTTCAGACGAAAGGTGGCCTGCTCGCCTGCGCGCCGCACGAACTCGCCCGAACCGAAATCGGCAATCGGCTGGCTCAGGCGACATTCGAACTTGTCGCCTTCGACCGTCCACTCGATGCTCTCCAGACGCGTCTGGAAAGTGAGCGCCATCGCAGGAAGGCTGGCAAACACGCTGAGCAAGGCTAAATAACGCTGGCGCACGGGAGGCTCCACTGGCTTCTACAACAAAAAGACCGATACATATAATTACGGCATACCTTTGTCATATCGGAAGCTTGCTGCAAAACTTGATAGCGAGTGCCTGGATGAGTCTTTTCCGGTAGCATTCCCTTGAGTTTGACCCGCCTGGAATCCCCAATGTCCGACCGCCTGACCCTGCTGCGTCCCGACGACTGGCATATTCATCTTCGCGATGGTGCTGTGTTGCCCAATACTGTCGCGGATGTCGCGCGCACCTTTGGTCGCGCGATCATCATGCCTAACCTGGTACCACCGGTGCGTAACGCCGCTGAAGCCGACGCCTATCGCCAGCGCATTCTCGCTGCGCGCCCGGCCGGCAGCCGTTTCGAACCGCTGATGGTGCTCTACCTGACCGACCGGACTACACCCGATGAAATTCGCGAGGCCAAGGCCAGCGGTTTCGTTCACGCCGCCAAGCTGTATCCGGCTGGCGCGACCACCAACTCGGACTCCGGTGTTACCAGCATCGACAAGATCTTCCCCGCGATCGAGGCCATGGCCGAGGCCGGGATGCCCTTGTTGATTCACGGTGAAATCACCCGCGGCGACGTCGATGTCTTCGACCGCGAAAAAATCTTCATCGACGAGCACATGCGTCGGGTCGTGGAGCGTTTTCCAACGCTCAAAGTGGTGTTCGAACACATCACCACCAGCGATGCCGTGCAGTTCGTCAACGAGGCTTCGGCCAACGTTGGCGCAACCATCACCGCTCACCACTTGCTGTATAACCGCAACCACATGCTGGTGGGCGGGATTCGTCCGCACTTCTATTGCTTGCCGATTCTCAAGCGCAATACGCATCAGGTCGCCCTGCTTGACGCCGCTACCAGCGGCAGCGAGAAGTTCTTCCTGGGCACGGACTCGGCCCCGCACGCCCAACACGCCAAAGAAGCCGCGTGTGGCTGTGCCGGTTGCTACACCGCTTATGCCGCGATCGAGATGTACGCCGAAGCCTTTGAACAGCGTAATGCGCTGGACAAGCTCGAAGCCTTCGCCAGCCTCAACGGCCCGCGCTTCTACGGCCTGCCGGCGAACACCGACCGCATTACCCTGGTCCGCGAAGAATGGACCGCCCCAACCAGCCTGCCGTTCGGCGAGCTGACTGTCATCCCGCTGCGCGCCGGTGAAAAACTGCGCTGGCGCCTGCTGGAGGAACACGCGTGAGTGAAGACCATTTCGACGACGAACAGGAAAGTTCAGGCGGAGGTGGTTCACGTCACCCGATGGCAGCCAGGTTCCGTGGATACTTGCCCGTTGTCGTCGACGTTGAAACCGGTGGTTTCAACTGTGCCACTGACGCCTTGCTGGAAATTGCCGCCACGACCATCAGCATGGACGAAAAAGGTTTTGTGTACCCCGATCACACCTATTTCTTCCGTGTAGAACCGTTCGAAGGCGCCAACATCGAAGCCGCGGCGCTGGAGTTCACCGGGATCAAGCTCGATCATCCCCTGCGCATGGCCGTGAGTGAAGAAGCGGCACTGACCGACATCTTCCGTGGCATACGCAAGGCGCTGAAAGCCAACGGCTGCAAACGGGCGATCCTCGTCGGCCATAACAGCAGCTTTGACCTGGGCTTCCTCAATGCCGCCGTTACGCGCCTGGACATGAAGCGCAATCCGTTTCACCCGTTCTCCAGCTTCGACACCGCGACACTGGCCGGTCTGGCTTATGGTCAAACGGTCCTGGCCAAGGCGTGCCAGGCTGCCGATATCGACTTCGACGGTCGCGAGGCCCACTCGGCTCGCTACGACACCGAGAAGACTGCCGAGCTGTTCTGCGGCATCGTCAATCGCTGGAAACAAATGGGCGGCTGGGAAGATTTCAACGACTGATTCAGTCGCAGGATTTATCCCGCCCATAAAAAAACCGGCCTCAGCGGCCGGTTTTTTATGCCTGACGCGTGGCTTACAGCTTGCCAGCGTTCTCGGTCAGGTAAGCCGCAACGCCTTCTGGCGAAGCAGTCATGCCCTTGTCGCCTTTTTTCCAGTTGGCCGGGCAAACTTCGCCGTGCTCTTCGTGGAATTGCAGGGCGTCGACCAGGCGAATCAGCTCTTCCATGTTACGGCCCAGTGGCAGGTCGTTGACGATCTGCGAGCGAACAACACCTTTGTCGTCGATCAGGAATGCGCCACGGAAAGCCACGCCGCCTTCGGACTCAACGTCGTAGGCCTTGGCAATGTCGTGCTTCATGTCAGCAGCCATGATGTACTGAACCTGACCGATGCCGCCGGCATTGATCGGGGTGTTGCGCCAGGCGTTGTGAGTGAAGTGCGAGTCGATCGAAACAGCGATCACTTCAACGTTGCGAGCCTTGAAGTCAGCCATGCGGTGGTCCAGAGCGATCAGCTCGGACGGGCAGACGAAGGTGAAGTCCAGTGGGTAGAAGAACACCAGGCCGTATTTGCCTTTGATGGCCGAGGACAGGGTGAAGCTGTCAACGATTTCGCCATTGCCGAGTACGGCCGGTACGGTGAAGTCAGGGGCTTGTTTGCCTACGAGTACGCTCATTGGATATCTCCTGGTGTGGTGGCGTGAAGAACGGCATCGAACCAGTCTGTCGCGAATAAACGACAGGTTCATGACTCGAGTGCCCTTCGCAAAGACCGCACATCATACACCGCGTTTTTCGCCTGTCCTTAGCGCTTTTTACAACGACATCAAAAACCTCGGCGCAGGCTTGATGACACTGTCCCGGGCACATTATGCCGTTCGTCAGGCTGTCGCTGTTCTGGCGCAAAGCGTGTCGAAACCACTTTGACAATCATTCTCGTTAACATTAAGATCCGTCGCAACCGAGCCATAACCCACGACGGTTCTCAATTTATGTATGTCTGCCTTTGCACTGGTGTCACCGACGGAAAAATCCGCGATGCGATCTATGAAGGTTGCTGCAGCTACCGCGAGGTACGCCAAGCTACCGGCGTTGCCGGCCAATGTGGAAAATGCGCCTGCCTTGCCAAACAAGTGGTGCGCGAAACCCTGGCCGAGTTGCAATTAAGCCAGGCGGCGATCCCCTACCCTGTAGAATTTTCGGCAGCGTAAATAGAACATTCGAAAGAACCGGACTTAGCGTCCGGTTTTTTTATGTCTGCAATTCAATCGCTTAGCGCTAGGATGCGGAACACAAACATTCTTATTCCGATTAATTTTAATATAGTATTCAATAACTTAGATTTGACACTAACAACTGCCCGGCTCAAACTTCGCCGCCTACAGGGTAATTAAAGGGCAGGACCCCACATGAAAGGCGACATCACGGTTATCCAGCACCTCAACAAGATTCTTGGCAATGAGCTGGTCGCAATCAATCAGTATTTCCTGCATGCGCGCATGTATGAAGATTGGGGCCTGAACAAGCTCGGCAAGCACGAGTACCACGAATCCATCGACGAGATGAAACACGCGGACAAGCTGATCAAGCGCATCCTGTTCCTCGAAGGCCTGCCAAACGTCCAGGATCTGGGCAAGCTGCACATCGGCGAGCACACCAAGGAAATGCTTGAGTGCGACCTGAGCATCGAGCGTACCGGCCATGCCGACCTCAAAGTGGCTATCGCTCACTGCGAAACCGTCGGGGACTTCGGCAGCCGTGAACTGCTCGAAGATATTCTCGAATCCGAAGAAGAACATATCGACTGGCTGGAAACTCAACTGAGCCTGATCGATAAAGTCGGTCTTGAGAACTATCTGCAATCGCAGATGGGCGACGAGTAAGTTCTACAGCTCTGATCTCGGCTCAATAAAAAGCCCCGCCCTCTTACGAGAGGCGGGGCTTTTTATTACCAGCAGGAGCGGCCGGACGGCCGCTTCTGCCTATAAATCAGGCTTCGGTCTTGCCAGCAGCAGCTTTGGCCGCAGCGTCTTTGATCAGGGCCTGCAACGAACCGTCAGCGGCCATTTCAGTCATGATGTCGCTACCACCGACCAGCTCACCAGCAACCCACAATTGCGGGAAGGTTGGCCAGTTGGCGTACTTTGGCAGGTTGGCACGGATTTCCGGGTTCTGCAGGATGTCCACGTAAGCGAACTTCTCACCACAGCCCATGACGGCCTGAGCGGCTTTCGCGGAGAAGCCACACTGTGGGGCATTCGGCGAGCCTTTCATGTAAAGCAGAATGGTGTTGTTAGCAATCTGCTCTTTAATAGTTTCGATGATATCCATGGAGCACCTCGGCTGAACTTTCCGACTCAGTTGTCGGCACGGTGACGCATTGTAACGGAAAGCCGAGCGCCATGCTCGGTCTCCCCGACAGACATGTTTACGCTGCCGCGACGGTCACCGGCACACCATTAAGCGCCGCATTTCCGGACAACTCATCGATCTGGCGCTCATCGGTCAGGTCATTGGCGCTGGAGCCTGGTTGGCCCATGGCAATGGCCATCTGCACTCCCGGCCGGGCATGGCCCCAACCGTGCGGCAGGCTGACCACGCCTTTCATCATCTCGACACTGCTCAGCACTTCGACTTCGATCACCCCGACCCGTGAACTGACCCGCACCCGTTGGCCATCGCTTAGCCCGCGACTGGAAAGATCGTCCGGGTGCATCAGCAACTGATGACGCGGTTTGCCTTTTACCAGACGGTGGTAGTTGTGCATCCACGAGTTATTGCTGCGCACATGGCGGCGGCCGATCATCAATAGCTCATCGGTAGCCGGCGCCTGCAATGCGGCAAATCGCGCGAGGTCAGCCAGGATCGCCGGTGGCGCCGCCTGCACACGCTGGTTGGCGGTTTTCAGACGCGGCGCCAGGTTTGCCTGAAGAGCGCCCAGATCGACCCCGTGAGGATGATCGAACAAGTTCGCCACCGACAGTTTGTGCGGCGACGCATCACCATAGCGCCCGGCTCGCAAACCGAGGTCGATCATCTTCGCCGGGGGCATCGTCGGCTTCAGTTCTTTGCCGGTTTTCGCCGCAAAGGCCTGGGCCAGGCCGACGAAAATCTCCCAATCGTGCAGCGCACCGTCGGGCTTGGGCAGGATTGCCCGGTTGAAACGGCTGACGTTGCGCACCGCGAACATATTGAACGTGGTGTCGTAGTGATCGTTTTCCAGCGCCGAAGTCGACGGCAGAATCAAGTCGGCATAACGCGTGGTCTCGTTGATATACAGGTCGATGCTGAGCATGAACTCCAGCCCATCCAGTGCCTGCTCCAACTGCCGGCCATTAGGCGTCGACAACACCGGGTTACCCGCCACGGTAATCAACGCCCGCACCTGCCCTTCGCCTTCGGTGAGCATCTCTTCGGCCAGCGCCGACACCGGCAACTCACCGGCGTATTCCGGACGGCCAGACACGCGGCTTTGCCAGCGATTGAAATGCCCGCCCGATGTGGACGCCACCAGATCGACCGCAGGCTCGGTGCACAGCGCGCCGCCGACCCGATCCAGGTTGCCGGTGACCAGATTGATCAGTTGCACCAGCCAATGACACAAGGTGCCGAACGCCTGGGTCGAAACGCCCATACGGCCATAACACACGGCAGTTTTCGCGCTGGCGAAGTCTCGCGCCAACTGACGAATCTGCTCGGCCGGCACGGCGCACAGCGGGCTCATGGCCTCGGCACTAAAGGATGCGACGGCCTGACGAACCTCCTCCAGCCCGTCTACCGGCAAATGACTGTCGCGGCTCAAGCCCTCGGCGAACACGGTATTGAGCAACCCGAATAACAGGGCCGCATCACCACCCGGGCGGACGAACACATGCTGATCGGCAATCGCTGCCGTTTCGCTGCGACGCGGATCGACCACCACCACTTTGCCGCCTCGGGCCTGAATCGCCTTCAAGCGCTTTTCGACATCCGGTACAGTCATGATGCTGCCGTTGGAGGCCAGTGGATTACCGCCCAGGATCAGCATGAAATTGGTGTGATCGATGTCCGGTATCGGCAGCAGCAAACCGTGGCCGTACATCAAATGGCTGGTGAGATGCTGAGGTAATTGATCGACCGAGGTTGCAGAGAAACGATTGCGGGTTTTCAGCAAACCGAGGAAGTAATTGCTGTGGGTCATCAACCCATAGTTGTGCACGCTGGGATTGCCCTGATAAACCGCGACGGCGTTCTGGCCATGACGCTCCTGAATCGCCGACAGGCGTTCGGCCACCAGTGCAAATGCCTCGTCCCAGGCGATCGCTTGCCACTCGCTGCCGACCCTCAGCATCGGCTGTCGCAGGCGGTCGGGATCGTTCTGGATATCTTGCAGCGCCACGGCCTTGGGGCAGATATGACCGCGACTGAAGCTGTCCTGCGGATCACCCTTGATCGAGGTGATTTGCACGCCAGCGTCTTCGGTTGCAGTGGTTTCGATGGTCAAGCCGCAAATGGCTTCACACAGGTGGCAGGCACGGTGATGAAGAGTCTTGGTCATGGCCATTCTCTGTTTTATTCGAGGCAACCGGCATCAGGTTGCGGGAACAAAACTATGGGCTGTGACCGAGCGCTGCGCCAGCGACGTTCGTCTTGTGAATCGAGGCCCATCAGGCCCGCCGATATTAGCCTTGGGGAAGCCTGGAGGGCGCTTGAAGCTGGATTTCCTGGATGGTTTCGATCTGTTCCTGGGCAATGTGCACGCCCGTGAGTTCGCCAATCAGGCACCAGTGCTCGTCGAGCCCGGTGCTGACGGTGGCCATGCGGTCGATCATCCGTCGACCTGCAGCCTTGGTCACCTCATCCTCGCTGCGCATCAACTCAAAGGACATTGAGGTTATGGAAGCAGTCAGGTGAGTCAGGGTGCGCGCCGTGAGACCTAGCAGCTCTAACAATTGCTGTTCTTTCGATTCCATCCCAAAGGCTTCCTGTGTCACTCGTGACTTAGTTATAACCCAGCACTTTGCATTAGCAAATGTTTCAAGCGAAGGCAGGCTGGATCCTGCCTGCAACTACCCTGTCCGACAGGTCAGAAACCGACCGAGACCGTGCTTTGCCCGCCCCGCTTGATTGCCAAGGCGCGCGAGGGCAGTGTACAAAGGGGTTGCTGCTGTCAGGAAACAGGCTTCAAAAGCGCTACTGCGGTTATCCCGTAGCCTCTCTGAAATCCCCTAAAAACCGTAGCCCTATTGGTAAGACGCGACATTTAATTATAAGATCGCGCCTTCCCCTATTTCGTCGCCTCGTGCGGCTTACGCCGCAGGTCTCGCCCGTTTTTCAGTTAAACAAGGCTTTGAGTATCTGCGGTCTGTTGCAAAAAGGTAGTCAATGATGAGCGCAAGGCACTTTCTCTCCCTGATGGATTGCACGCCCGAAGAGCTGGTCAGCGTGATCCGTCGAGGCATTGAGCTCAAAGACCTGCGTAACCGCGGCGTACTGTTCGAGCCGTTGAAAAATCGCGTACTCGGGATGATCTTCGAGAAATCCTCGACGCGCACCCGGCTGTCGTTTGAAGCCGGCATGATCCAGCTTGGCGGCCAGGCGATTTTCCTGTCGCCCCGTGACACCCAACTGGGTCGCGGCGAACCGATCGGCGACTGCGCCATCGTCATGTCGCGCATGCTCGATGCGGTGATGATCCGTACCTTTGCCCACAGCACGCTGACCGAATTCGCCGCCAACTCGCGCGTGCCCGTCATCAACGGCCTGTCCGATGACCTGCACCCGTGCCAGTTGCTGGCCGACATGCAAACCTTCCTCGAACATCGCGGCTCGATCCAGGGCAAGACCGTGGCCTGGATTGGCGACGGCAACAACATGTGCAACAGCTATATAGAAGCCGCCATCCAGTTCGACTTCCAGTTGCGCATCGCCTGCCCTGAAGGCTATGAGCCAAACCCTGAGTTCGTGGCCAAGGCCGGTGATCGGGTGACTATCGTCCGCGATCCTCGGGAAGCGGTACGCGGCGCTCATTTGGTCAGCACCGACGTCTGGACCTCCATGGGCCAGGAAGAAGAAACCGCCAAGCGCCTCAAGCTGTTCGCACCGTTCCAGGTTAATCGTGCCTTGCTCGATCTGGCCGCCGAGGATGTGTTGTTCATGCACTGCCTGCCCGCCCACCGCGGTGAAGAAATCAGCCTCGACCTGCTCGACGACCCGCGTTCGGTTGCCTGGGATCAGGCCGAGAACCGCCTGCATGCGCAAAAGGCTCTGCTCGAGTTTCTCGTTCCGCCTTCATATCACCACGCATGAGTCATTCATTACTGCTGAACCTGCGTAATCTGGCCTGCGGCTATCAAGACCAGCGGGTCGTCCAGAACCTCAACCTGCACCTCAATGCCGGTGACATCGGTTGCCTGCTCGGCTCGTCCGGCTGCGGCAAGACCACAACTCTGCGGGCGATTGCAGGCTTTGAACCGGTTCACGAAGGGGAAATCCAGCTGGCCGGTGAAACCATCTCCAGCGCCGGTTTCACCCTCGCGCCGGAGAAACGCCGAATCGGCATGGTGTTCCAGGACTACGCGCTGTTCCCGCACCTGAGCGTGGCCGAGAACATCGCTTTTGGCATTCGCAAGCATCCACAGAAAGACCGAGTCACCGAAGAGATGCTTGAACTGGTCAACCTGAAGCACCTCGGCAAGCGCTTCCCGCACGAGCTTTCCGGCGGCCAGCAACAGCGTGTTGCACTGGCCCGGGCATTAGCACCGGAGCCGCAACTGCTGCTGCTCGACGAACCGTTCTCCAACCTCGATGGCGAATTACGCCGCAAGCTCAGCCATGAAGTCCGGGACATCCTCAAGGCCCGTGGCACCAGTGCGATTCTGGTGACTCACGACCAGGAAGAAGCCTTTGCCGTCAGCGATCAGGTTGGCGTGTTCAAGGAGGGTCGACTGGAGCAGTGGGACACGCCTTACAACCTCTACCACGAACCGCAAACACCGTTTGTGGCGAGCTTTATCGGTCAGGGTTATTTCATTCGCGGTCAGCTGCAGACCCCGGAATCGGTGCAGACCGAACTGGGTGTGCTGCGCGGTAATCGCGCGTACACCTGGCCTAGCGGTGGCGCGGTGGATGTGTTGCTGCGCCCCGACGATATCGTTTACGCGCCCGACAGCTCACTGAAGGCACGGATCGTTGGCAAGACCTTCCTCGGTGCATCGACGTTATATCGCCTGCAGTTACCGACCGGCTGCCAACTGGAATCGATCTTCCCGAGCCATGCCGACCATCTGGTCGGCGCCGATGTCGGCATTCGCGTGGCCGCCGAACACCTGGTGCTGTTCCAGGCCTCCGGCAGCACGGCAGCGCACATTCCGGCGGTAGAGTCCGGGGTTCGTCGGTACAGCGCTGCGTATTGAACAATACGGACTAATGTGGAAGCGTTTTTTTGTGGGAACCGGCTTTTGTGGGAGCCGGGCTTGCCCGCGATGCAGGCGACTCGGTTTAGTGCCGAAACGAGTTGATGCCATCGCAGGCAAGCCAGCTCCCACAAACGCCGGCTCCCGCACTCACATACTGATGATGAATTAACCCACCATCAGCGTCCCGCTGGCCACCAGCGTCGCGTTACCACCGATTTTCACCCGATCCCCTTCCAGGCGGCAAAACAATGCCCCGCCCCGCGCCGAACACTGATACGCCGTCAGGCTCGATTTATCCAAACGCTGCGACCAGTACGGAATCAGACTGCAATGAGTCGAGCCGGTGACCGGGTCTTCGTTGATACCGATCGCAGGCGCGAAGTACCGCGAGACGAAATCATGCCGTGAGCCAGGCGCGGTCACGATCGCGCCGGGCCAAGGCAACTTCGCCAGCGCGACCATGTCCGGCTGGCAATCAATCACCGCCTGCTCCGACTCCAGCACCACGAACAATTCATTGGAACCCAGCACTTCAACCGCCTGCACGCCCAGCGCCCGCTGCACATCGAGGGTCACGTCTACTTTGCCCGGTTCAATCGCCGGAAAGTCCAGCCATAACCGTTCGCCTTCCCGACTCACACTCAAGGGGCCCGACTTGCTGATGAAATCCAGGCGTTCGACGGGTTCTTTGTAGACCTCGAACAACACATAAGCACTGGCCAGTGTCGCATGGCCACACAACGGCACTTCGGTGGTCGGCGTGAACCAGCGGATACGCCAGCCTTGCGCCTCACGCACCACAAACGCAGTTTCAGCAAGGTTGTGCTCGGCAGCGATTTTTTGCATCAGCTCATCAGCGAGCCAGGCGTCGAGCCGATAGACCATTGCCGGATTGCCACTGAACGGTTGGTCACTGAACGCGTCGACCTGATGAAACGCTAGCTGCATGAGTGTTCTCCTTCTTGTTAGGCGAAGGCGAGCATGCATCAGCCATTACCCGGCAACCAGAGACAGAACCTGCCGATTTTCACCATACAGCGTGGCAGTCAGGCCCGGCCGATATCGGCGAATTTGGCCTGGGTGTGCTCGGCCAGCACCGTCGGCGCCAACTCGACCTCAAGACCGCGTCGACCCGCACTGACGTAAATGCTCGCGAAAGGCTGCGCACTGTTATCGATGAACGTGCGCAAACGCTTCTTCTGCCCCAATGGACTGATGCCCCCCAGCAAGTAACCGGTCGCCCGTTGCGCAGCCGCGGGATCAGCCATTTCGACTTTCTTCACCCCGGCCGCATGCGCCAGCGCTTTCAAGTCCAGACTTCCGACGACCGGTACGACGGCCACCAGCAATTCACCCTTCTCACTCGCGGCCAGCAGCGTCTTGAACACTTGCACCGGATCCAGCCCGAGCTTTTCCGCTGCCTCCAGACCGTAGGACGCAGCCTTCGGATCATGTTCATAACTGTGCACGCGATGTTCGGCACGAACTTTTTTCAACAGATCCAATGCGGGGGTCATGGCAGCTCCAAGCCTGGCGATAGCAGAAAAATACTGCGCTGGATTCTAGGCCATCACCGAGCAAAAGGCTCTATTACTGGCCCCTGCCCGCTCAGGAACAGGCAAACGCAGGACAAAATCCAGCCATCTCCCAGGGCCATCCAAATGATCATTCAGCTGACCAATAGTTTAAATATGACCGATGGTTCACTTTCGACCTTTGACATCAGCATTTCTTGTCTATATTTTTTCGAATCTGAATAATGCATAAACGTTTCTGCGTAGTACTTGGCAGCAGACCGAGACCAGGATGGGGATCCTGCCTCGGTGAAAATCGCGCTCCGACCATTTCGAGAAGAGCGCCCAACAACAACAAAAACGAGGTTTTCAATGACAACTGCATCGCAACAACCATCGCTCTCGAGCCAATGCATGGCCGAGTTCCTGGGTACTGCCTTATTGATTTTTTTTGGTACTGGCTGTGTTGCCGCGCTAAAAGTCGCGGGTGCCAGCTTTGGACTTTGGGAAATCAGCATCATCTGGGGGATCGGCGTCAGCATGGCGATCTACCTGACCGCAGGCGTTTCCGGCGCTCACCTGAACCCGGCCGTCAGCATCGCGCTGTGCATATTCGCTGATTTCGAGAAGCGTAAACTGCCGCTCTACATCTTCTCCCAGGTCGCTGGCGCCTTCTGCGCAGCGTTGTTGGTTTACACGCTTTACAGCAACCTGTTCTTCGATTTCGAACAAACTCACCAGATGGTTCGTGGCAC
This sequence comes from Pseudomonas sp. CVAP#3, assembly GCF_018986375.1. NCBI lineage: Bacteria > Pseudomonadati > Pseudomonadota > Gammaproteobacteria > Pseudomonadales > Pseudomonadaceae > Pseudomonas > Pseudomonas sp. CVAP#3. The sequence goes on from NZ_JAHMSC010000022.1 coordinate 31,666, forward strand.
ACAAGCCAGCCTCGAACTGGCCTCGGTGTTCTCCACGTTCCCGAACCCTGCCCTGTCGACAGCCCAGGCGTTTCTGGTGGAGGTGATCATCACCGCAATCCTGATGGGCGTGATCATGTCCCTGACCGACGACAACAATGGCCTGCCTAAAGGCCCGTTGGCGCCACTGTTGATCGGCCTGCTGATCGCCGTTATTGGTAGCTCGATGGGCCCGCTGACCGGTTTTGCGATGAACCCCGCGCGAGACTTCGGTCCTAAGCTGATGACTTTCTTCGCTGGCTGGGGTGAAATTTCCCTCACTGGCGGCCGTGATATTCCGTACTTCCTGATTCCGATTTTTGCACCGATCCTGGGTGCCTGCCTCGGCGCTGCGGCCTATCGCGGGCTGATTGCCCGTCATCTACCGATCGCCATACCTGCTACAAAGGATGCAGAACCCGCCATTGACGGCAAAGCACGAATCTCCTGAAAGCGGCGGCGCGTGATCCTGCCCACCATTGATCACGCGCCCCAACCCACTCCTTTATTTCGTCCAAGGCAATCGACATGACCGACATTCAGAATAAGAACTACATCATTGCCCTCGATCAGGGTACGACCAGCTCCCGGGCGATCATTTTCGACCGTGACGCCAACGTGGTCTGCACTGCGCAACGTGAATTCGCCCAGCATTACCCGCAGGCCGGCTGGGTCGAACACGACCCGATGGAAATCTTCGCTACCCAAAGCGCCGTAATGGTCGAAGCCCTGGCGCAAGCCGGCCTGCATCACGATCAGGTAGCGGCCATCGGCATCACCAACCAGCGTGAAACCACTGTGGTCTGGGACAAGACCACTGGCCGGCCGATCTACAACGCAATCGTCTGGCAGTGCCGCCGCAGCACCGAGATCTGCCAGCAACTCAAGCGCGACGGCCACGAGCAGTACATCAGCGAAACCACTGGCCTGGTCACCGACCCGTACTTCTCCGGCACCAAACTCAAGTGGATCCTCGACAACGTCGAAGGCAGCCGCGAACGCGCACGCAAAGGCGAGCTGCTGTTCGGCACCGTCGACAGCTGGCTGATCTGGAAATTTACCGGCGGCAAGACCCACGTCACCGACTACACCAACGCCTCGCGCACCATGCTCTTCAACATCCACACCCTGGAGTGGGACGCGAAGATGCTCGAAGTGCTGGACATCCCGCGCGAGATGCTCCCGGAGGTCAAGTCGTCATCGGAAATCTATGGCCACACCAAGAGCGGCATCGCCATCGGCGGTATTGCCGGCGACCAACAGGCCGCGCTATTCGGCCAGATGTGCGTTGAACCGGGCCAGGCGAAAAACACCTACGGCACCGGCTGCTTCCTGCTGATGAACACCGGCGACAAGGCGGTTAAATCCCGGCACGGCATGCTCACCACCATCGCCTGCGGCCCACGCGGCGAAGTGGCCTATGCACTGGAAGGCGCAGTGTTCAACGGCGGCTCCACCGTTCAGTGGCTGCGCGACGAGCTGAAGATCATCAACGACGCTCACGACACCGAATACTTCGCCAACAAGGTCAAGGACAGCAACGGCGTGTACCTGGTACCCGCCTTCACCGGCCTCGGCGCTCCGTACTGGGACCCGTATGCCCGCGGCGCACTGTTCGGCCTGACTCGTGGCGTACGCGTCGATCACATCATTCGCGCAGCACTGGAGTCGATTGCCTACCAGACCCGCGACGTACTCGATGCCATGCAACACGACTCAGGCGAACGTCTCAAGGCTCTGCGCGTAGACGGCGGTGCGGTTGCGAACAACTTCCTGATGCAATTCCAGGCGGACATCCTCGGCACCAAGGTCGAGCGCCCGCAAATGCGTGAAACCACTGCACTCGGTGCCGCCTACCTGGCCGGCCTGGCCTGCGGTTTCTGGGGCAGCCTGGACGAACTGCGCGGCAAGGCGGTGATCGAGCGCGAGTTCGACCCGCAACTGGACGAAACCACGAAGGAAAAACTCTACGCCGGCTGGAAAAAAGCCGTCAGCCGCACCCGCGACTGGGAACCGCACGAAGGCGCTGAATAGGCCAAGTAGCGGATTCGTATCGGTATGTAACTGGTAGGGAGGTGATTCGTACGGCATCATGGGCAAATTTTGCACGGCAGCCCAAAGGAAGCCCTATGAATCTGCCTCCCCGTCAGCAGCAAATCCTCGAACTGGTCCGCGAACGCGGCTACGTCAGCATCGAGGAAATGGCTCAACTATTTGTGGTTACACCGCAGACCATCCGCCGCGATATCAATCAATTGGCGGAAGTGAATTTGCTGCGTCGCTATCATGGCGGCGCCGCTTACGATTCAAGTGTCGAAAACACCGCCTACGCCATGCGTGCCGATCAGATGCGCGATGAGAAACAGCGTATCGCCGAAGCTATCGCCGCACAAATCCCCGATCACGCCTCGCTGTTCATCAATATCGGTACCACCACCGAATCCATTGCCCGGGCGCTGCTCAATCACAGCCATCTCAAGGTGATCACCAATAACCTGCACGTCGCCTCGATCCTCAGCGCCAAGGATGACTTCGAAGTCCTGCTGGCCGGTGGCAACGTGCGCCGTGATGGCGGCGTAGTCGGTCAGGCCTGCGTCGACTTCATCAACCAGTTCAAGGTCGACTTTGCACTGGTCGGTATCAGCGGTATCGATGAAGACGGCAGCCTGCTCGACTTTGACTACCAGGAAGTACGGGTCTCCCAGGCGATCATCGCCAACGCCCGGCAAGTCCTGCTGGCAGCAGACTCCAGCAAGTTCGGCCGCAACGCCATGGTCCGCCTGGGACCGATCAGCCTGATCGACTGCCTGGTGACCGACCACGCGCCGGTTCCGGCATTGGCGCAACTGCTGAGCCAGCACAAGATTCGGCTGGAAGTCGTTTAAACCCCTATCTCAAGAGCAAGCTCCCCCGTGGCGAGGGAGCTTGCTCCCGCCGGTCGGTCCGCGCTCGGGCGCAGCAGTCGTAAATTGCTTGATGCGGTGCGCCTGACAAATCGCAGATTCAGGCTTTAGGGCCGCTGTGCGCCCCAGCGGGAGCAAGCTCCCTCGCCACAAAAGCGACACACGCTTGCTAAATGTTCGAAAATTTTCCTTTCCCCTCTCTTCGATCAGAATTTTCAATCGAAGCCGACTGGTTGCGCCTGGATTTATGCGCTACTATTTTCGCAAATGAACATTAATGTTCGAATTCAAATATAGAAAGTACCCCGAGGCCAGCCGATGCCCACTTCAACCTTACCTATGCCCCCTCTTGCCGAGGTCTACGATATCGCCGTCATTGGTGGTGGGATAAACGGTGTGGGGATTGCAGCGGATGCCGCCGGTCGCGGTCTTTCGGTGTTCCTTTGCGAAAAGGACGATCTGGCCAGTCATACCTCGTCCGCCAGCAGCAAGCTGATCCACGGCGGCCTGCGCTACCTCGAACACTACGAATTCCGCCTCGTGCGCGAGGCCTTGGCCGAGCGTGAAGTGCTGTTGGCCAAGGCCCCGCACATCGTCAAGCCAATGCGCTTCGTGTTGCCACACCGTCCGCACCTGCGCCCGGCGTGGATGATCCGTGCAGGCCTGTTCCTTTATGACCATCTTGGCAAGCGGGAAAAACTCGCCGGCTCCAAAAGCCTGAAGTTCGGTGCCGACAGCGCGCTGAAAAGCGAAATCACCAAAGGCTTCGAATACTCCGATTGCTGGGTCGACGACGCCCGTCTGGTGGTGCTCAATGCCATGACTGCCCGCGAAAAAGGCGCCCACGTTCACACCCAGACCCGCTGTGTCAGCGCCCGTCGCAGCAAAGGCCTGTGGGAACTGAACCTGGAACGCACCGATGGCCGCCTGTTCTCGATCCGCGCCAAGGCGCTGGTGAATGCCGCCGGTCCATGGGTCGCCAAGTTCATTCGTGATGACCTGAAGATGGAATCGCCTTACGGCATCCGTCTGATTCAGGGTAGCCACCTGATCGTGCCGAAGCTGTACGAAGGCGAACACGCGCATATCTTGCAGAACGAAGACCAACGCATCGTGTTCACCATCCCATACCTCAATCAATTCACCCTGATTGGTACCACGGACCGTGAGTACACCGGCGATCCAGCGAAAGTCGCCATCACCGAAGGCGAGACCGATTACCTGCTGAAAGTGGTCAACGCGCACTTCAAGAAACAAATCAGCCGCAGCGACATCCTGCACACCTATTCCGGCGTTCGTCCGCTGTGCAACGACGAATCCGACAATCCTTCAGCCGTGACCCGCGATTACACCCTGGCGCTGTCTGGCAGCGCAGAAGAAGCACCGCTGCTGTCGGTGTTCGGTGGCAAACTGACCACCTACCGCAAACTGGCCGAGTCGGCCATGGCGCAGCTGGCACCGTACTTCAAGGAAATGAAGCCGAGCTGGACCGCGCAAGCGACCCTGCCGGGCGGCGAAGACATGACCACGCCACAGGCCTTGAGCGCGTTGATTCGCGACAAGTTCGACTGGCTGCCGACGGCAATTGCCCGACGCTGGGCCACCACCTATGGCAGCCGCACCTGGTGCCTGCTTGAAGGTGTACAGAGCCTGAAGGACATGGGCGAACACCTCGGTGGCGGTCTCTACACCCGCGAAGTCGATTACCTGTGCAGCGAAGAATGGGCCACCAGTGCTCACGACATTCTCTGGCGTCGCAGCAAACTGGGTTTGTTCACCACCCAGGCAGAGCAAGAGAACGTGCAGCTGTACCTGAACAAGCTCGAGCAGAACCGCCGCAAGATCGAAGCGGCCTGATCGGTAATCCGGCTCAACAAAAGCCCCTGAATCTCACGATTCAGGGGCTTTTGCTTAGAAGATCTTTCGACGGCATTACAAAATGTTCGAATAATCCGCTTCGATCCGGTCCAGGCTCAGGTGGTTGAGGAAGTTGGAGAAACACATCCAGGCCGACAAGGCGTTCATGTCACGGAACTGGTCCGGCAGGTACTTGGGTGGTTCCACCAGGCCTTCATCCACCAACTGACGCAGGGTGCGCATGTCTTCCAGGGTGGTCTTGCCGCAAAACAGCAAAGGGATCTGCTCAAGCTTGCCTTTACGCACGGCCAACTGAATGTAGTTGTAAACCATGATAAAGCCCTTGAGGTAGGACAAGTCCTTGGTGAATGGCAGGCCATTGGGTATCGAACCACGGAAAACCCGGCTGGCATTGCTATAGCTTTCAGCCATCTCGAAGCCTTGAGCGCGGAAGAACTCGAAGATCTGCAAGAAGTCCGCGCCCTCCTCGGCCATGTGAATCGCCCGGGTACGGTTGGTCAGTTTGCGCAAGCGACTCGGGTAGGACGCAAAGGTGATGATTTCCATCAGGATCGCCAGTCCCTCCTGGGTCACAGTCGACGACGGTGGACCTTTGGAGAGGAAGGTGCAGATCGGCTGGTTCAGACCGTTAAGCGTGGTGCCGACATGCACCAGCCCTTCATGGACTTCCAGGGCACGTACGTCACGTTCGTTGAACATCGCGTCAGCGCGGATCTTGATGTAGTCGGCACCAGCCGCCGCATCCGCGACAATACCGTCGGACTCGAACACCCGAATGGTTTCCTCGGCTTCGCCAAAGACCTTGTTCAAACGGGTTTGCAGCAAGTGCACGGCTTCCTTGGCGGTGAGGATCTTCGGTTCGTCCTTGAGGTCGCCCCGGCCATCGATGTTGTTCAGGTAGTCGGACATCATCAGGCCAAGGTCGGCCAGCGTCGGGTCACCGGCGTGGAATGCATCGGACGCGGCGCCGTAAAGCTCCTGGGAGATCAACCCGAAATCTTCGGTGCCACGCGCCTCGAGCATCCGCACCACCATGCGGTATTCCTTGCACATGCGACGCATGATCTGCCCGACCGGGTTGAACTGGCCGAGCTGACGGGTGATGTCGCGCTCGATGTTCTGGAATTCCAGCTTCACTTTGCTGGAGTCAAAGGACAGTGGCCGGTTGAGGTAGTAGTCGCGATCCACCGCCGGCATTTCCTTGCCTTTGGCCTTGAGGAAACCCTTGCGGATGTTGTCGTCCCACTTGACCGCATCGAGTACCCGAATCGGCGTCTGCGCCAGCACTATGCGATCGGACAAGGTGCGTATCGTCTGCTGGTATTCGTCCACCGGTTGCTCCCGTTGATAACCATTGCGCGTTGCGTGTTTTGATCGTTCCCACAGGATTTGATCGTTCCCACGCTCTGCGTGGGAATGCATCCCGTGACGCTCTGCGTCACAGCCGAAGCGGACGCGGAGCGTCCATGGCGGCATTCCCACGCAGAGCGTGGGAACGATCTATCGCGAGCAGGCTCGTTCCCACAGGGTCAGGCCGACGCCAGCACCAGGTGCATATATCGCGTCAGAATGCCGAGCATCTCTTGTTCGGCCTCGGGCTCTGCGTCGTTGAGCAGGCCCTGATATTCCATCCGGCCGATAATCGCCGTCAACACTTTGGCATCCTGCTGCGGCTCTCGCGAACCCAATACCTGGAAAAGCTGGCAAGTGCCCTGCAAGAGAATTTGCTGATGCGAGCGCACCAGCAGCGCCAGGCGCGGGTTGAGCAACGCTTCCTGGCGGAAAGCCTGCTCGGCCATCAGGTGCTCTCGGCGGTTGATCAATTGCCGGTGAACATAGTCCGCCATCAGCCGTGCGATGTCGTCAGCCAACTGTGAGCGGCACTCGGGGCTGCCGTCGCCGCTGATGACCATCTCGCGTAACAAGCCTTCGTTATTGGCCCACAACCTGGCCATGTAGGCGGCGCTACGTTCGACGTATTGAGCGAATGTATCGGTGAGCAGGTCATCGATATCCTTGAAATAGTAAGTGGTCGCCGACAGCGGCACACCCGCTTCGGCGGCCACGGCGCGGTGACGTACCGCACGAACACCGTCGCGTACGACGATGCGCATCGCTGCATCGAGAATTTCCTGTCGACGCTGCTCACTGCCCTGTCGGCTGGCTTTCCGTCCCTGATACTGAACGCTTTCAGCAACTGCAGTGGCGATGCCAGCTGCTCCTTCTTGAGCCAATGCACGATTCACGACAGATATTCCTCTCTAACGTCAAAAGTAACCAATTGATACGTTTGTACCAGACAGGCAATAAAAAGCCGCCTGTTATAGGCGGCTTTTTAATTGAAACATTTACGCTTGCGGCCGCATGTGCGGGAACAGGATCACATCGCGAATCGACGGTGAGTTGGTCAGCAGCATCACCAGTCGGTCGATACCGATACCTTCACCGGCGGTCGGCGGCATGCCGTACTCCAGCGCGCGTACGAAGTCAGCATCGTAGTGCATGGCTTCGTCGTCACCGGCGTCCTTGTCGGCCACCTGAGCCATGAAGCGCTCGGCCTGGTCTTCCGCGTCGTTCAACTCGGAGTAGGCGTTGGCGATTTCGCGGCCACCAATGAACAACTCGAAACGGTCGGTGACGTTCGGGTTCTCGTCGTTGCGGCGGGCCAGCGGCGATACTTCGAACGGGTACTGGGTGATGAAGTGCGGTTGCTCCAGCTTGTGCTCGACCAGCTCTTCGAAAATCATTACCTGAAGCTTGCCCAGACCTTCGAAGCCCAACACTTTGGCGCCAGCCTTCTTGGCGATGGCGCGAGCCTTGTCGATGTCAGTCAGGTCGTCAGCGGTCAGCTCGGGGTTGTACTTGAGGATCGAGTCGAACACCGAGAGACGCACGAACGGTTCGCCGAAGTGGAACACCTTGTCGCCGTACGGCACGTCGGTGCTGCCCAGAACCAGTTGCGCCAGTTCACGGAACAGTTCTTCGGTCAGGTCCATGTTGTCTTCGTAGTCGGCGTGGGCCTGGTAGAACTCCAACATGGTGAATTCAGGGTTGTGACGAGTCGAAACACCTTCGTTACGGAAGTTGCGGTTGATCTCGAACACTTTCTCGAAACCACCTACCACCAGACGCTTGAGGTACAGCTCCGGCGCGATACGCAAGAACATCTGCATATCCAGCGCATTGTGGTGAGTCTCGAACGGCTTGGCCGCCGCACCGCCCGGGATGGTTTGCAGCATCGGCGTTTCGACTTCCAGGAAGTCGCGCTTCATCAGGAAGCTGCGAATGTGCGCAATCACTTGCGAACGCACGCGGAAGGTCTGGCGCACGTCTTCGTTGACGATCAGGTCAACGTAACGCTGGCGATAGCGCTGCTCGGTGTCGGACAGGCCATGGTGCTTGTCCGGCAACGGGCGCAGGGATTTGGTCAGCAGACGTACGTTGGTCATTTCAACGTACAGGTCGCCCTTGCCGGAACGGGCCAGGGTGCCTTCGGCGGCGATGATGTCGCCCAGGTCCCAGGTTTTCACGGCGGCCAGGGTTTCTTCGGACAGGGTTTTACGGTTGACGTAAACCTGAATGCGCCCGGACATGTCCTGGATCACCATGAACGAGCCACGGTTGAGCATGAGACGGCCGGCAACCTTGACCGGGATCGCAGCCTCTGCCAGCTCTTCCTTAGTCTTGGAAGCGTACTGCTTCTGCAAGTCTTCGCAGTAGGCGTCGCGGCGGAAGTCATTCGGGAAGGCCTGGCCCTTGGCGCGCTCGGCAGCAAGCTTTTCCTTGCGCAGGGCGATCAGGGAGTTTTCTTCCTGTTGCAGGGCTTGCGGATCGAGTTCTAGGTCGCTCATGTCTTTAAATTTTCCATCACAGGTTCGTTGCCCCCGCCGATGACAGGGGACTTAAGGTCTTGACTGGCGGTTTACAGCCCTTGTTTCAGGCTCGCCACCAGGTATTCGTCGATGTCGCCGTCGAGCACCTTGTCGCAGTCGCTGCGTTCGACGTTAGTACGCAAATCCTTGATTCGCGACTGGTCGAGCACATACGAGCGAATCTGGTGACCCCAGCCGATGTCCGACTTGGTGTCTTCCAGGGCTTGGGAAGCAGCGTTGCGTTTCTGCACTTCCTGCTCGTACAAGCGCGCCCGCAACATTTTCATCGCGGTGTCTTTGTTGGCGTGCTGGGAACGTTCGTTCTGGCAGCTGACCACGGTGTTGGTCGGTACGTGGGTGATACGTACGGCCGAGTCGGTGGTGTTTACGTGCTGACCACCGGCGCCCGAGGAGCGGTAGGTGTCGATGCGCAGGTCCGACGGGTTGATGTCGATTTCGATGTTGTCATCGATTTCCGGCGACACGAACACGGCCGAGAACGAGGTATGGCGACGGTTACCGGAGTCGTACGGGCTCTTGCGCACCAGACGGTGCACGCCGATCTCGGTCCGCAGCCAGCCAAAGGCGTATTCACCCTTGATGTGCACGGTCGCGCCCTTGATCCCGGCGACTTCACCGGCGGAGAGTTCCATGATGGTCGCGTCGAAACCGCGTTTGTCCGCCCAACGCAGGTACATGCGCAGCAGGATGTTGGCCCAGTCCTGGGCCTCGGTACCGCCGGAGCCGGCCTGGATGTCCAGGTAGGCGTTGTTGGCGTCCATTTCACCGCTGAACATGCGACGGAATTCGAGTTTTTCCAGGGCCTCGCGCAGACGCTCGACTTCGGCAGCGACGTCATCGACGGCGGCCTGGTCTTCTTCCTCTGCGGACATCAGCAGCAGGTCTTTGGCGTCGGCAAGGCCGCTGTGCATCTGGTCGAGGGTTTCGACGATCTGCGCCAGCAGAGACCGCTCGCGGCCCAGTTCCTGAGCGTACGACGGGTTGTTCCAGACATTCGGATCTTCAAGCTCGCGATTGACTTCGGTCAGACGCTCATGCTTTTGATCGTAGTCAAAGATACCCCCGAATAGTTTCGGAGCGCTCGGACAGGTCCTTGATACTGTTAAGGATCGGGTTGATTTCCATGGCGGGCAGCACTCGTTGGCGAACTTTTGAAAGCCGGCGAGTATAACGTAATCACGCTGTCACGGCAGCCCGCCTGGCGGCTTTAACGGCGAATGAACGTGCTGGTTCATTCGATGCCGACCTGATTACGCCCATTGTTCTTCGCCAGGTACAACCCCTTGTCCGCCGCCGAGATCAATTGACGGTAATCACTGCCCGGCTGCGGGGTGATGGTGGAGAGGCCAATGCTGATGGTCAGGCTCGCACCTTCGGCCGGAACAACATGCGGGATGTTCATTCCGGCCACGGTCTGCCGGAGTTTTTCAGCGACCAGGCGTGCCCCGCCCGGCGAGGTATTGGGCAATACCAGGACGAACTCTTCACCACCATAGCGCGCCGGCAGATCGGAAGGCCGGCTGCTGGCGTCGCGGATCGCCGTGGCGACTTTGCGCAGGGCTTCGTCGCCCTCCAGATGGCCGAAGTTGTCGTTGTACAACTTGAAGTGGTCGACATCGATCATCAACAACGACAGTTGCGCCTGGTCACGCATGGCCCGACGCCATTCCAGCTCGAGGTATTCATCGAAATGGCGGCGATTCGACAGCCCGGTCAGGCCGTCGGAGTTCATCAGGCGTTGCAGCACCAGGTTGGTGTCGAGCAGCTGTTGTTGACTGACCCGCAGCGCCCGGTAGGCCGCGTCGCGCTGGATCAGGGTCATGTAGGAGCGCGAGTGATAACGAATGCGCGCGACCAGTTCGATGTTGTCCGGCAGCTTCACCAGGTAATCGTTGGCTCCCGCAGCAAACGCCGCGCTCTTGATCAGTGGGTCTTCCTTGGTCGACAGCACAATGATCGGAATGTCCTTGGTCGCCGGGTGGTTGCGGTATTCGCGCACCAGCGACAGGCCGTCCAGACCCGGCATGACCAGGTCCTGCAGGATCACTGTCGGTTTGATGCGAATCGCCTGGGCGATGGCCTGGTGCGGATCCGCGCAGAAATGGAAGTCGATGTTCTCCTCGTTCGCCAGCCCGCGGCGTACGGCTTCGCCGATCATTGCCTGGTCGTCGACTAGCAGGACCATCGCGGCGTTTTCATCGGTTTTAAAGGCGTCGAGCTGTAAATCATCCATGTGCGGGCACCTGAATAAGGCAAGTACAGCTGCAATGATGAGTCATTTTGCAAAGATCTCCAGCAATCGTGGCGCTATCTTGTCCAACGGGTGAATTTCTACAGCGGCGTCGAGGGCGGCGGCCGCTTTCGGCATGCCATATACCGCACTGCTGCGCTGATCCTGAGCAATGGTCAAGTAGCCTTGTTGGCGCATCGATTTAAGTCCCTGAGCACCATCGCGCCCCATGCCAGTCAGCAGTACACCGACTGCATCACCGTTCCAGTAAGTGGCCACGCTTTCAAAAAAAACGTCGATCGAGGGGCGATAGATCTCGTTGACCGGCTCGGCGGTGTAGGCCAGCGTACCGTTCTTCAATAAACGAATGTGGTGATTGGTGCCCGCCAGCAACACCGTCCCGCTTTGCGGCGGCTCGCCTTCCTGAGCCAGGCGCACGTCCAGACCGCTGGCGCTGCCGAGCCATTCAGCCATACCGGCCGCGAACACCTGGTCAACGTGCTGAACCAGCACGATGGCCGGCGCAAAATCACGCGGCAGGCCCTTGAGCAAGACTTCCAGCGCCGCCGGCCCGCCGGCAGAAGAACCGATGGCCACCAGGCTCTGGCGTTGCCCGAAAATACGAGGAAGGGCCGGCGCTGATTGCACGCGGTTACCGCGTTCGCCGATCAGCCAGCCGATATTCATGATCTTGCGCAGCAGTGGCGCTGCGGCTTCTTTCGGATCGCCCGCGCCGAGGGCCGGGGTATCGACCACATCCAGCGCGCCGTGGCCCATGGCCTCGAACACCCGATGGACATTCTGCTGCCGGTCCACCGTGACAATGACGATAGCGCATGGGGTCTCGGCCATGATCCGGCGCGTGGCTTCGACGCCATCCATGACCGGCATGATCAGGTCCATCAGGATCAGGTCCGGGGTGAACTCGGCGCAACGTTGCACCGCCTCGGCGCCGTTTCTGGCAACCCAGACCACCTCATGCGCCGGCTCGAACGCCAAGGCTCGACGCAGGGCCTCCACGGCCATGGGCATATCGTTGACGATAGCGATCTTCATGTCCGCGCTCCTCCTATGAGCTCAACCACTGCATCGAGCAGCGCATCGTCATGAAAGCTGGCCTTGGCTAGATAGTAGTCGGCTCCAGCGTCCAGTCCACGACGACGGTCTTCTTCACGATCCTTGTAGGACACCACCATCACCGGCAGCGATTGCAGCCGATTGTCACGGCGCAACAACGAAACCAGTTCGATCCCGTCCATGCGCGGCATATCAATGTCGGTAATCAGCAGGTCGAAATCCTCGGCACGCAGCGCGTTCCAGCCGTCCATGCCATCAACCGCAACGGCCACGTCATAACCCCGATTGAGCAGCAGCTTGCGTTGCAACTCTCGAACCGTCAGCGAGTCATCGACCACCAGAATACGTTTGCGCGCAACGATGGCGGCCTGTTGGCTGTGCCGGGCGATCCGTTCCAGGCGACCGGTATTGAGCAGTTTGTCCACCGAACGGAGCAGGTCTTCGACGTCGACGATCAACACCACCGACCCGTCATCGAGCAAGGCCCCGGCAGAAATGTCCTGGACCTTGCCCAGCCGCTCATCCAGCGGCAGCACCACCAACGTGCGCTCGCCGATAAAACGCTCGACGGCCACGCCATACACCGTGTCGCGGTCACGGATAACCACGACTTTAAGGGTCGCCGGGCTGTTCTGACTCGCCGGGCGGTTGAGCAACTGGCTGGCCGCGACGAGGCCAACGTGTCGACCTTCGTGCCAGAAGTGCTGACGACCTTCCACCTGGACGATGTCGTCCGACGCCAAATCGCACATGCGCTCGATGTGCGCCAGTGGAAAGGCATACGCCTCCTCGCCTACTTCCACCACCAGACTGCGCACCACCGACAACGTCAACGGCACCTCAAGCTGGAAACGACTGCCCTCGCCGGCCTTCTGCTCCAGCACCACGGCGCCGCGTAACTGGCGGACCATGTGCTGAACCGCATCCAGGCCTACGCCACGACCGGACACCTCGGTAACCTTGTCGCGCAGGCTGAAGCCCGGCAGGAAGAGGAATGTCAGCAGCTCTTCTTCGCTGAGCTGCGCCGCGGTCTCGGCCGGTGACAGTTGACGTTCGACGATACTGGCGCGCACTTGTTCCAGGTCCACGCCATGGCCATCGTCGCTCAATTCCAGCAACAGCAGCCCGGCCTGGTTGGACGCGCGCAAGCGAATCAGCCCTTCGGCAGGCTTGCCGGCCAGCAGGCGTTGCTCGGGTGTTTCGATGCCGTGGTCTACCGCATTGCGCAACAAATGGGTCAGCGGCGCTTCGAGTTTCTCCAGCACGTCGCGGTCGACCTGGGTCTTTTCACCCTCGATTTCCAGCCGCACTTGCTTGCCCAGACTACGTCCCAGATCGCGAACCATCCGCGCCTGCCCGGTCAGCACATCGGCAAACGGCCGCATGCGACAGGCCAGCGCCGTGTCATACAGCACCTGAGCGCGCTGACTCGCCTGCCAGGCAAACTCATCAAGCTCAGCGGTTTTCTCAGCCAGCAACTGCTGCGACTCGGCCAACAGCCGCCGCGCATCGCCGAGCGCCTCCAGGGCTTCAAGGCCCAGGTCTTGCTCTTTGAGGTGAACGTTGAGGTTTTCCAGGGCGCGCAGACTGTTGCTCTGCGTGCGTTTGAGACGCTGCATTGTTGCCAGGTAAGGCTTGAGACGCAGGGTTTCCACCAGCGACTTGCTCGACAGATCGAGCAGACTGTTCAAGCGCTCGGCGGTCACCCGCAACACCCGCTCGCCGCCTTCGGTGACGCGCTTGGCTTTACGCGACGCCTCGACCGAGGCCGCCAGCGACGACTCGAGTTCCGACACCAGGTCCGGCGGCTCGACTTGCGGTGCCGCTGGCTCGGGCGGCAATGAGGGCTGAGCCACGGCAGGTGCTGCAACCGCCAGGGGATCGAGCAAACACCCCATCAGCGCCACGTAGGCTTCGATGTCGCCTGACCCCACGTTGGCACTGCCTGGCGTGGCGATGCGCATCAGCAAGTCCGTGCCTTGCAGCAGCGCATCAATGTGTTCGGGGCGCAGAAAAAGTCGACCCTCCTGCGCGCTGACCAGGCAATCTTCCATCACATGAGAAACGCTGACTCCAGCATCCACACCGACGATCCGCGCCGCGCCCTTGAGCGAATGCGCGGCGCGCATGCAGGCTTCCAGCTGATCGGCCTGGGTCGGGTCACGCTCCAGCGCCAGCAACCCGGCGCTGAGCACCTGGGTCTGGGCCTCGGCTTCAAGACTGAAGAGTTCCAGCAGTGACGCGTCGCGCATTTGATCGGGGGTCATGTCAGGCTCCGGGTCACGGCGGACAACAACTGCTCTTCATCCAGCCAGCGCAGGCTGCGACCTCTGAATTGCAATACGCCACGGGTGTATTTGGCGCTGGCCTGCTCGCCTGACCGGGACGCGGCGTCGAGAATCCGCTCATCAATGGCATGAATCCCGTCCACCTCATCCACCGGCACCACCACCGGGCCGCCGTGAGCAGCAATGATCAACATGCGCGGCATAATCCGCACGCCCGAGGCAACACCTGTGGTCGCTTCCAGCCCGAGCAATTCCACCAGCGACAGGCACGCCACCAGCGCGCCACGCACATTCGCCACCCCCAGCAGCGCTCGCGAACGCTGATGCGGCAGCGAATGAATCGCCTGCATCGGCGCCACTTCCACCAGGCTGCGGGTGGCCAGGGCGAGCCATTCTTCGCCGAGGCGGAACATCAACAGCGAGCGCGTGACCACGTCCGCTTCAACGGCAGTGGACACTTGCGCGCGGTCGTCCTGCTGCAAGGCGTAGCGATCCAGCAAACGTGTCGCCGCCGCGGAATACACCGCGCAATTGCGACAGTGAACATGCTCGATCAGCAGCGGGCAGGACTTGTCGCCGTGGATACCGATACGGTTCCAGCAGTCGTCGATAGCCTGGGCATCTTCATGGGTCACGTTCAGCGAAACAGTACCGGTCATCGTTTACGCTCACTGTCAGCGGTGCGCTCATTACGAGCAGCGCGTTGCTGCAATCGACGGGCGCCGGACGCATCCCCCTGGGACGCCAGTAACACCGACAGGTGCATCAGTGCTTCGGGATGCTGCGGCTGCAAATACAGCGCCTTGCGATAAAAGCCCTGGGCTTCCAGCACGTTGCCGGCGACATCACTGAGCAGCCCCAGCCAGTAAAACACCTGCGCCACCGGCTCATGGTTGCGCAGGTACTCCTCACAGGCGGCCCGCGCTTCGAGGCTTTTACCTTCGTTGGCGAGGGTTGCAATGCTTGCCAGCAGCGCGGCCGCATCGGTATTCGGTGCTTTCTCAAGGCTCGCACGCGGCGCCGGTGCAACGGCGGCAAAAGGTCGGCTGCGCAACGCGGGTGCTGGAACGCTGCGCACCGGCAAACTCAGGGGCAACGGCGGTGCACTCAACACGGGGGGCGGTGCGGGTTCAGGCTCGCTGTGACGGCTGAAGGCGAAGGATTGTGGGATACCGATCGAACGCATCCCCAGACGCCCCAGCAAACTGCCTTCGGCCGGGCCGATAAACAGCACGCCGTCCACGTGGGTCAGGCGTTTGAGCACTTCCAGAACCTGCTGCTGGGTAGGCTGATCAAAATAGATCAGCAGGTTGCGACAAAACACGAAATCGTAGGCTGGCTCATTGGCCAGCAAGGTCGGGGCCAGCAGGTTGCCCACCTGCAAACGCACCTGTTCGCGTACCCGGTCGCTGACGCGATAGCCGTCGTCTTCGATGCTGAAGTAGCGCTCGCGGAAATCGGTTTGCTGCCCACGAAAGGAGTTCTTGCCGTACAGCGCACGCTTGGCTCGCTCGACCGACAGCGGACTGACGTCCACCCCGTCGACCTTGAACTGGTGCGGCGCAAGCCCGCCATCGAATAACGCCATGGCAATCGAATACGGTTCTTCGCCAGTCGAGCACGGCAGGCTGAGAATCCGCAGCGCACGCATACCCTTGATCTCCGCCAGGCGCTTGAGCGCCAGCCTGGCCAGCGTGGCAAAGGATTCCGGGTAACGGAAAAACCAGGTTTCCGGGACGATCACGCCTTCGATCAATGCCTGTTGTTCGTCTGCCGAGCCTTGCAGCCGCAGCCAGTACTCGTCGGCCGTTTCCACCTGCTGCGCGGTCATGCGCTGGCGCACGGCCCGCTCGATGATCGCCGGACCGACAGAGTTCACGTCCAGGCCGATACGCTCTTTGAGGAAATCGAAAAAGCGCTGGTCGCTGCTCATGGGCGCTCCTCAAGCATCGCCAGGTCCAGCGGCGGCGACGGGAACAGCAGCGCCCGCACCTGGGCGTCCAGCAAGTCTGCGACACGCACCCATTGCAGCAGCCCTTGGGCGTCTTCACGCACCGGCCCCAAATACGGCGCCTGACGGTTATCCAGACCATAGGGCTGGAAGTCCGCCGGGTTGCAACGCAGGGTATCGGTCGCCTGCTCAAGAATCAGCCCGAGCAATTGCCCGGGCGTGGCGTCATCCGGCTGATAATGCACCAGCACCAATCGAGTGCTGGTGCGCGCCTGGGCCGGCTGACCGAATGCCAGCTCGCCGACATCGATCACCGGCACCACCGCGCCGCGATAGGCAAACACCCCCGCGACCCATGACGGTGTCCCGGCAATCGGCTTGAGCGGCAGACGCGGCAGCACCTCGGCCACTTCAATGGCTTGCAATGCATAGCGCTCGTCGCCGATACGAAACACCAGAAACAATGACTGCCTGGGCGCCATGCCTGCGCCGCGTTTCGCCACGAGTTCGCTCATCAGACTTTGAATCGCGAGACGCCGCTGCGCAGCCCCACGGCCACCTGGCTCAGCTCGTCGATGGCGGAACTGGCCTGACGCAAGGACTCGACCGTCTGGCTGCTGGCATCGCCCAACTGCACCAGCGCATGGTTGATCTGTTCGGCGCCCGTGGCCTGGGCCTGCATGCCCTCGTTGACCATCAACACCCGCGGCGCCAGCGCCTGAACCTGGTGGATGATTTGCGACAGCTGCTCACCGACCTGCTGCACTTCGGACATGCCACGGCGGACTTCTTCAGAGAATTTGTCCATGCCCATGACGCCGGCCGACACCGCCGACTGAATCTCGCGAACCATCTGCTCGATGTCGTAGGTGGCGACGGCGGTCTGGTCTGCCAGACGTCGAACTTCGGTGGCGACCACGGCAAAACCGCGACCGTACTCACCGGCCTTCTCGGCCTCGATGGCGGCGTTCAATGACAGCAGGTTGGTCTGGTCCGCGACCTTGACGATGGTCACCACCACCTGATTGATGTTGCCGGCCTTCTCGTTGAGGATCGCCAGTTTGGCGTTGACCAGGTCGGCCGCGCCCATCACCGAGTGCATGGTCTCTTCCATCCGCGCCAGGCCCTGCTGACCGGAACCGGCCAGCACCGAGGCCTGATCGGCGGCAGTGGAGACTTCCGTCATGGTGCGCACCAGGTCCCGCGAGGTGGCAGCGATTTCGCGCGAAGTGGCGCCGATTTCGGTGGTGGTGGCCGCCGTTTCAGTGGCGGTCGCCTGCTGCTGTTTGGAGGTGGCGGCGATTTCGGTCACCGAGGTCGTGACCTGTACCGAGGAACGCTGCGCCTGGGACACCAGCGAGGTCAGCTCGGTCATCATGTCGTTGAAGCCGGTTTCCACCGCACCGAATTCGTCTTTGCGATCCAGGTTCAGGCGGCTGCTGAGATCGCCGGTGCGCATGATGTCGAGGATCTGCACGATGCGGTTCATCGGCGCCATGATCGCGCGCATCAACAGCAGGCCGCAGAGACCGGCAGCGATGACCGCCACCAGCAAAGACACGCCCATGCTGACTTTTGCTGCTGTGACCGCTTGGCGGATGGCCTCGGTAGCGGCATTGGACTGATCACGATTGCTATCAATCACAACATTCAACTGCTTGCGGCCATCGACCCACGCGGGCGTCAACTCCTGCTCCAGCGCCAGACGAGCCTGTTCGTATTGTTTTTGCTGATACAGACCGACGACTTTAGCCAACGTCTGATTGTACGTTTGATAACGAGCCTCGAACGCTTCGAAATCGGCCCGATCCTCGGCAGTGAAGATCGTTTTCCGATAGTTGCCCATCTCGTCTTTCAGGTGCGCCTCGGCGCCCTTGTACAGCTCCAGGTCAGCGGCACTCATGTCGCGATGTTCCGAGAGGCCAACGATCCGTTGGGTCAAAACGTAAGTGTCGACCCAGGCGCCGCGAATCATCGAGCTGTAATACAGCCCCGGAACGGCATCCGTCTGGACCGTTTCCTCACTGGATTCAATCTTCAGCAGACTCGAGAACGAGACCATGACCATCAGCAGCATGATGGCGATAATTACCGCAAAGCTCGCCAAAATGCGTTGGCGCAACGTCCAGTTCTTCACAGTCAGTCCTCGGGGCGGTTCAAATGGAGGGGAGTATAGCCGAGGGTACGTTGCGTTTTATAAGCAGTGCATCTCAAGTAGCAACGAAACACCTGTGGCGAGGGAGCTTGCTCCCGCTGGAGCGCGTAGCGCTCCCAATACTGGCGATGACAATGTTTGATCGTTCCCACGCTCCCGCGTGGGAATGCCTCTGGGGACGCTCCGCGTCCAGTGACGCGGAGCGTCACGGGCTGCATTCCCACGCGGAGCGTGGGAACGATCAGTGTGATGGCCGCTACTTTGGTGAGTCCGGTGGGTCGAGGTGATCCAGCACCCGATTCACCGCCAACTCGGCCAGGGAAATCATCTGCTGAATTGCCAGCGCGGTATTGCGTTTGGGGCCTTCGAGTTCGAACGCCAGATCGCTGGCCATGACATTCACCGACGCTAGGGTCTCGCAGGCATGGGCCAGCAGGGTTTCAGAGTCGACGTCGGGGGCGATGACGAAAATGCAGCCGGGGCGTCGGTCGGCTAACAATGTCTTGGTCTCGGGCAACACCAGGTAATGATCGAGCGCACGGTGCGCGGCGGCGTGGAGTTCTTTTGAATCGAGGGAGGCGTAGGGGGAAACGGGGTCGGTTTCGGGTGGATTGGGCGTGGCTTTGAACATGGTGATGCTCCTTTTGCGTTGAGGAGCTGCCGTTTTCGTTTCCAGGCGAAAGGGTGGCAGCTGTACGCGGGCTGGAAAACCGAGGCAAAAGGTACCCGGCAGACCCGAAGGTCTCCCACGCACAGCCGCCATAACGCAGAACTGCGAGCACAAAAAAACGCCGCAGTATGTCATGTGGCGCGCTGTTGCGCCCTTTTGCTCACGGGTTTCCAGGCCCGGCCGCTGAATAAGCAGCGACCCGGAAACAATAGAGATGGGCAACAAAGCGTACAAGCCGGGGAGTTCTGGTGAAGTTGTAGGCAGCGACGCAAGGCAACGTAGCCTCGGACCTAAGCTTTGGGGAAGGATTAAACACGTCAGCGGCTGAGCACTCTTTGTGGCGAGGGGGCTTGCCCCCGTTCGAGCGCGAAGCGGTCGCAAACCCGGCAAGCGCGGAGTCTCGGACGAAACCCGATTGCAGGTTTTGGGGCCGCTGCGCAGCCCAACGGGGCCGTGCGGCGTTCCGACAAGCCCCCTCGCCACAGGTATTCGTGCGATCAAACCTTCACCAAGAACCGAACGATTGAGGGAATGATCCCAAGCAATAGCGCGTTTGCAGAAGACTATCTGCGCCAGGCACTGGAGCAGCAGGAAGAGAATTTGATACGTCAGCAAGCGATCAACGCAGGAATAGCCGATGCTGACGTTGGCAAACCCACCGACTTGAATACCTTGAAGGCCAAGTGGGAAAATCGTGCAGAGAGCCGTGCTGACCGAGCAATTTGAGAGTGACTTAAACACCATCCATGAACACTATTGCGTACTGACAAGCGCTTGATTGGATCAACATCCTCTTTGACTCTCCTCGCAAGGACGCGTGAATGCCCCGTCGTACCGTTTTTTCCATGTTCGGCTTGTTTGCCCTGCTGGCACTCACTGCCAACACCTGTATCGCGATGACCCTGGAAGAGCAATTCTGGGGCATGAGCACCTGTAACATCCAAGACGTCTACCTTGATCAAAACACTCAACAGCCCGTTGGGTTCGGTGATCTATTGCGATCAAGACAGTCAGTAACTTCCCTTTTAAGAGCGATGGATCCTCAATGAACAGTCATGCCTTTCTCAAATATCTGCCACTCACCCTTCTGTGCTTATGGTGCACGTGGGTGAATGCAAACAACGCCGTTGAACCAACCTGCCCGTCCGAGGATTTGCCGACCTTCGTCAAAGCCTTTTCCGTCAGCCCCGAGCTGCAAAAAACCTACACTGCCACGCCGGTGACGGAACAACTCCCTGCTTACGACGAAAAGTCCTACCCGGTCGTGATCCGCCGCAAGTTATTCGATTTGAAACCCGATGCCCTGGCACTGCTCGATCCCCAAGCGCAGGCCAAGGCCGGCTTGAAAACCTTCTGGGTCGATGAAGTCACGTTGGCGGTCCACGACGAACTGGGCAATGTCTTGCAGGCCTTCGTATTCGAGAAAAACACCTGCTGGAACCTGGTGCAAATTGAACAGTGGTCGGTCGAAGACTTGCTCAATGAGCACGTGCCTGCCAACGAAACACCGCTGGAGCGCGAAGTACGCAAAGCCTCGATCTATGAACGCTACGGCTCGCGGGAGGAGTTTCCACTGACCCAGTACTTCTTCGTCCTGGCCCAGCAGATTGACTTGCATGCCGCCGAACAGGGTTCCGCCGCCGGGGCTACGCGGGCCATTATCCTGGGTTACTCCGGGATGTCGCCGGCCCTGGAGCCAGCGCGTATTGAAAAGCTGCTACTGACCTACGCAGAATCTGATCCACAAGCCAAAGTCCTGCTGTCAGACTTCTATTGCAACCAAGGTGATGATGTTTTCGAAAAGCCTTGTCTTGATCCGCGTAAATCCGAAACGATCATGCAGCAGGCAGCCCAACAGTTCGACTCTGGTATGGCCTACTACGGCCTGGGCCGTGGCTACGCCGACGGAAAATGGGGTCAGGCTGACATTCCGCGTGCGTTGGCCTGTTACCAGGCAGCCGCCACTCGAGATTATGCACATGCACTGACGCCACTGACCTGGTACGCCAAAGAAGGTCAGGTTCCCCAACCCGGAATCAGCTGTTTGTAAGAGCATGGCAATGCAGGAGTCGGACGAATCCAACTCCTGCGGCCAACTCAGCCTTCAAAACCGCGAAACACTGCGCATCGCGTCCACCAGATAGCGCATTGCAATGCGGTCACTCTCCGATAACTCGCGGTATTGCTCGACGAGTTTCACCTCCTCTGAACTGAGCCGGCGCGACCTTCGCGAGATGCTCAAGCCTGGAAAAAGCCCCAAAAACCCGATGATGCCTTGCGCTTTTGCCATGGACGATGTCCCTCTGCACGTGAACTGAAACTTCAGATACCTCATCGCCCTGCTCCTTCTTCAGCAGCGACCGGCACCTGCCAGACTGCTGCTGAACGTTTACCGGCCTCAAGGGCAAAGGCCGGTCATGAGCCTAAGAATAGGGACAATAAAAACGTTTGCGAGCTGTTTTTAGAGTAATTAGTCAAATAAATGAAAACGCTTATTTGAAACACTAAGTCGGTTTGAACGACAGCTGAATATCCTCGGGGGCCAGCTCATGCAGTTGCACGCCTGGCGTTGCGAGTAACACGCAGCCCTGGCACGGCCTGTGGGAATTTTCCAGGAAGCGCACACTAATCATTTTCGAGTTATTTCGAACGCTTTATCTTATTGGGCATCTGTTTAGAATCCGACGCGTTTGGCCGAAGGCTTGTCCGAACCACACATTTTGATCCAGAACGCAGCCAGGAACGCCGCGGGATCGTCCACCACAGGTTGTCCTATGCACCGCAGGAATTTGCTCAAAGCCTCCATGGCCATCGCTGCCTACACCGGCCTTTCGGCCACTGGATTGCTGGCCGCTCGGGCCTGGGCCGGGACGGCGGATGGCGAGGCCCAGACCTTCGACTTCGAGGCGTTGCAGGCACAAGCCAAGCAACTGGCCAGCAGTGGTTATGCCGACACCAAGCAGGTGTTGCCGCCGACGCTGGCGAACATGACGCCGCAGCAGTTCAACGCGATTCAGTACGACGCCAGACATTCGCTGTGGAATGACCTGAACGGGCAACTCGACGTGCAGTTCTTCCATGTCGGCATGGGCTTTAAGCAACCGGTGCGCATGTACAGCGTCGACCCCAAGACCCGTCAAGCGCGGGAAGTGCATTTCCACCCTTCGCTGTTCAATTACCAGAACTCCAACGTTGATACTGCGCAGCTCAAGGGTGACTTGGGTTTTGCCGGGTTCAAGCTGTTCAAGGCCCCGGAGCTGGATAAACACGACGTGGTGTCGTTCCTCGGCGCCAGCTACTTCCGCGCTGTGGATAACACTGGCCAGTACGGTTTGTCGGCCCGTGGCCTGGCGATCGACACCTACGCGAAGAAGCGCGAAGAATTTCCGGACTTCACCAAGTTCTGGTTCGAAACCCCGGACAAGGACAGCACCCGTTTCGTGGTCTATGCCCTGCTCGACTCACCGAGTGCCACCGGTGCCTACCGCTTTGACATTGACTGTCAGGCCAATCAGGTGGTGATGGCCATCGACGCGCACGTCAACGCGCGCACGGCCATCGAGCAACTCGGCATCGCGCCGATGACCAGCATGTTCAGCTGCGGTACTCACGAGCGGCGCATGTGCGACACCCTTCACCCGCAGATCCACGACTCGGATCGGCTGGCGATGTGGCGTGGCAATGGCGAGTGGATCTGCCGCCCGCTGAATAACCCGGCGACCCTGCAATTCAACGCCTTCGCCGACACGGACCCGAAAGGCTTTGGACTGGTGCAGACCGACCATGAATTCGACAGCTATCAGGACACCGTCGATTGGTACAGCAAGCGCCCGAGCCTGTGGGTCGAGCCGACCACTGCCTGGGGCGAAGGCTCTGTCGATCTGTTGGAAATTCCTACCACAGGCGAAACCCTGGACAACATCGTGGCCTTCTGGACCCCGAAAAAACCGGTGGCCGCAGGCGACTCGCTGAACTACGGCTACAAGCTCTATTGGAGTGCCCTGCCGCCGGTAGGCACGCCGCTGGCGCGGGTCAATGCCACGCGTTCGGGCATGGGCGGCTTCGTCGAAGGCTGGGCCCCCGGCGAGCACTATCCGAAAGTCTGGGCGCGGCGTTTTGCGGTCGACTTTACCGGCGGCGGACTGGATCGCTTGCCTGAAGGCACCGGCATCGAACCGGTGGTCACGGCGTCGAGCGGTCAGGTCAAGGATTTCAACGTGCTGGCGCTGGATGACATCAAAGGCTATCGAATCACCTTTGACTGGGTCCCGACCAATGACAGCGTGGCGCCGGTAGAACTGCGGTTGTTCATCCGCACCCATGACCGAACGTTGAGCGAAACCTGGCTGTACCAGTATTTCCCGCCAGCGCCGGACAAGCGCAAGTACCCGGATTGGCCTGCTGCTTAAAGGACTGATCGTTCCCACGCTCCCGCGTGGGAACGATCATGTAGCGTCACTCAGTCCCGCAAATCCGACTCATGAATCGGCTGATCGCGGCTTGTCGCCCGTTGATACTGCGCCGGCCAGATAGCTTTGCGACCACCCAGGTCATCGTCGGCGTGCAGTGGCCAATAGGGATCGCGCAACAGTTCGCGAGCCAGCAGGATAATGTCGGCCTGACAGGTGCGCAGAATGTGTTCGGCTTGCGCAGGTTCGGTAATCAATCCGACGGTGCCAGTGGCAATCCCTGACTCCTTGCGCACACGCTCGGCAAACCGCGTCTGATAGCCCGGCCCGGTCGGGATCTCCGCATTCGCCGCAGTGCCGCCTGATGACACGTCGATCAGATCGACCCCCAACGCTTTCAAGCGCCGCGCCAGTTCCACGGTTTCATCCGGGTTCCAGCCATCTTCGACCCAATCG
This sequence comes from Pseudomonas sp. CVAP#3, assembly GCF_018986375.1. NCBI lineage: Bacteria > Pseudomonadati > Pseudomonadota > Gammaproteobacteria > Pseudomonadales > Pseudomonadaceae > Pseudomonas > Pseudomonas sp. CVAP#3. Next base: position 55,594 of record NZ_JAHMSC010000022.1, read on the forward strand.
GTAGCCGATACGCGAACGAACAATGGCAACTCTTCAGGCCAGACCGCACGCACCGCCTCGGTCACTTGCAGCACCAGACGAATGCGGTTTTCGAAAGACCCGCCGTACTGATCTCGGCGCTGATTGCTCAACGGTGACAAAAACTGATGCAGCAGATAGCCGTGAGCCGCATGCACTTCAACCACTTTGAAGCCTGCGGTCAGCGCACGCTTGGCCGACTCGACAAACGCCTGAATCACCTCGGCGATCTGCGCTTCGGTCAGTGGTGTGGGGGGGGTGTGTTGAGGGTCGAAGGCGATCGGCGAAGGGCCGACCGGGGTCCAGCCGCCATCCGCCGGTTTGACACTGCCATGTTTGCCCAGCCACGGCCGGTGGGTGCTGGCCTTGCGTCCGGCGTGGGCCAGTTGAATACCGGCAACGGCGCCTTGGGCGGTGATAAAGCGGGTGATGCGTTGCAGTGGTTCGATCTGTTCGTCGTTCCACAGGCCCAGGTCCTGAGCGGTGATCCGCCCCTCGGCGGTGACTGCCGTGGCTTCGGTAAATATCAGGCCGGCCCCACCCACGGCACGGCTACCGAGGTGGACCAGGTGCCAGTCATTGGCCAGTCCATCGACGCTGGAGTATTGGCACATCGGCGACACCGCGATGCGGTTGAGCAGGGTCAATTGACGAAGAGTATACGGTTCAAGCAGCAGACTCATGGGGCACCTCTCAAATCAGTGGGCAGGCTCCAGGGTTCTGTTTGAATAGTCGACGAGTGACAGGAAAGGATGCGGCACCCGCCCCCGCGGGTAAAAAATGGACAAAACGTCACAAGGCCAATCAAGCAGTGATTAGAGCCTAGTCGACATCGAGGGATCAGGGAGGGTTCAGGAAATGAAAGCACATAGTCTGAGTGCTACATCAAATCTGTGGCGAGGGAGCTTGCTCCCGCTGGGGCGCGGAGCGGCCCTAAATGCGTTTTGTCTGACGCATGTCGGTAAATGGTTTTACGACTGCTGCGCCCGAGCGCGGACCGACCGGCGGGAGCAAGCTCCCTCGCCACAAAAGCCTCATTGAAATTTCTGCTGGATCCGGGTTCAGCGCGGTTCGATATGGGCAATCATCAGCTGGACGGTTTCCTGGCCGCGGAACTCGTTGACGTCGAGCTTGTAGGCCAGTTCGACCCAGCGAATGGTCGGGTTCGGCCAGACGTCGCGGTCGATGCCAAACGCAATACCGTCGAGCTTCACCGAACCACATTCGCTTTTCAGCACCACCTTGAGGTGGCGTTCACCGACCACTCGCTGCTCGACCAACTGGAACACCCCGTGAAACAGCGGCTCAGGGAAGTGTTGGCCCCAGGGACCGGCATGGCGCAGGGCGCGGGCCAGTTCCAGGTGAAACTCTTCGACCGCCAGGGTGCCGTCCGACAGCAATCGCCCGGTCAGGTCCTCTTCACGCATTTGCCGGCGAACTTCAGCGTCGAAGGCCTCGGCGAACAGTGGAAAATTCGCTTCCGGTAACGTCAGGCCCGCCGCCATGGCGTGACCACCGTACTTGCTGATCAGTGTCGGATGTTGCGCCGCCACCACACTCAAGGCGTCACGAATATGAAAGCCCTGCACGGAACGCCCCGAGCCCTTGAGCATGCCGTCGCCTGCATCGGCAAAGGCGATGGTCGGACGGAAATAACGCTCTTTCATACGCGAAGCAAGGATTCCGATGACACCCTGGTGCCACTCGGGGTCAAACAGGCACAAGCCGAACGGCATCGACTCCAGCGGCAAGTCCTTGAGCTGGGCCAATGCTTCGCGCTGCATGCCCTGCTCGATGGATTTGCGGTCCTGATTCATGCCGTCCAGTTGCGCGGCCATTTCCCGGGCCAGCGCCACGTCTTCGGTGAGCAGGCATTCGATGCCCAGGCTCATGTCGTCCAGACGCCCCGCCGCGTTCAGGCGTGGGCCGAGGATGAACCCCAGGTCGGTCGAAGTGATACGCGAGTGATCACGCTTGGCCACCTCTAGAATCGCCTTGATGCCCGGCCGAGCCCGACCGGCGCGAATCCGCTCCAGGCCCTGATGCACCAGGATCCGGTTGTTGGCATCCAGTGGCACCACGTCGGCGACGCTGCCCAGCGCCACCAGATCCAGCAACTCACCGATGTTCGGCTGCGGCCTGCTCTCGTACCAGCCCAGGCTGCGCAAGCGTGCACGCAACGCCATCAGCACATAGAAAATCACCCCGACCCCGGCCAGTGCCTTGCTCGGAAATTCACAACCGGGTTGGTTCGGATTGACGATGGCATCGGCCAACGGCAGCTCGTCACCGGGCAAGTGGTGGTCGGTGACCAAAACCTTGAGCCCGGCCTTTTTCGCCGCCGTCACGCCCTCGACGCTGGAAATGCCGTTGTCCACGGTGATCAGCAGTTGTGGCTCGCGCTGCAACGCCACCGCGACGATTTCCGGAGTCAGGCCGTAGCCGTACTCGAAGCGGTTGGGCACCAGATAATCGACGTGAGCCGCGCCCAGCAGGCGCAGTCCCAACAGGCCGACGGTGCTCGCAGTGGCGCCATCGGCATCGAAGTCGCCAACGATCAGAATCCGCTGACGCTGCTCCAGCGCCACCACCAGCAAGTCCACCGCCGCCTCGATACCCTTGAGCTGTTGATACGGGATCAAGCGCGCCAGGCTCTTGTCCAGTTCCGCCTCGGACTGCACGCCCCGCGCCGCGTATAAACGGGTCAGCAGGGGTGGAATATCACCGAGGAATGGCAGGGTGTCGGGCAATAGGCGAGGTTCGATGCGCATGGGGTGACAGGTGCTTCTCTTGAATACGTAGGATAAAACCGGGTGATGCGATCCTGCGGCGAAAAATCAGCCGCGCTCGCCGGCCAACCATTGCAGCTGGACTTCGTGTTGACCACGGTCGTCGGTGACGAAGATCGTCCCTTCGCTGATCATCACGTCCCACTTGATAACGCGGGGCATGTCCTTGGCCAGGGTTTCCAGGACTTCCTGAGGAACCGCGGCAATGTTGACGTTTTTCAGGTTTTTGACTGCTGGCACCACTTTGCCTTCCCAAACGCGCAGGCTGCCGTAGGCCAACAGGCTGGTGCGTTCGGTACGACGCGAGCACCAGGTCAGGCGATCGGCATCTGGCTGGCCGACTTCGATCCAGTGCAGAACGCGGTCATCCAGGCTCTTTTCCCACAGGGCCGGCTCGTCCACTTCCGACAGACCACGGCCAAAGGACAGCTGCTCGTTGTACCAGAGGGCGTAGGCCAACAGCCGCACGGTCATGCGCTCTTCGGTTTCCGAAGGGTGGCGGGCGATGGTCTGCTTGACGCTCTCGTACACGCTGCGGTCGAGGTCGGTAAGGTTCAGTTCAAACTTGTAGGTCGTGGACGGCTGGGCCATGAACGGGCTTCTTGATACGAGGAAAGGCGGCAAGTCTAACCGATGCCAGGGTCAATCAACGAATCATGACCGCTATCAAGCGTGGGCGATGAGGCTCGGGCTATGCTAAAACGCTGTATTGATTCAGTCTTTGTCCTACAGGATTACCCATGCCGCTCACTGCCAAACCACTTGCCGGCCTGAAAATCATCGAACTCGGTACTTTGATCGCTGGCCCCTTCGCCTCGCGTATTTGTGCCGAGTTCGGCGCCGAAGTGATCAAGATCGAATCTCCGGATGGCGGTGACCCGTTGCGCAAGTGGCGCAAACTCTACGAGGGCACTTCGCTGTGGTGGTTCGTCCAGGCGCGCAACAAGAAGTCCCTGACGCTGAACCTCAAGCACCCCGACGGCCTGGCAATCCTCAAGCAGTTGCTCGGCGAAGCCGACATCCTGATCGAAAACTTCCGCCCCGGCGTGCTGGAAAAACTCGGCCTGGGTTGGGACGTTCTGCATGCGCTGAACCCGAAACTGGTGATGGTCCGTCTGTCGGGCTTTGGGCAAACCGGGCCGATGAAAGATCAACCGGGCTTCGGTGCAGTCGGCGAATCCATGGGCGGTTTGCGTTACATCACCGGGTTCGAGGATCGACCGCCGGTGCGCACCGGAATTTCCATCGGTGACTCGATTGCCGCGCTCTGGGGCGTGATCGGTGCGCTGATGGCCTTGCGTCACCGTGAGGTCAACGGTGGTCAGGGGCAAGTGGTGGACGTGGCGTTGTACGAAGCGATCTTCGCCATGATGGAAAGCATGGTCCCGGAATTCGATGTGTTCGGGTTTATCCGCGAGCGCACCGGCAACATCATGCCCGGCATCACGCCCTCCTCCATCCACACCAGCGCCGACGGCAAACACGTGCAGATCGGCGCCAATGGCGATGCGATCTTCAAGCGCTTCATGCAGACCATTGGCCGCGACGACCTGGCCAACGATCCAGCGCTTGCCAGCAACGATGGCCGCGATAGCCGTCGCGATGAGCTGTATGGGGTCATTGATCGCTGGGTCAGTTCGTTGCCGCTGGATGCGGTGATCGAGCAGTTGAACCTGGCCGAAGTGCCGGCCAGCCGGATCTTCAGCGCCGAAGACATGTTCAGCGACCCACAATTTCTTGCCCGGGAAATGTTCCTGCAAGCCAAGCTGCCCGATGGAAAAGACTTCAAGATGCCGGGCATCGTGCCGAAACTCTCGGAAACACCGGGCGCTTGCGAATGGGTTGGCGCGCAGCTCGGTGAACATAACGTGCAGGTGTTGAGCGAGCTTGGCTATGACGTGGAACAGATCGCGCAACTGCGTGCAGATGGGGCTATCTAAACTGCAAGGGTTGTCAGCCATTCGCAGATGCGCGGCGCAGTACCTGCGTGTGCTGGGTTTCGGCACAACGCTATCATGTCTGCTGGCAATCCCCTCGGCCGCTCAAGCCAAGGACACGTTGATCTGGTTGCTGCGCGATCTGCCGCCGCTGACGATTGTCGACGGGCCGCAAAAATACCAGGGCGTGATCGACCGGTATTTACCGCAATTGATCGCCAGCATGCCCGAGTACCAACACACAACCTTTCAGGTCAACCGTGCGCGCGGCATGCAAATGCTCCTGGAACCCAGCTTCACCTGCGACCCTTCGCTGCTGTGGAGCGCGGAACGGGAGAAACGGATCGTCTATTCCATCGCGGCCTATCGAGTCCCTGGCAACGGCATTGTTATACGCCATGCGGACCGCGAAGCGCTTGCGCCCTTCATCACCGGCAACAGCGTCGATCTGGAGCGATTGCTGGCGCATCAGGACAAGAAACTGGGAGTGATCGCCGAACGCAGCTACGGTCAGGTCGTTGACCGCCTGCTGCAACAGGCACCGAGCAACAGCCTGGCAGCCCATTACGGTAACGATGCCCTTGGCAGCCTGCTGCAAATGCAGCGCCTGGGTCGTTTGACCGCCCTGCTGGGGTACTGGTCGGAAATTCGTTATCAGGCGCAACAGCAAGGCATATCGCTCGACGAGCTGGAGTTCTTCCCGATTCGCGGCACGGACAAGTACCAGTCGATTCATATTGCTTGCTCGGATACCGAGCAGGGCCGTCAGGCCATCACTCACATCAACAAAATATTGCGCGGACCGGGGCAGATCAGGCTGGTCGAGCTTTACGCCCAATGGCTCGACCCGAAAATGCGCAACGAGTATCTGGAAGACGCCAAACGGTTTTTCCAGAATGAGACACCCTGACCAAACGCCAGGCAAAAGAAACCCCGAGAAGTGGGGAGACGACTCGGGGTTAAACGTGGCCTACAAAGACCCGCCCAACAAGCGACAAGCACCGGAGCACAATGCTCGCTCTTGTTGATACAGGGTCTGACTAACCTGATTGCGCGAAGGTTCCCGCAAAAAACAAATCAGCTTCTGCCAGCCAGATGCTTGTCTTGCGCAACATTGCGCAGAGCCGCAATCACGCTGGGCTCAAGCCGTCCTTCGGCGATCAACAAGTCGCGGTGCAAGCCGTCGACAACATCTGTCAGCAACCGTTTATCCGTGAACTGCGCCTGATTGAACTCACGCTCGACCACGATAGCGCCAGCGGTACTCTGCAATGTCACCAGGCATTCGCCATGGGTACCTGACGGGGTCAGTGTTACCTGATACGGGCTCAATGCCTCACCCAGCAATAGGCTGATACTTTCCATCTCGATCACCATTCAATAGTCCGAAAACAAAGTGCCAAGGGCGTGGTAAATGACCACTGGCCCGAGAAGAAAGTTCTGAACTCGACTGACGGTATGTCGCTTTTACCCTGAGTCTTCAGAGCATGCATGGGAAAGATGACAAGAAAAAAACAGCAGGTTAACAGCGTCAGTCAGACACATAACGCTACCGACCATGGGTATCGGTCCAGCCGCCCACGACACCACGCAGCAAACCTTCGGCGCTATAAAACGGCACCGTCCACTGATAAACATCCCTTACACCACTGTTGAACGTCAGTTGGCGCTCGGTAAACCGGTTTTTCCGACTGCTGAGTTGATCCATGATTTCCGCGTGCAGAAGCTCGGCCGTCGAGGCAGGCAAAACGTCGACCTCTGTCAGGCGTTTTCCCTGCATCTGGTCGAAGCGGGTCGACAAGTGTTCTTCATAGCTCTTGTTGCACATGATCAACCGCCCCTCCAGATCCCGTACAAACACCGGATCGGGCATGGCATCCATCAAGGCATGCTGGAACGCCAATTGATCACCAAGCCCTTGCTCGGCTTTCAGTCGCTGCTTGATCTGCATGCTCAGCCGCTGGTTCCACAGCAGTGAAATCAGCCCGAACAGACTCGCGAAAAATACTCCCCAGCAACCCCACTGGTAAAACCGCTGCCACGGCGAGGGTGGATGACTGGGTACTACGCCGCTGAGCCACTTGGAACGAATGGCTCGCAACTCCGCCGGAGGAAAAGCCTCGAGCGCCTTGTTGAGAATGCTCAACAGCTGTGGCTGCCCTTTGCGCAGGGCGAGATGGTCGGCCTCCCACATACCTTCGATACTGGGGCCGATCGCCAGCCGGCCTGCAGGGTACAGGTGGGCGCCCGTTTCATTTTCAATGGTGACGTCGGCTTCGCCGCTTTCGACCAAAGCGCGTGCCTCGGCGTAGGTTTTCACCGAGCGCAGCTCGATCTGCGGATAGTCACGGCGGATGCCGGCCTCCAGCGCATGCCTGGCCGGTAGCGCCAGAACCTTACCCGAAAGGTCCTCTAACGAATCGACCGAAGCAGCTCCGGCCCGCCCGACGAACACCCAGCCAGCCCCGCCAAAGGCATGGCTGAAATCCAGAAAGCCTTTGCGTTCATCGTTCACCGACAGTGTCGTGTTCATGTCCGCCCTGCCACTTTCCAGCAGTCCGAGCAGGTGTTCGGTCGAGAACGACTCTTCATGAACAAACTCCAGCCCGGTCATCCGCGAAAGACGCTGGAGAATGTCGTTGTTCAGACCGCTCCATTGACCGTGCTCATCCTTGAACAAGTACAGCGGGAACTGCACCGACGCGACAATCACTCGCCGGTGCTCGGCAATCCATTTGAGCTCGTGAGCCTCAAGCTTGAGAGTGTCATGACTGTCGGCAGACCTTACGTCCAAAGCACCGAGTTGAGCCGCCAATGCACAATGCCCAAGCCCCATGGCACTCAATAAAAACATCCAGCACAAAGCCGGCTTTAATCCATTAAAAAACCACATGCCCACTTCCTTCACGTCCACTCACCCATCCTTGAGGGGCGAAACGACGACAAGTGTGCCATGCAGAAATGAGAAAGCCCGTCAGGAGACGGGCTTCAAAATGTGACAGGTTTTCCGGTCAGAGTGGCTTGCCGCGGTTGCCATGCTGACTGACAAAGGCCTGCACGGCTTTCAGGTCGTTTGGCAAAACTGTGCAACGCTCATCTCGCTCAAACAAATCAGAAAGATGGGCAGGCAGCTCAAGCGCTTTTCCTACGCCGGCTTTTTCGACGGCTTCAGGGAATTTGACCGGATGGGCCGTTCCCAGAATCACCATCGGAATATCCAGGCTACGACGGCACTCACGCGCAGCCTTGACGCCGATGGCCGTATGCGGATCGAGCAGCTCACCGGTTTGTGCGAAAACTTCAGCGATGGTCTCGCAGGTTTGCGCATCATCCACGGCCAGCGAGTCGAAAAGCTTGCGCGCTTCGGTCCAGCGCTCTTGCTCGACGCTGAAACCGCCACCTTGCTTGAAGGTGTCCATCAGGCCGGCTATCGCGGCACCGTTGCGACCGTGCAGATCGAACAGCAGGCGCTCGAAGTTCGACGAGACCATGATGTCCATCGATGGCGACAGTGTCGCGTGCAGGGTTTCCTTGACGTACTGGTTGCCGCTCATGAAGCGGTGCAGGATGTCGTTGCGGTTGGTGGCGACGATCAACTGATTGATCGGCAGGCCCATGTTGCGTGCCAGGTAACCGGCGAAGATGTCGCCGAAGTTGCCGGTTGGCACCGAGAACGACACCGAACGCGCCGGGCCGCCCAACTGCAGGGCTGCGTGGAAGTAGTAGACGATCTGGGCCATGATCCGCGCCCAGTTGATCGAGTTCACCGCCACCAGACGCGTGCCTTTGAGGAAGCTCTGGTCGGCGAAGCTCGCCTTGACCATTTCCTGGCAGTCATCGAAGTTGCCTTCGATGGCGATGTTGTGGATGTTCTCGCCGAAGATGGTGGTCATCTGCCGACGCTGCACTTCGGACACGCGGTTGTGGGGGTGCAGGATGAAGATGTCGACGTTTTCGCAGTGCTTGCAGCCTTCGATGGCGGCCGAACCGGTATCGCCCGAAGTGGCGCCGACAATCACTACGCGCTCACCGCGTTTTTCCAGCACGTAGTCGAGCAGACGACCGAGCAATTGCAGGGCGAAGTCCTTGAACGCCAGGGTCGGGCCGTGAAACAGTTCCAGCACCCATTCGTTGCTGTTCAGCTGACGCAACGGTGCCACGGCGCTGTGAGAGAACACGCCGTACGTTTCTTCGAGGATTTTCTTGAAGTCGGCATCCGGGATGCTGCCGGTAACAAACGGGCGCATCACCCGGAAAGCCAGCTCGTGATACGGCAGGCCGGCCCAGGAAGCAATTTCCTCCTGGGTGAAACGTGGCAGGTTTTCCGGCACGTACAGGCCGCCGTCACTGGCCAGACCTGCCAGCAGCACGTCTTCGAAATTCAGGGCCGGTGCCTGGCCGCGGGTACTGATATAACGCATGACTGGCTCCACTATTCAGAGTTCGCAAACCCGGGCTCGCGCACGAGCCCGGTGAACAATAACGACTTAGTTCAGGTGCTCGACGCGGATCCGCACCACCGGACCGACCACGTCCGCCAGGGCCTCTAGGGCGGCGATCGCATCGTTCATGTGCTGCTCCAGCACACGGTGGGTCAGCAGGATCATCGGCACCAGGCCGTCGTGTTCTTCGACTTCCTTTTGCATGATCGATTCGATGTTGATACCACGCTCCGACAGGATGCTCGCGACCTGAGCCAGCACGCCCGGATGGTCCTTGGCCTGGATGCGCAAGTAGTAAGCGCTTTCGCAGGCTTCGATCGGCAGGATCGGGTGAGCCGACAGCGAATCCGGCTGGAACGCCAGGTGCGGTACGCGGTTTTCCGGGTCGCAGGTCATGGCGCGAACCACATCCACCAGGTCGGCGATGACCGACGAAGCGGTCGGCTCCATACCGGCACCCGCCCCGTAGAACAGGGTCGAACCAGCAGCGTCGCCGTTGACCATCACCGCGTTCATCACGCCGTTGACGTTGGCGATCAGGCGATCGGCCGGGATCAGCGTCGGGTGCACACGCAACTCGATGCCGGCAGCGGTGCTACGCGCCACGCCCAGATGCTTGATGCGATAGCCCAGCGCTTCGGCGTAGTTCACGTCAGCGGTGGTCAGCTTGGTGATGCCTTCGGTGTAGGCCTTGTCGAATTGCAGCGGGATACCGAACGCGATCGATGCCAGGATCGTCAGCTTGTGCGCCGCGTCGATGCCTTCGACGTCGAAGGTTGGATCGGCCTCGGCGTAACCCAGGGCTTGCGCCTCGGCGAGCACGTCTTCGAAGGTCCGGCCTTTCTCACGCATTTCGGTGAGGATGAAGTTGCCAGTGCCGTTGATGATCCCGGCGACCCAGTTGATGCGGTTGGCCGACAGGCCTTCACGAATCGCCTTGATCACCGGAATGCCACCGGCTACCGCGGCTTCGAACGCGACGATCACGCCTTTCTCGCGGGCCTTGGCGAAAATTTCATTACCGTGAACGGCAATCAGTGCCTTGTTCGCGGTGACCACATGCTTGCCATTCTCGATGGCTTTGAGTACCAGCTCGCGGGCAACGGTGTAGCCGCCCATCAGCTCTATAACGATGTCGATCTCAGGGTTCGTGGCCACTTCGAAGACATCGTTGGTAATCGCAATACCGGTCGTCTGGAACTGAGGCTTTGGCGTGCGCATGGCAATTTGTGCCACTTCGATTCCACGCCCGGCACGACGAGCAATTTCCTCGGCGTTGCGCTGAAGTACGTTGAAGGTACCGCCACCGACGGTCCCTAACCCACAGATGCCTACTTTGACCGGTTTCACTGTGAACTCCCCATAAAACGGCCGACTCAAGGTCGGCCGTGGAAAACAGCCGCACCACGTGCGGCTCTCTATTAATGGAACGTCGACTGCTGTCGCCGCTCCATGATCGTCAAAGGCTTACCGTGACGACGCAGGATTATTTCGCACCCAGTGCCAGTTTGGCGACTTGTGGTGCTGGCTGGTAGCCCGGAATCACTTGGCCATCGGCCAAAACGATAGCCGGTGTACCGTTCACGCCGATCGACTGGCCCAGGGCGAACTGCTTGGAAACCGGGTTGGCGCACTTGGCAGCCTTGATTTCCTTGCCATCGACCATTTTGTCCATCGCCGCTTTTTTGTCAGCAGAGCACCACACGGCTTGCAGTTGCTCATCACCCGGCGAGCCGAGGCCCTGGCGTGGGAAAGCAACATAACGCACTTCGATGCCCATTTTGTTCAATGCTGGCACTTCGGCGTGCAATTTGTGGCAGTACGGGCAGGTGGTGTCGGTGAACACGGTTATGTGGGTCTTGGTTTCGCCAATCGCCGGGTAAACCACGGTTTCAGCCACCGGAATGCCGTTGATCAGTTTGGAGATCCCCAGACGCTCGGCCTTCTCGGTCAGGTTGACCGGTTTGCCGTCCTTGAGCTGGAACACATAGCCCTGAACGATGTACTGGCCGTCGGCGCTCGCGTACAGCACGCGACTACCCTTGAGTTTGACTTCATAGAGACCGGCCAGCGGACTGGCACTGATGGACTCGATCGGGGTGTCGAGCTGGAGGGTTTCCAGGCTTTTACGAATGGCTTTATCAGCCGCATCATCGGCGATGGCAAAGGTGCTGACCAACGCAATGGCTGCGGCGGCGAAAATCTGGGTCAGACGCATGAGAACTCCTGAAGGCGGGCAAATGGGTCGGCTAGAACGCCGGTACTGAAACACCGGGTCATAACCGCCCATCGTGCAAACCCGCAAAGCCTACCACATAAGGCCCGCGTGGCCGACTGTGGCTGATGTATGACTATATGCAAAGCTCAACTGCGATGAGGTTTGCCCATTTTGAAGTCCAGAATCCTTGTGGCGAGGGGGCTTGCCCCCGTTCGGCTGCGCAGCAGTCGTAAACCGGCTGCAGCGATTTGTCTGAATAACCGTAGCTCTCAGTTTTAGGGCCGCTTCGCGACCCAACGGGGGCAAGCCCCCTCGCCACAAAAGGCGCCCTTGACCACCGGTGTTCCGCTAGCCGCGTGGGTGGTGTTTGGCGTGCAGGTCTTGCAAACGGGCACGCGCAACGTGGGTATAGATCTGGGTGGTCGAGAGGTCGCTATGGCCGAGCAACATCTGCACCACCCGCAAATCGGCGCCATGGTTGAGCAAATGCGTGGCGAAGGCGTGGCGCAAGGTATGCGGCGACAGGGACTTGCCGATCCCGGCGACTTTGGCCTGATGCTTGATGCGATGCCAGAAGGTCTGGCGGGTCATCTGCTCGCCACGCAGGCTCGGAAACAGCACATCGCTGGGCCGTCCGCCCAGCAACTCGCTACGCGCATCACGCAGGTAGCGCTCGACCCAGACAATCGCCTCCTCGCCCATCGGCACCAGTCGCTCCTTGCTGCCCTTGCCCATGACGCGAAGTACGCCCTGACGCAGATTGATCTGCTCCAGCGTCAGGCTGATCAGCTCGGTAACCCGCAAGCCGCAGGCATACAGCACTTCCAGCATGGCGCGATCGCGCTGGCCGATTGCTTCGCTCAGGTCCGGCGCGGCGAGCAAGGCTTCCACGTCCGCTTCCGACAACGACTTGGGCAATGGCCGGCCGAGTTGCGGCATGTCGACGCGCAATGTCGGGTCGACGGCAATCAGCTTTTCACGCAGCAAATAGCGATAGAACCCACGCACACCCGAAAGAAACCGCGCAGTAGACCGGGGTTTGTAGTTTTGCTCGAGGCGCCAGGCCAGATGATCGAGGATCAGCTCGCGCCCGGCGTTGAGCAGTTCCAGGCCCTTCTCCTGCAACCAGCCGTTGAACAGGGCCAGGTCGCTGCGATAGGCGTCACGGGTGTTATCGGACAGGCCCTTCTCCAACCACAGGGCGTCGAGAAACTGGTCTATCAGTGGGTGATCAATGGCAGGCATAAAGGCTCAAGCAAGACAGATAACAACGAACAGTCTTTCATAGCACGACCGCTCGCGAAACCACTGCACTTTCAGGGAGAGGAATAAATCACGGGCAACAAAAAAGCAGCCCGTAGGCTGCTTTTTTCTGCATCGGAAGCTGGACTTAAACCAGTTTTTCCTTGATGCGAGCTGCTTTACCCGACAGGTCACGCAGGTAGTACAGCTTGGCTTTACGTACATCACCGCGACGCTTGACAGCCATGCTGTCGATTTGCGGGCTGTAGGTCTGGAAAGTACGCTCTACGCCAACACCGTTGGAGATTTTACGAACAGTGAAAGCACTGTTCACACCACGGTTACGCTTGGCGATTACTACGCCTTCGAACGCTTGCAGACGCGAACGGTCGCCTTCCTTCACTTTCACCTGAACGACAATGGTGTCGCCCGGGGCAAAGGTAGGGATCTCTTTGGTCATCTGCTCTGCTTCGAGTGCAAGGATGATTTTGTTAGTCATGCTGTGCTCCTAAGGTAAATCGTCGGATCTACCATCGATACGTTGTTAACTATCGTCCCGCTCGCGGATGTATTCCTCGAGCAGCTTCTTCTCTTCTCCAGAAAGCGAGCGGCTTTCCAGAAGATCGGCGCGTCGTTCAAAGGTCCTACCAAGGGACTGCTGTAAACGCCAACGCCGGATATGCGCGTGATTGCCACTCAGCAACACGTCGGGAACACGCTGATCCGCATACACCTCAGGTCGGGTGTAGTGCGGGCAATCCAGCAAACCATCCGTAAAGGAATCTTCCTCGGCGGAGTCCGCATGCCCTAAAGCTCCAGGCAGCAGTCGTGTAACCGCATCGATCAGGACCATCGCCGGCAGCTCGCCGCCAGACAGTACATAGTCGCCAATCGACCACTCTTCATCGACATGAGCGTCAATAAAACGCTCGTCAATGCCTTCATAGCGGCCGGCAATCAGGATTAATGCTTCCTCATTCGCCAACTCGCGTACCGCCGACTGAGTCAGTTGACGGCCTTGGGGCGACAGGTAAATTACCTTCGCCGCCTCCCCGGCTGCTGCCTTGGCCTGAACCAGAGCATCTTCCAGGGGCTTGATCTTCATCACCATGCCCGGACCACCGCCAAATGGGCGATCATCCACAGTGTGATGTCGATCCGTTGTGTAGTCTCGCGGATTCCAACAGGTCAGCTGCAAGAGCCCCTGTTTCACCGCACGACTGGTGATGCCGTAGTCGCTGATGGCGGAAAACATCTCGGGAAACAAACTGATCACTTCGACGCGCAAGCTAGCCACGCTTAGAAGTCCGCGTCCCAATCCACCTTCATCTCGCCCGCTGCGAGGTCGACGGCCAACACGCATTGCTCCGTATAGGGCAACAGGCGTTCGCGATCATCCAGGCTGCCAGCGCAAGGCTTGACCACCATGACATCGTTCGAGCCAGTCTCCAGCAGGTGATCGATCTTCCCGAGCAATTGCCCGAGGTGGTCGATGACCTTCAGACCTTCCAGCTGGTACCAGTAGTACTCGCCGTCGGTCAGATCAGGAAACAGGTTACGCGGCACGCAGATTTCAAAACCGGCCAGAAGACGAGCTTCTTCGCGGTCATCGAGACCTTTGAGCTTTGTGACCAGAAACTTGCCGCCTTGTACGCGGCCGCTGACCAGCTCTACCTGCCGTACATCGCCTTCGCGCTTGAGCGTCCAGGTTTTGTAGTCCAACAGGTTTCCAATCGGATCAGTAAAGGAAAAGACCTTCACTTCGCCGCGAACGCCATGAATAGAATAAATCTTGCCGATAACGATCAAATCATCAGCGATTGCTGGCGTCGCGTTCATATCGCTCAGGCCGCAGCCTTAGAAGCGTCCTTCAGCAACTGAGCAACACGCTCAGAAGGTTGTGCACCAACGCTCAGCCAGTAGGCTACGCGCTCTTGGTTCACGGACAGGCGGACTTCTTGACCACGAGCGATCGGGTTGAAGAAACCAACTTGTTCTTTGTGCGAACCGTCGCGTGGGTTGCGGCTGTCGGTCACGGTCAAGTGGTAAAACGGGCGCTTTTTGGAGCCGCCAAGGGCAAGACGGATTGTTAGCATGTGAACATAGTTCCTGTAGTCGGTGCTGCAAATCTAAATGCACAGCGGGCATAGGTGCCCGAAAGGCCGCATATTCTAAGGAATATCCGGACTTTTGCAAATGTCTTTTTCCGGCACCTGTCAGTGTGCCATCCAGATTTGCTATAGAGCCGTTGCGAACAACGGCGAGTCAGCTCCCGCCAATGCGGGCTTGCTGTGGGTCCCACGTCCGTGTGGGGCCGCGCCGACATGACTGCCGACGCGAATCTTTTACATTTTCGGCATGCCGCCGCCGGGCAACATACCGCCCATGCCGCGCATCATTTTGGCCATTCCGCCTTTGGCGGAGAACTTCTTCATCATCTTCTGCATCTGCTTGTGCTGCTTGATCAAGCGCCCGATGTCCTGCACCTGGGTGCCGGAACCCATGGCGATCCGACGCTTGCGCGAACCGCTGATCAGCTCAGGGTCGCGGCGCTCGGCCGGGGTCATGGAGTTGATGATGGCTTCCATCTGCTTGAATTGCTTCTCTGCCGCACCCTGGGCATTGCCCATTTGCGCCAGATTCACCCCGCCGATGTTTGGCAGTTTGTCCATGAGCCCGCCGAGGCCGCCCATGTTCTTCATCTGTTGCAGCTGATCGCGGAAGTCTTCGAGGTCGAAGCCTTTGCCCTTCTTCAGCTTTTTGGCCAGTTTGTCGGCCTTGTCTTTGTCGAGGGTTGCTTCGGCCTGCTCGATCAGGCTGAGCACGTCGCCCATGCCGAGGATACGCGACGCAATACGCTCCGGGTGGAACGGTTCGAGGGCTTCGGTCTTCTCGCCCATACCGATGAACTTGATCGGCTTGCCAGTGATCGCACGCACCGACAGCGCGGCACCGCCACGGGCATCACCGTCGACCTTGGTCAGGATCACACCGGTCAGCGGCAACGCGTCGCCAAAGGCCTTGGCCGTGATGGCGGCGTCCTGGCCAGTCATGGCGTCGACCACGAACAGCGTTTCGACCGGTTTGATCGCCGCGTGCAGGGCCTTGATCTCGCCCATCATCTCTTCGTCGATGTGCAGACGGCCAGCGGTATCGACGATAACCACGTCGATGAATTTCAGTCGTGCTTCTTTAATAGCCGCTTCAGCGATGTCGACCGGCTTCTGGCTCAGGTCGGACGGGAAGAACGTCACGCCGATGTCGTTGGCCAGGGTTTCCAGCTGCTTGATCGCGGCCGGGCGGTAAACGTCCGCCGACACCACCATGACCGACTTCTTCTTGCGCTCTTTAAGGAAGCGCGCCAGTTTGCCAGCGGTGGTGGTTTTACCGGCACCTTGCAGACCGGCCATCAAAATGACGGCAGGCGGCACGGCGCTCAGGTTCAAATCTTCGTTGGCCGCGCCCATCAGGCTTTCGAGTTCGGCCTGGACGATCTTCACGAAGGCCTGGCCCGGTGTCAGGCTGCGCGACACCTCGGTGCCGACAGCGCGCTCCTTGACCGAGTTGACGAAGTCTTTGACCACCGGCAAGGCAACGTCGGCTTCGAGCAACGCCATACGCACTTCGCGCAGGGTGTCTTTGATATTGTCCTCGGTCAGCTTGGCCTTGCCGGTGACATGGCGCAGCGTCTGCGAGAGACGGTCGGTTAAGTTTTCAAACATGCGCGATCCTTTCAGGCCCTATGGAGACCGAGGTAATGGCGGCCCAGACCGTGAAAAACATGTGCTCGGCGAGCCTGCGGCGTGGGCAGGTCGCGGATTATAGCGAAGACTGCGTCTGGCGCACACCCGCCGTCTGGTTGAGTGGTCTTTCGTGTCATGTCGGTTGTATGCCAAACTCAGCCTCTTTCGGGCTTGCCTAACAGGATTTATGCTCCCTTTGTCACCCAGTTTGCTCAGCACCCTCGCCGCCGCCTGCTTATACGCCGCTGCGACTCTCTATCAAGGCACTCGTCTGGCCCAAGGCGCCAAGGCGAACAAACGCCTGCTGGTCTCGCTCGGCATCCTTGCCGTGCTGGCCCACAGCGCGAGCCTCCTCACCCACCTGATGACGCCGACTGGCCTGGGCCTGGACTTTTTCAGTGCCGCCAGCCTGATCGCCGCGGCCGTTATCGCGCTGACGCTGCTGGCCTGCTCACGGATCCCGGTGGAAAACCTGCTGGTGTTGTTGTTCCCGCTGGGGATGACCACGGTGCTGCTGGCGCAGTTCGCGCCTTCGGGCACGGTGCAGGTGATCGACGAAGAACCGGGGATTCTTGCGCATATCCTGCTGTCGATCCTCGCCTACGGCATGTTCACCATCGCGGTGTTCCAGGCCTTGCTGCTGTTGGTCCAGGACCACCAGCTCAAGCACAAGCACCCGTCCGGACTGATCAAGAACTTCCCACCGCTGCAAACCATGGAGAGCCTGCTGTTCGGTTTCCTCTGGGCCGGCTGGACCCTGCTGTCGCTGTCGCTGATCTCCGGCTGGCTGTTCGTCGAAAACCTGTTCGCCCAGCATCTGGTGCACAAAACCCTGCTGGCATGCCTGGCCTGGATAGTGTTCAGCGTGTTGCTGTGGGGCCGCAATCGTCTTGGCTGGCGCGGCCACAAGGCCATTCGCTGGACCCTCGCCGGTTTCTGCCTGCTGATGCTGGCCTATTTCGGCAGCAAGCTGGTCCGCGAATTCATCCTGCACATCTGACGGGCGCTCGTTATGGATAACCTGCCCATAGGGCCGCTGCTCGCCGTGCTAGCCCTGCTGATCTTGTGGTCAGGGCTGTTCACCGCCATCGAAGCTGCACAGCAACATCTATTGACCCAGCGGACCGCCTCGCGCTCTGGCGACAAGCCGGTGGCGAAACTCAACTTTCCGCTCAACAGCCTGATCTTCTGCAATACCCTGTGCCGCGCACTGGTGGTAGTCATCAGCACGCTGCTGGCGATTTTCGGCTGGGCTGAAAAAGGCCCATGGCTCGCCTGCCTCAGCGCCACTGCTGCGCTACTGGTATTTGCCGATTACCTGCCACGCACCCTCGCCAGCCGTTATCCGGACACCATTCTGGCGCTGGGCAACACCCTGCTCGGCGTGCCGCTGAAAATAATTTACCCGGCCGCCTGGCTGCTCGGCGGCATCAGCCAATTGCTGCTCAAGCCGTTCGCACGCAAGGTCAAGGTCGTCCAGCAAAGCGAAGACGAACCACCAGCCCCGCAGAACGACGGCACCGACCACGAACACCCGGCCTGCCGCCCACACGCGCTGTCGGGCATTCATGCGCTGGATAACATCACCGTCAACGACATTCTGGTGCCGCGCAGCGAAGTCGACGGGATCAATCTGGACGACTCGATCGAGGAAATCATCGAACAACTGCGCGCTAACAAACGCACGCGCCTGCCGGTGTTCCACAGTGATATCAACCAGGTCGAAGCGGTGCTCAATACCCGGCAGATCCGCCATTTGCTGCCCGACGCCAGCCTGACCAAAGACGCCTTGCTGGCGGCGTGCCACGAACCTTACTTCGTCCCGGAAAGCACCCCGCTGCAACTGCAATTGCTGAACTTTCACAAGCAGCAGCGCCGCTTGGGCATGGTGGTCGACGAATACGGTGAAGTAGAAGGCATCGTTACCCTGGAAGACATTCTCGAAGAAATCGTCGGCGAATTCGAAAGCCAGCACAGCCTCGACAACCCGCACATTCACCCGCAGGCCGACGGCCGGTTGGTGATCGAGGGCGCGGCCTCGATTCGTGAGCTGAACAAGAGCCTTGGCTGGCACCTGCCGAGCGACGGCCCGAAAACCCTCAACGGGCTGGTCACCGAAGCGCTGGAAACCATTCCCGACAGCGCGGTGTGTTTGAAAATCGGGCGTTATCGCCTGGAAATCCTCGAAACCGAAGACAACCGCGTCAGCCGGGTGTTGATCTGGCACGTAGCCGCTGGCGAGGCCACAAGCCTGCGCTCGATGGCAAAACCGCTGTAAACCCACATCCCTGGGTGTTCGACCATAATAATTCGCTCCACAGGAGCACATGACTGTCAGGGATTACCGCATGACTACCAGCACCACTTACAGCGACGCTGTGCCTGCCCAACCGACGAACTCCACCACGCGGGTCGCAACGGCCAGTTTCATTGGCACCGCCATCGAGTTCTACGACTTCTACGTCTACGCCACCGCCGCCGCACTGGTGATCGGCCCGGTGTTCTTTCCGCAGACCTCTGGCACCGCCCAGATGCTTTCGGCCTTCCTGACCTTCGGTATCGCGTTCCTGGCCCGCCCCTTGGGCTCGGCGCTGTTCGGCCACTTCGGCGACCGTATCGGGCGCAAATCCACCCTGGTCGCATCCTTGTTGCTGATGGGCGTGTGCACCACGCTGATCGGCGTGCTGCCGGGTTACGAAAGCATTGGCGCCTGGGCACCGATCCTGCTTTGCGTGTTGCGCTTCGGCCAAGGCCTTGGACTGGGCGGTGAATGGGGCGGTGCAGCATTGCTCGCCACCGAAAACGCACCAAAGGGCAAACGCGCCTGGTTCGGCATGTTCCCGCAACTCGGCCCTTCTATCGGTTTTCTCGCGGCGAACGGGCTGTTCCTGACCCTGGCGATGACCCTGAACGACGAGCAGTTTCGCTCCTGGGGCTGGCGGATTCCGTTCCTGCTCAGCGCCGTGCTGGTGATGGTCGGCCTGTATGTGCGCCTGAAACTGCACGAAACGCCGGTCTTCGCCAACGCGATGGCACGTCAGGAACGGGTGAAGATCCCGCTGGTCGAGCTGTTCAGCCAATACTGGGCACCGATGCTGTTGGGTGCGGCGGCGATGGTGGTCTGCTACGCGCTGTTTTACATCTCGACGGTGTTTTCCCTGAGTTACGGTGTTTCGACCCTGGGTTACAGCCGCGAAACCTTTCTCGGCCTGCTGTGCTTCGCCGTGCTGTTCATGGCTGCAGCCACACCACTGTCGGCCTGGGCCAGCGACCGTTTCGGGCGCAAACCGGTGCTGATCATTGGCGGCTTACTGGCGATTCTCTCGGGCTTCACCATGGAACCGCTGCTGACCCACGGCACGACCTGGGGCGTGGCGCTGTTCCTGTGCATCGAGCTGTTTCTGATGGGCGTGACGTTCGCCCCGATGGGCGCGCTGCTGCCAGAGCTGTTCCCCACCCGCGTGCGTTATACCGGCGCGTCGGCGGCTTACAACCTGGGCGGCATTGTTGGTGCTTCGGCTGCACCATTCTTCGCGCAGAAACTGGTGGCGATGGGCGGCTTGAGTTGGGTTGGCGGGTATGTGTCAGCAGCAGCGGTGATCAGCTTGATCGCGGTGCTGTGCCTGAAAGAGACGCGGCATAACGACCTGAATCAGGTCTAGCCAGATCGTTCCCACGCTCTGCGTGGGAATGCCTCAACGGACGCTCTGCGTCCGCTTTTGTGACGCAGAGCGTCACTGGCTGCATTCCCACGCAGAGCGTGGGAACGATCATCGAGCTTTACAGCTCTACGACAACGGCCTGAGAGGCACGGGTCGCTTTGGCGCGAGCGGCCTCGATCGACTCGTCACGGGCCAAGGCAACGCCCATGCGGCGCTGACCGTTGACTTCCGGCTTGCCAAACAGGCGCAGCGCCGTATCCGGCTCGGCCAGTGCAGCACCCAGGTTGGCGAAAGCGGTCTGGGTCGACTGCCCTTCCACCAGAATCACTGCCGACGCCGATGGGCCGAACTGACGGATCAACGGGATCGGCAGGCCGAGAATCGCCCGTGCATGCAAGGCGAACTGCGACAGGTCCTGAGAAATCAGGGTCACCAGACCGGTGTCGTGCGGGCGCGGAGAAACTTCGCTGAACCACACCTGATCACCCTTGATGAACAACTCAACGCCAAACAGACCACGGCCACCCAGGGCTTCAGTCACGGCTTTGGCCACGCGCTCGGACTCTGCCAGCGCAATCGGGCTCATGGCTTGCGGCTGCCAGGATTCCTGATAGTCGCCCTTCTCCTGACGATGGCCGACTGGCGCACAGAACGTGGTGCCGCCGATGTGACGAACGGTGAGCAAGGTGATTTCGTAGTCGAAGTCGATGAAACCTTCGATGATCACCCGACCTTTACCGGCACGACCGCCTTCCTGCGCGTAATCCCAGGCTTTCTGCACGTCATCGACGCTGCGCAGCAGGCTCTGACCTTTGCCCGAGGAGCTCATGACTGGCTTGACCACACACGGGAAACCCAAGTCGTCGACTGCCTTGCGGTAGTCTTCGAAGGTATCGGCGAAGTGGTACGGCGAGGTCGGCAGGTCCAGCTCTTCAGCAGCCAGGCGACGAATACCTTCACGGTTCATGGTCAATTGCGCGGCGCGAGCGGTCGGGATCACGGTGAAGCCTTCGGCTTCCAGTTCGACCAGCGTGGCGGTGGCGATGGCTTCGATTTCCGGCACGATGAAGTGCGGTTTCTCGGCTTCGATCACGGCACGCAGGGCCGCGCCGTCGAGCATGTTGATCACGTGGCTGCGATGCGCCACCTGCATCGCCGGTGCGTTGGCGTAACGATCCACGGCAATCACTTCAACGCCCAGGCGTTGCAGCTCGATCACCACTTCCTTGCCCAACTCACCACAGCCACACAGCAAAACGCGGGTCGCGGTTGGCGACAATGGAGTTCCGATACGGGTCATCTCAGGTCCTCAAAGGAGCGGATCATCGAGGGTCGCTACGCCAGGCGCACTTCCCTCAGGGAGAAAGCGCGGCATTTTACATGAACCTGAAGGTTTGGCTCAGCTTGCCAGCGCGTTCTTGCGTAAACGCCAGGCCATGGCCAGCCAGACGATGGTTACACCGGCGAATTTCGAGCCCAGGGCGGTGAGGATCACGCCCGGCGTCAGGGCATCGATCATGCCGAAGAAGATGAAGGTATCCAGCGGAATGCTCAGCGCCGAACTTATCCACAGACGGTCGTGCAGCGGACGCTTGGTAATGCTGAATACCAGCCAGTCAATGCACTCCGAAACAGCGAAGGCAATGGCGCTGGCCAGGGCGATGGAGGGATCGGAGGTGATGTAGGACAACGCCAGCGCCGCCAGCATCGCGGCTAACGCGCCGTGACCGTAACGGGTTTGCACCATGTCGCGCAGCACGAACACCAGGCCACCCCAGGCCGACCAGATGATGTCCAGGTGCGGGGCAGTGGAAAAGGCGTAGTTGATCAGCACGACGCTGCTGATGTAAGCAATCAGGAAGAACATGGGGCGCGGGGAGACCTGTCAATTTTGTGCACAGGGTACTTTAGGGGATGGGGTTGGGCCAAGGAGGGGATGGCGTCTGTGATGACGTCATCGCGGGCAAGCCTTGCTCCTACGGATAAACGTCGATCACATCATCGTGATCGACACAAAATTGTAGGAGCAAGGCTTGCCCGCGAAGGGCGCGCATCAATTACCCGGTTTTGCCCCAATCATCCAAAGCACCCCACTCGACTTCGCCCGCTCATGACACAACCCCAGCACCTTGCGGCGTTCGTCGTTATCCATGCGGCTCCAGCGGGTAATCTCCTCCACCGTGCGTTGGCAGCCGGTGCAGATATCGTCCTCATCCAGCGCGCAAATGTTCACGCACGGTGAGCGTACGGGTTTTTCGCTGGCGTTCATTGTTCCTGCTCAACCAGATCGCGGGCATAGCGCTGCGAGTTATGCACATAGTGGGCGGCGCTGGCTTCGAGCATTTTCTTCTGCTGTTCGGTCAGTTCACGCACCACTTTGCCCGGCGAGCCCATGACCAGCGAACCGTCAGGGATTTCCTTGCCTTCGCCGATCAGTGAATTGGCGCCGATGATGCAGTTCTTGCCGATTTTCGCGCCGTTGAGAATCACCGCGTTGATGCCGATCAGGCTGTAATCGCCCACCGTGCAGCCGTGCAACATGGCGTTATGACCGATGGTCACGCCGGTGCCGATGGTCAGCGGGTAGCCCATGTCGGTGTGCATCACCGTGCCGTCCTGCACATTACTGTTCTTGCCGATCAGGATCAGCTCGTTGTCGCCGCGCAACACTGCGTTGAACCAGACGTTGGCGCCCTCCTCCAGTTTGACCTTGCCCACCAGCACGGCGTTAGGTGCGACCCAGCTCTGCGGGTGGGTTTCGACGCGGGCGTCGCCCAGGCGGTATTTCATTTGATTGTCCTCAAGGCCAGGCAGGCTCACTTGCAAAAAGCAGGGTTCACGCCATACGCGCGATGGTTTCAAGTATTGATAAAGCTATTCGGCGGTTGATGCAGGCTGATCTGCGCGTCATAGAGCAGGTTGATCAGC
The DNA here is from genome assembly GCF_018986375.1 of Pseudomonas sp. CVAP#3. Taxonomy (NCBI): domain Bacteria; kingdom Pseudomonadati; phylum Pseudomonadota; class Gammaproteobacteria; order Pseudomonadales; family Pseudomonadaceae; genus Pseudomonas; species Pseudomonas sp. CVAP#3. The sequence goes on from NZ_JAHMSC010000022.1 coordinate 78,573, forward strand.
TCGACGATCATGATCGCGGTCAGGCCCCAGATTTTGTATTCGCCGAAACGGTAGCTCGGCACATACCAGCTGCGGCCCTGATAATCGATGCGGTGCGTGTGTTCACGCGGGTCCTTGCGGAAGAACTCCAGCGGTACGCTGAACACTGCGGCAATTTCAGCATCGTTGGCCCGATACTCGACGAAGTCCGGAATCACCCCGACATAAGGCGTGACCTTGATCCCATGCAGGGAGATCAACGGGCTCAACGGGCCGATGACTTCCACCAGACCGGGTGGCAGGCCGATTTCTTCTTCGGCTTCGCGCAATGCGGTGAAAATCAGGTCCGGGTCTTCCGGATCGCGTCGCCCGCCGGGGAAGGCCACTTCACCGCCGTGGGTCGAGAGCCCGCTGGCACGCAGGGTCAGAACCAGCTCCGGTTCATCACTGCGGGTGATAGGCACCAGGACCGCGGCCTCCGGAAAACGCAGGTCGGTTTCCAGCGTGCGCGGCGTGTGGTTGCTTACCCGATGCAGTAGCTCGTCCAGCATGAGTGCTCTCGATTTGTTAGCTACCTTGCATCATGCACCAAACACATCGACCGCCCAACCCCCCGAACCATGGCATGTCGCTAAACGACAACTTGCCGACAGACACCACCGCACGCCAAGATAGGTGCAGCATTTTCGGAAGCCCAGCATGAAATTCTGCAGCCAGTGCGGTAACCCGGTCACCCAACGCATTCCTGAAGGCGACTCGCGCCTGCGGTACGTCTGCGACCAGTGCCAGACCATTCATTATCAGAACCCGAATATTGTCGCCGGCTGCCTGCCAACCTGGGGCACTCAGGTACTGCTATGCCGGCGCGCCATCGAGCCGCGCCGCGGTTATTGGACCTTGCCGGCCGGCTTCATGGAAAACGGTGAAACCATCGAACAGGCGGCCATTCGCGAAACCGCCGAAGAAGCGTGTGCACGGGTGCGCAACCTGAACATCTATACGCTGATCGATGTGCCGCACATCAGCCAGGTACACGTATTCTTTCGCGCTGAACTGGTGGACCTGGACTTTGCCGCGGGCGAAGAAAGCCTGGAAGTGAGGCTTTTCGATGAAGCCGACATCCCGTGGTCGGAGCTGGCTTTCCGCACAGTCGGCCGTACCCTAGAATGCTTCTTCGCTGACCGCCGGGTAGAACATTTTCCTGTGCGCTCCGAATCAATTCCTCCGCTTGCTCAGCCTGCGATCACTTAAACTATAAAAGTACGCCGTACTCTCAGGGATATCGTTTTAATGCGCTGGTTGCTTGCCGTTTTCTGCCTGTCGTTTGTCATGGTTTCCCACGCTGCCACCACGGAGACCCTGGACGGCAAAATCATCGAAAAAGTGTTGGTGCTCAAATCTGCCCATCAGTTGCAGCTGATCAATGATGGCAAGCCACTGCGGACCTATCGCATCTCGCTGGGCAAAAACCCCAAGGGTCCAAAGCTGATGGAGGGTGATCGACGCACGCCTGAAGGCTTGTATTGGCTGGACTGGCGCAAGGTCAGCGACCGCTTCAACCTGGCCATGCACATTTCCTACCCGAACATCAGCGATTCCGTCCGCTCGCGCCGCGAAGGTGTGCAGCCCGGTGGCATGATCATGATCCATGGCACCCCGGACACTGAAGAAAACCCTGAAGAGCTGTTCCACACCCTGGACTGGACCGACGGCTGCATCGGCATGCGCAACGTCGACATGCGCGAAGTCTGGGGCCTGGTCAAAGACGGCACGATGATCGAAATCCGCCCGTAACCCTCAAACATCCCAACACCTGTGGCGAGGGAGCTTGCTCCCGCTGGGCTGCGAAGCGGCCCCAAACCCTGCAAACCGGTTCTACCTGATAAATCTCGACAACCGACATCAGGACCGCTTCGCGCTCCAGCGGGAGCAAGCTCCCTCGCCACAAGGGCGGTTGTGCCTGAAAGATTGAAAATAAATTAAAAAAATTGTCGCCGTCACCAGCCCCCTCGCTTGAATACCACTTCACATCACGGGCACCGTCGCAGACTACGATTTCTACCACTCCATCCCCCTCCCCTAATACCACTTAAAACCCAATACCGCCGCGCCCTCCAGCACAGCGCTTATTCGCTCGCCCCGAGTGGACCACTGGCGTTGACATGGTATTTAAGTGGTATTAGTTTTGCGCCATGACCGGGGCAACAACACTCCACTCTCCCCATCGGACCTACACCCATGAACCACATCCTGGCCTTGCGCCCTGACGACACCCAGCCAACGCCGTTGTACCTGCAACTGGCGCGAAACCTGGAAGCGGCGATCCATGCCGGCCAGTGGAAAGCCGAACAGGCATTGCCGTCGGAACGCAACCTCAGCGAAATGCTGAACATCTCCCGCGTGACCGCCCGCAAGGCACTGGAAGTACTGTTCGAACAAGGCCTGATTCGTCGCAGCCAAGGCTCCGGCACCTTCATCACTCCGCGCCTCGAACAACCGCTGTCACGACTGTCCGGGTTCAGCGAAATGCTCCGCCTCAAAGGTTTCGTGCCGAGTTCGCAATGGCTGGAGCGCGAAATCACCCAGCCGACCCACGAAGAACTGATCCGCCTCGCGCTCTCGCCCTACGACAAAGTCGCGCGCCTCAAGCGTTTGCGTAAAGCCGACGACACCGTGATGGCCATCGAGATGAGCACCCTGCCGGCGTCGATCATTGCCCAGCCACAAGCGGTCGGGGATTCGCTTTACGAATACCTCGATGGCATCGGCAAACCGGTGGTGCGCGCCCTGCAACACATTCAGGCGATCAACGCCTCGGACGAATTCGCCGCGCTGGTCGGCATCGCCCCCGGCACCGCCATGCTGCTGATGACCCGGGTCGGTTACCTCGAAGACAACACCCCGATCGAAGTCACCGACACCTATTGCCGCAACGACTACTACGACTTTGTCGCAGAGCTGCGTCGCTGAGCCCTGTGTCACGACGCCGGAGAACCACTGATGTCCGAAGACAACATCCTCACCGCCCAAGGCTGGATCCGCGGCCGCTTGATCCATGAACACGGCAAGATCGTGCGCATTGAAGGTCAGCTATGCGACCCGGCAGACAACGACCTGCCTTACCTGCTGCCGGGTTTCATTGACCTGCACGTCCACGGCGGTGGCGGCAAGGACATCATGGAAGGCACGCCGGCCTTCGACACCATCACCAAAACCCACGTGTGCTTCGGCACCACCTCGCTGCTGGCCACCACCATGACCGCGCCACCGGAAGAAATTTCCCGGGTGCTGGCCGAGGTCGGCGAGTTCTGCGAACAGCGCCCGAAAGGCTGCGCCCGAGTACTCGGCGTGCACCTTGAAGGCCCGTACATCAACCCCGGCAAACTCGGGGCGCAACCTAACTTTGCCCACACCGCGCTGATGGCCGAAGTCGAAGCCTACCTGGCGCTGGCGCCGATCCGGGTGATCACCATTGCCCCGGAAATCGCCGGTCACGACAAACTGATTCGCGCCCTCAGTGACCGTGGCATTCGCATGCAGATCGGCCACACCCTGGGCAGCTACGAAGAAGGTGTCGCGGCGCTGGAGGCCGGCGCCAGCAGTTTCACCCACCTTTATAACGCCATGAGCCCGCTGCATCACCGCGAACCGGGAATCGTCGGCGCGGCACTGGCCCACGCCAAGTACGCCGAGCTGATTCCCGACCTGCTGCACGTGCATCCCGGCGCGATCCGCGTGGCCCTGCGCTCGATCCCTTGCCTGTATTGCGTCACCGATTCCACCGCCGCCGCCGGCATGCCGGACGGCGAATACAAGCTCGGCAGCCACACCGTGACCAAATGCCTGGGCGGCGTGCGCCTGCCCGACGGCACATTGGCCGGCAGCACCCTGACCATGGATCAGGCGCTGCGCAACCTGGTGAAGATCGGCCTGCCACTGTGCGACGCCTCGCAACGCCTGTCGCAATTCCCCGCCGATTATCTCGGCATCCAGGAGCGTGGCCGTCTGCAACCCGGCGCCTGGGCTGACTGCGTGCGTCTGGATCGCTCACTCACACTGACCGCCGTAATGGTCGAAGGAGAAGACATTGACTTCAAAAATGCTTGAAGAGGCGCTGTCCTCATACAAGGCGGTCGACGCTCAGTTGCAGCAACTGGATCCACAGATGATCGAGATCGCCGGACGCTTGAACCGTCAGCCGCCGCAAGTGGCGATGACGGTCGCCCGTGGCAGTTCCGATCACGCAGCCAGCTACTTCGCCTACCTGACCATGCAGCACGTGGGTATTCCGGTGGCATCGCTGCCGATGTCGGTGGTGACCATGCAGCAAGCGCCGCTGAAGGTCAGCGGTCAGGCGGTATTCGCGTTCTCGCAGTCCGGGCAAAGTCCGGATCTGGTCAACAGCCTGCGTCTGCTGCGCAAACGTGGCGCCCTGAGCATTTCGATGGTCAATGCCGAGAACTCACCACTGGAGGCCGCCTGTGAATTCAGCCTGCCGCTGTGCGCCGGTACCGAAAGCAGCGTCGCCGCGACCAAAAGTTTCATCGCCACCCTCAGCGCCAGCGCGCGGCTGATCGCCCACTGGAAACAGGATGCCGAGTTGCTGCAAGCCGGCCTCGCGCTGCCAGAAGGATTGCGCGACGCCGCAACGCGGGACTGGAGCCTGGCCGTCGACGTACTGCGTGACTGCCAACGCTTGATGGTCATCGGCCGTGGTGCCGGGTTCGCGATTGCTCAGGAAGCGGCACTGAAACTCAAGGAAACCTCGGCGATCCAGGCCGAAGCTTTCAGCAGCGCCGAAGTCAAACACGGGCCAATGGCACTGATCGACGACAACTACCCCCTGCTGGTGTTTGCCCCTCGTGGCGCCGAACAGGCTGGCTTGCTGAGCCTCGCCGCCGAGATGCGTCAGCGCGGTGCCCGCGTGTTGCTGGCCGCCCCGGATGACGTCAGCGAACGCGACCTGACGCTGAGCCGCGCCGAGCACCCGGCGCTGGACCCGATTCTCGCCATCCAGAGTTTCTACGTCATGGCGGCCGGCCTCGCGGTCGCCCGTGGCATGGACCCGGACCAGCCCCGTCACTTGAGCAAAGTGACCCGGACCCATTAACACGCCCGATTCGAGTACCGAGCCATGCATAACAACAATAAAGACCTGACCCTCAGCGCCCCGCTCAGCGGCCCGGTGCTCACGCTCGCCAAGGTTCCGGACCCGGTGTTCGCCAGCGGCGCCATGGGCGACGGGATCGCCATCGACCCGCTGAACAACACCCTGCACGCACCGTGTGCCGGGGTGGTGGTGCATGTTGCCCGCACCGGCCATGCCGTGACCCTGCGCGCCGACAATGGCGCCGAACTGCTGCTGCACCTGGGCCTGGACACCGTCGAACTGCAAGGCGAAGGGTTCTCGATGCTGGTCAAGGAAGGCACCCGCGTCAGCAATGGCCAGGCACTGCTGCGCTTTGATCTGGACCAGGTCGCGCAAGGCTGCAAAAGCCTGGTCAGCCTGTTGATCCTGACCAACAGCGAAGACTTCCAGGTGCTGCCGATCACCCTCAAGTCGGTCAAGGTCGGCGAGCCGATGCTGCACATCGTGCCAAGAACCACCCACAGCGCACAGGTCGAGGCGGACAGCTCAGGTGCCGAGGTTCACGGGCACATTCGCATCATCCATCGCGGCGGTCTGCATGCACGACCCGCGGCGCTGATCCGCCAGACCGCGCACCTGTTCAACAGCAAATCACAGCTGCATTTCGCCGGTAAATCTGCGTCGTGCGACAGCCTGATCGGGCTGATGGGTCTGGGGATTGGCGAGCAGGACGAGGTTCAAGTCAGTTGCAAGGGCGCGGACGCCAAGGCGGCGCTGCAAGCCTTGTTGAACGCCTTGTCCACGGCGGTCAACGACGACAGCCACGCGGCCGCACCGACACCGATTGCCCAGCGTACCCGCACCGCCGAAGCCGGCGTGCTCAATGGTGTCTGTGCAGCGCCGGGCCTGGTCGGCGGCCCGCTGTTCCAACTGGCGGCCATCCCTCTGCCGGAAGACACCGGCAAGCATAACGCCGAAGAACAACTGCAGGCCCTCGACCGCGCGCTGGAACGGGTTCGCAGCGAAATCCGCGAAACGCTGTCCCACGCCAAAAAGCACAAACACACCGAAGAGGAACAGATTTTCGCCGCCCACCTGGCGCTGCTCGAAGACCCGGCGCTGCTTGAAGCGGCCATCCAGTCGATCGATCAGGGCAGCGCCGCCACCCACGCCTGGAGCCAGTCAATCGAGGTGCAGTGCGAGGTGTTGCAACAGCTCGGCAACCCGCTGCTGGCCGAACGTGCCAATGATCTGCGCGACCTCAAGCAACGGGTGCTGCGCGCCTTGCTCGGTCAGGATTGGCACTACGACGTGCCGGCCGGCGCTATCGTCGCCGCGCATGAACTGACCCCTTCCGACTTGCTGCAACTGAGCCAGCAAGGCGTCGCCGGACTCTGCATGGCCGAAGGTGGCGCGACCTCCCATGTGGCGATTCTTGCCCGTGGCAAAGGCCTGCCGTGCCTGGTTGCCCTCAGCTCCTCACTGCTCCATCTACCGCAAGGCCAGTCGGTGGTGCTGGACGCCGATGGTGGACGCCTGGAGCTGACGCCCGACAGCCTACGCCTGGAGCAAGTCGCCCAGGCCCAGCGTGAACATCTGCAACGCCGCGAACGCCAACAAGCGCAAGCCCACAACCCGGCACACACCCGCGATGGCCTGCGGATCGAAGTCGCGGCCAACGTGGCCTCCAGCAATGAGGCGGCTGATGCGTTGAAAGGCGGCGCCGATGGCGTTGGCCTGCTGCGCACCGAGTTTCTGTTCGTCGATCGCCAGACTGCGCCGAATGAACAGGAACAACGCCAGGCCTATCAAGCGGTGCTGGATGCCACGGGCGACAAGTCAGTGATCATCCGCACCATTGATGTCGGCGGCGACAAGCAACTCGACTACCTGCCACTGCCGGCCGAAGCCAACCCGGTGCTCGGCCTGCGCGGCATCCGCATGGCCCAGGTACGCCCGGAACTGCTCGACCAACAATTGCGTGCGCTGCTGCAAGTCAGCCCGTTGCAGCGCTGCCGGATTTTGCTGCCGATGGTCACCGAGGTCGACGAATTGCTGTACATCCGCCAACGCCTCGATGCCTTGTGCGCCGAGCTGGCGCTCACGCAGCGTCCTGAACTGGGGGTGATGATCGAAGTCCCGGCCGCGGCGCTGCTCGCCGAGCAATTGGCGGAATACGCGGACTTCCTGTCCATCGGCACCAACGACCTGTCTCAATACACCCTGGCGATGGACCGCGACCACGCCGGTCTCGCCGCACGGGTCGATGCCCTGCACCCGGCGCTGCTGCGGCTGATCGCCCAGACCTGCATCGGTGCCGCCAAGCATCAGCGTTGGGTCGGCGTTTGCGGTGCACTGGCCTCCGATCCACTGGCGACCCCGGTGCTGATTGGCCTGGGTATCAGCGAGCTGTCCGTCAGCCCGCCACAAGTCGGTGAAATCAAAGAGCGCGTCCGCCAACTGGACGCCGCCGACTGCCGACGCTTCAGCGCCACCCTGCTCAACCTGAGCAGCGCCACTGCCGTACGCCACGCCTGTCATCAACATTGGCCTCTGAGCTGAACAACAGCGACCAGGGTCTGTACGAAAACTCGCCGAGTGGCGATCGGGCAAGGCAAAAACAGGCGAGGAAGCGGAGTTTACGGGTTGTAAATGAGCATTATCCGCTACGCGGCCCCTTCGGGCCGTCCTTCGGACGTTCTCACTCCGCTCGTCCGAGCCTGTTTTTAACGCAGCATGATCGACACGCAGGCAGTTTTCGTACAGAGCCTAGAACAACAAGAACCCAGGGAGATACGCCATGTACCAACTCTTCATCGAAGGCTTGCAGCGCCTCGGACGGGCGCTGATGCTGCCCATCGCGATCCTGCCGATTGCCGGCCTGTTGCTGCGTCTGGGCGACACCGACTTGCTGAACATCGCGATCATCCACGACGCCGGGCAAGTGATCTTCGCCAACCTGGCGCTGATCTTCGCCATCGGCATCGCGGTCGGGTTCGCCCGGGACAACAACGGCACCGCCGGGCTGGCCGGGGCGATTGGTTACCTGGTGATGGTCTCGACGCTCAAGGTGCTGGATACGAGCATCAACATGGGCATGCTCGCCGGGATCATCAGCGGCTTGATGGCCGGTGCGCTGTACAACCGCTTCAAGGACATCAAGCTACCGGAATACCTGGCGTTCTTCGGCGGCCGGCGCTTCGTGCCGATTGTCACCGGGTTCAGCGCCGTCGGCCTGGGCGTGATCTTCGGTTTGATCTGGCCACCGATCCAGCACGGCATCAACAGCTTCGGCGCGCTATTGCTGGAAAGCGGCAGTATCGGCGCGTTCGTCTTCGGCGTGTTCAACCGCTTGCTGATCATCACCGGCCTGCACCACATCCTCAACAACATGGCGTGGTTCATCTTCGGCAGCTTCACCGACCCGACCACCGGCGCCATCGTCACCGGCGACCTGGCACGCTATTTTGCCGGCGACCCGAAGGGCGGCCAGTTCATGACGGGGATGTTCCCGATGATGATCTTCGGCCTGCCCGCCGCCTGCCTGGCGATGTACCGCAACGCCCTGCCGGAGCGCCGCAAAGTCATGGGCGGGATCTTCCTGTCGATGGCCCTGACCTCGTTCCTGACGGGCGTCACCGAGCCGATCGAATTCGCTTTCATGTTCCTCGCACCGCTGCTGTATCTATTGCACGCGCTGCTGACCGGCATGGCGATGGCCATCACCAACGCGCTGAACATCCATTTGGGCTTCACCTTCTCCGGCGGCGCCATCGACATGGCACTGGGCTGGGGCAAGTCCACCAACGGCTGGCTGGTATTCCCGGTGGGCCTGGCGTACGCGGTGATCTACTACGTGGTGTTCGACTTCTGCATCCGTCGCTTCAACCTGAAGACGCCGGGACGCGAAGGTGTCGTTGTCGGTGAAAAGGCGGTGCTGAACGAGAACCAGCGGGCCGGGGCGTACATTCACGCCTTGGGCGGTGCAGAGAATCTAATCACCATCGGCGCCTGCACCACGCGCTTGCGCCTGGAAATGGTCGACCGCAACAAGGCCTCCGACAGCGAATTAAAAGCCCTCGGCGCCATGGCCGTGGTCCGCCCCGGCAAGGGCGGCAGCTTGCAGATAGTGGTCGGGCCGTTGGCGGACAGCATCGCCGATGAAATTCGCCAGGCCATGCCGTCTGCCAGTACAGCCGTGGTAACTGCTGTTGTGGTTGCCGAAGAAGCACCAACAGCGGCGCCCGTGGCGACACCGGAAGCACAGAAATGGCTGAACGCCGTGGGCGGTAGCGACAACGTGCTGCAACTCGACTGCGTGGCCATGACCCGGATTCGCCTGCAACTGGCGGATGGGAAAGCGCTGTCGGAGTGTCAGCTGAAAGATTTGGGTTGCCAGGGTGTCAGCGCACTGGACGGTGGCGTGTGGCACCTGTTGATTGGTGACAAGGCGTTGAGTTTGAGTGAGGCGCTGGAGGGGTTGGTGAATCGGAGTGAGGTGAGTGCGAAGGTTTAACACCTTAAAAGATCGCAGCCTGCAGCAGCTCCTACATTAGGGGGAGTGTGGTTAATGCAATAGCTGCCGTAGGCTGCGAGCCTTTCGATGCGATTCAAAACCGCTGACTGTTTCTGGTTCAGCGGTTTTTTTCGTTTCGTCTTACTTAGGCGGATTCACAGAAAAAGACCAGATAGCAGACTCTTGGTTATCGCTTTCAGCCTTGATGGCATGCGCCCCCACCTGCAATTTGGTGAGTTGGGCAACCCAACGGCCAGTGTTGTCCGCAGAGAGTGTGAGATGCAGAATATTGTTGTCATACACCTTCACTTTCTTGCCGGGCAAGGACTGGCCTTGCACTGATACCGTGGTGTCTTCCGTGGCGTCTTTATTCGGGATTGGATTTCCTTTCGAATCGGTAACCTCGGTGATGACGGGTGCCACTTTCACTGCTGAAGTCATGATGATGCTCCTTGTGGATGACTCGGATTGAAGGGTTATCAAACCCGAGCCATCCACCTGTGACTACTGTCATAGTTGACAGGTAGGCACGCGTTTCAGACCAACGGCAGAGCCTGACTTTTCCCGAATAAAAAACCGCTGATCGTTACTGACTCAGCGGTTTTTGTATTTGTTAGCTGGCAGAACATGAGTCAGCTTTTTGCTCATCGCCCATTACAATAAAAAACCAATTTTTAGTCTCCGTTTGGTGCTCGAATTTGATCTCGATCTCCTGCCCTCCCGACTTATTAAAAATTAACGCTGATGGCCCCCACTTCTCGGAGTGTGGCTCAGTAACGCTGTATCTCGGCTGTCCATTAACAAGCACCTTAACCTCCATTCCTGATTTCGTCGTCCCCTTGAACGTCACTGGTCCTTTCTCTATCAGGTCGCGCTCCGAAATCGGATGACCGTTGGAATCAAGAATCTGAAATGTATTCTTTACTTCATGCTCTGTAGTCATGGCGGTGCGTCCTTTCGAAAGTGCGGTTATGAATGTTGATCACACCTGATCCACCCACCGTCAACAACTGTCAGAACTAACAGGTAGCCATGGAAATCGGACCAGCGGTAAGGCCTTATGCTCTCTCAATACAAAAAACCGCTGACCGTTTCCGGTTCAGCGTTTTTTTTGTTTTACGCCGCATGAATGACCTGCTGCGCCGCTATTCCTTGACGTAAAACTGGTCCGACTCCGACGGGTTGTAGTCATCCAGCGCCTTGTCCACCAGCAACAAAGCGCCATCGACCATCCGGCAAATCGCCAGCGCCACACTGCGTCGAGAACCCTCGATTTCGAATGCCAAATCAGCGGCCATGACCTTGACCGACGCCAGGTCTTCCGAGGCATTGGCCAACAGGCTTTCGAGGCCCACGTCGGGTGAAACGCTGAACAAGCGGTCTGAGCGCAAGTCGCTGAAGCGCAGTTTGGCGAGGGTGGGTTTCAGGTAGTGATCGAGGGCGCGGTGGGCGGCGTCATGGAGCTTTTTTGAATCGAGGGATTCGTAGGGGGAGACGTCGTCGTGTTCTGGGGGGACGGAATTGTCGTTGATCATTGTGGAGCTCCTGAGAAATATTGGAGCGACCGACATCAGTTGTAGATGCGGCGCCTGTAGCGCCTAACAAATTATCGGCGGGCTTGCAGTCCCGGTCGCTGAATTGGCAGCGACGTTCAAAGGCTAGAGGCCGTGCTTCCGAGGGGCAACCTGAAAGACTTGTCGGAGATTTCTGCCATGTCTGACACACCGTCATCGTGGGCAAGCCTTGCTCCTACAGTCATTCCCCACATTCAGTGTCCACTCGTGAAGCGGAACGCGGAGCGTCCCTGGCGGCATTCCTTTGCTGCGCGTGGGAACGAGATCTAAGCCGTACGTGCTCTTACCACTCAGGCCGGCTGTCAGGCCGCCGTGCTTTGCTGTTGATCTTGATCCACCCGCCCCATCGGGAGGCCGAGTGGAGGTGTTCATCAGGGGGTGGGCGCGCAGCGCCGTACGGCGCAGCCGGACACATCGA
>NZ_JAHMSC010000023.1:0-85597 GCF_018986375.1 Pseudomonas sp. CVAP#3
CCTGTTGAATACAGAACTCAGGCCGCTCAGGCATAGACATGTAAACGTCCAGCTTTTTGGGGTCAGATCACTCTGCGTGGGAATGCAGCCCGTGACGCTCCGCGTCACATCTAGAGCCGAACGCGGAGCGTCCGTAGAGGCATTCCTTTGCTGCGCGTGGGAACGATCAAAGGAGACTTACGAATAGCGCAACGCGGTTGCCGGTTCGATCTTCGCGGCGCGCCAGGCCGGGTATACCGTGGCCAGGAAGCTCATGATGAAGCCTGCCGAGCAGATCAGCAGCACGTCACCGCCCTGCAGTTCCGATGGCAAGTTGCTGACGAAGTACACGTCGGAGCTGAAGATATGCTGGCCAGTCACGCGCTCCAGCCAACCGACCATCTCACTGACGTTCAACGCCGCGATCACCCCGAGGACGCCGCCAATCAGCGTGCCGACGACACCGATCACCGTGCCCTGAACCATGAAGATCGCCATGATCTGCCGAGGCGTGGCGCCGATGGTCCGCAGGATCGCGATGTCCGCGCCTTTGTCGTTCACCACCATGATCAAGGTGGCGATGATGTTGAACGCAGCGACCGCCACGATCATCAGCAGCAACAGGCCGATCATGGTTTTTTCCATTTTCATGGCGCTGAACAGACTGCCTTGGGTGTGGGTCCAGTCATCGGCCTTGAAGTCGGCGCCCAGGCCGCCAGCAATGTCTGACGAGACCTTGGGGGCGGCGTACAGGTCTTTCACCGCCAGGCGCACGCTTTGCACCTGATTCGGTTCCCAATGCTGCATTTGCGCCGCATCGGCAACGTGGATCAGCGCCATCGAGCCGTCGAGTTCGGCACCGACCTTGAACACGCCAACCACGTTCAGCCGCTGCATGCGCGGCGTGATGCCGCCCGGCGCGGTGCTGACTTCCGGCACGATCAGGGTGATTTTGTCGCCGACGTTCAAGCGGAAGCGGCGTGCGGTGATTTCACCGACCACCACCCCGAACTCGCCCGGCTTCAAGTCGTCCAGACGTCCCTGCACGATGTGCTGGGCGACGATGGAGACTTTGCCTTCCTGTGCCGGATCAACGCCGCTGATCTGGATCGGCTGCATCGAGCCCTTGTACGACAGCATGCCTTCCATCTCGGTAAACGGCACGGCGGCCGTCACTTCAGGGTTTTTCATGGCAGCGGCCGCGACAGGCTGCCAATCGTCGATCGGCTTGACGCCAACGATGGTCGCGTGGGGGACCATGCCGAGGATGCGCGAGCTCATTTCGCGCTGGAAGCCGTTCATCACCGACAACACCACGATCATCGCCAGCACGCCCAGGGCGAGGCCGATCATCGAGGTCATCGAGATAAACGAAACAAAGCGATTGCGGCGCTTGGCGCGGGTATAGCGCGTGCCGATAAAGATCGATAACGGTCTGAACATTCGCTGGGGCACCGTATAAAAATAAAAGACCCGACACGCTTTTCAGTCGTGCCGGGTTTCGGCCAATCAGATGGGAGTGAGGCGACCTTCCTGCAGGTGCAGGACGCGATCCATCTGGCGAGCCAGGTTCATGTCGTGAGTCACCACCAGGAACGCAGTGCGCATCGAGGTGCTGAGTTCCAGCATCAAGTCCTGAATGCCCTGGGCGGTATGGGAGTCGAGGTTACCGGTCGGCTCATCGAGCATCACCAGCCCTGGCTTGTTCACCAGCGCACGGGCGATGGCCACGCGTTGACGTTCACCACCGGACAGTTCGGCCGGTTTATGCTCCAGACGATGGCCCAGCCCTACCCGCTCCAGCAAGGCCGTGGCGCGCTGACGGGCTTCCGGAATCGCCGTGCGGCCGATCAACAGCGGCATGCAGACGTTTTCCAGTGCGGTGAACTCGGGCAGCAAGTGGTGAAACTGGTAAACAAAGCCCAGCGAGCGGTTACGCAACAGGCCACGGGCCTTTTCGTTGAGCGCCGACAGCTCTTCACCAGCCAGCCAGACACTGCCTTTGGTCGGCGTATCAAGGCCGCCAAGCAGATTGAGCAAGGTACTTTTACCGGAACCGGAGGTGCCGACAATTGCCACGCGCTCACCCGGGTGCAGCTCCAGTTGCAAACCGGACAACACCACCACCGATTCCGGGCCTTCCTCGTAGGCTTTACCCAGGTCGCGGCAACTCAAGACTGCTTTAGTACTCATACCCAAATCACTCATAACGTAGCGCCTCCGCAGGCTGGGTGCGCGCAGCACGCCAGGCTGGATAAAGGGTGGCGAGGAAACTCAGGACCAACGCCGCGCCGCAGACCATCAACACGTCTTCGGCCATCAGTTGCGACGGCAGGTAGTCGATGAAGTACACGTCGGCATTAAGGAATTTGTGCCCGATCAGGCCTTCGAGGGCGGAAATCGCAGCGCTGACATTCAGTGCGGCGAACATGCCGACCACGGCACCGATCGCCGTGCCGACCACACCGATCACCGTGCCCTGGACCATGAAGATCGCCATGATCTGGCCCGGCGTGGAACCAAGGGTCCGCAGGATCGCGATGTCGCCCTTCTTGTCGTTCACCACCATCACCAACGTCGAAATGATGTTGAACGCGGCCACCGCAACGATCAGCAGCAACAGCAGGCCGATCATGGCTTTTTCCATGCGGATCGCCTGATACAGGTTGCCGTGGGTGCGGGTCCAGTCACGGGCGTAGTAATGGTCCCCGCCCAGGTTTTGCGCGATGTTCCATGCAGTGCGAGGCGCCTGGAACAAATCGTCGAACTTCAGCCGCAAGCCCTGGACCTGATCCGGCTTCCAGCGATGCAGGCGCGCCAGGTCATCCAGATTGGTCAGTCCCAGGTAGCCGTCCAGCTCACCGGCGCCGACATGGAAAATGCCGACCACGGTGAAGCGCTTCATCCGCGGGAACATCCCGGCCGGGGTCACGGTGACCTCCGGCGCGACGAAGGTCAGCTTGTCGCCGAGACCCACGCCGAGCTTGGTCGCGGCCTTGTCACCGATCACGATGCCGAAGCTGCCCGGCGACAGGTCGTCGAGTTTGCCCTGCGTCATGAAGTTGTCGATGATCGAGACTTTGCGCTCCTGATCCGGGTCGACGGCATTGAGCAGGACTTTCTGCACCTGGCCGTTGTTGGTCAGCAAACCCTGCATCTGGGTGAACGGCGCAACCGCCACCACCTGCGGGTTCTGCTGGACCTTGGCGGCCAGGCTTTGCCAGTCGCTGATGGGCTCACCGGACTCGATGGTCGCGTGGGGCACCATGCCCAGCACGCGGGTGCGCATCTCATGATCGAAGCCGTTCATCACCGATAGCACCACGATCATCACGACCACGCCGAGGGCGAGTCCGATCATCGAGGTCAGGGAAATGAACGACACAAAATGATTGCGACGCTTTGCACGGGTATAACGCGTGCCGATAAATACGAAGAGAGGTCTGAACATGTCGGGGCTTGTTCGGAGGGAAAAGGAACGTCCTTGTGGCGGGGGTCGATAACCAGCTTTACACTCAGACCACCGCCGCTACCATGGGTTCGCCATGTCGACATTAGATGAAGAAGATCGCCGCGAATACTACCGTATCGAGGACACGATCGCACTGGAAATTCGGCCCCTGTCTGCCCCCGAAGCTGCAGGTCAGGAAGTGTTGCAGGATGCTTCCCCGCTATTCAACCTGCTCAGCGAACTGCACCTGAGCGAATTCGAGTCGCAGCACTTGCTGCGCCAGATCAGTGAGCGGGATCGAAACACCGCCAACTATCTGAAGGTCATGAACAAGCGCATCGACCTACTGAGCCAGGTCGTGGCACAAACCGTGCTCGGCAAGTTCGGTGAGCCGCAGCACGTGGTGCTGTCGGAAGGCGGTATCGAGTTCGAGCACCACCTCGCCTACCCGGCCGGCAGCCATGTGGCGATCAAGCTGCTGTTGATGCCGCAAGCGCTGGGCCTGCTGTTACGGGCCAAGGTCACTCACTGTGAACCGGAAAGCTTCGGCACCTTTGCAATCGGCACCGAGTTTGAAGCCCTGACCGATGCGCAACGACAGCTGCTGGCCCGCTATATCTTGCAGAGACAGGCGCATGAGCGACGCCTGGCACGCGAGCAAAACGAATCAGGCAATTAATTAAGGAAGACCCGTGACCCTAATCTACGGCCACCGCGGCGCTAAAGGCGAAGCACCGGAAAACACCCTGACCAGTTTCCAGGAATGCCTCAAGCACGGCGTACGCCGTTGCGAACTGGACCTGCACCTGTCCATGAACGGCGAGTTGATGGTCATCCACGACCCGACGCTCAAGCGCACCACCGAGCGTCGCGGCAAGGTGGTCGAGCATACGGCGGCAGAACTGGTGACCTACGATGCGCGCAAGGGTGGTCCGGGCTGGATCAAGCCCTGCCCGATTCCACGGCTGGAAGAGCTGTTCGAAAAGTGCGATTTCGAGCACTGGCAGCTGGAGGTCAAGAGCGCGTCGCGTATGCGTGCGGCGACGACGGTGCTGGCGATTCGCGAAATGGCGCAACGCTTTGGCGTGCTGGACAAGGTCACCATCACCTCGAGCTCGCGCGAAGTGCTGAAGGCCGCAGTGGATCTGGTTCCGGATGTGTCGCGTGGACTGGTCGCCGAATATGCCTGGCTCGACCCGCTGAAGGTCGCGCAAAGTTATGGCTGTGAGATTCTGGCGCTGAACTGGACCCTGTGTACGCCGGAACGCCTGCAGAAGGCGCAGCGACAAGGTCTGCATGTGTCGGTATGGACAGTCAACGAACCTGCGCTGATGCGCAGGCTCGCTGATTTCGGCGTTGACAGCCTGATTACAGACTTTCCCGGTTTGGCCAGCGCCACGCTCGAGAATTGCTGAAATCGGTCTCCCCGGCCGGCTCAGGCCACCGGCCGGAGCCGCTCAAAAAAGCCGGTTGAGGCCGTCGTAGGCCGCTACCCGATAGGCTTCGGCCATGGTCGGGTAGTTGAACGTGGTGTTGACGAAGTACTTCAACGTGTTCTGTTCACCCGGCTGGTTCATGATCGCCTGACCGATGTGGACAATCTCCGATGCCTGGTAACCGAAGCAATGCACGCCGAGCACTTCCAGCGTCTCGCGGTGGAACAGGATCTTCAGCATGCCTTGCGGCTCACCGGCGATCTGCGCACGCGCCATGCTCTTGAAGAACGCCTTGCCAACTTCGTACGGCACTTTGGCCTGGGTCAGCTCTTGCTCGTTCTTGCCGATCGAGCTGATCTCCGGAATGGTGTAGATCCCGGTCGGTACGTCGTTGACGAAACGCCAGCTGTTGTTATCGACAATGCTGCCAGCGGCCGAACGCCCCTGGTCGTGGGCGGCACTGGCCAGGCTCGGCCAGCCAATCACGTCGCCTGCGCCGTAGATGTTCTGGATGCAGGTGCGATAGTTCTGGTCAACTTCGATCTGGCCACGGCTGTTGACCTTCACACCGATGTTTTCCAGGCCCAACGCGTCGGTATTACCGGTACGGCCGTTGCACCAGAGCAAGGCGTCGGCCTTGATCTTCTTGCCGGACTTGAGGTGCAGGATCACCCCGTTGTCCACGCCTTCAACGCGATCGTAATCTTCGTTGTGGCGCACAGTGATGTTGTTGTTACTGAAGTGGTAGCTCAGCGCCTGAGAGATTTCCGAGTCGAGGAAACTCAGCAACTGACCGCGGTTGTCCACCAGCTCGACCAGCACACCCAGACCGCTGAAGATCGAGGCGTACTCGCAACCAATCACGCCGGCGCCGTAAACGATGAGTTTGCGCGGGGTGTGGCCGAGACTGAGGATAGTGTCGCTATCGTAGATACGCGGGTGGTGGAAATCGATGTCGGCCGGGCGATACGGACGCGAGCCGGTGGCGATGATGATGTGCTTGGCCACCAGTTTTTCGACCACGCCGTTGGCGCAGACCACTTCGATGGTTTGCTCGTCAGCGAAGCTGCCGGTGCCGAAGAACACGTCGACCCGATTGCGCGCGTAGTAACCGGTGCGCGAAGCGACTTGTTTGGAAATGACTTTTTCTGCGCTTTTCAGTACGTCCGGGAACGAGAACCAGCGCGGCTCACCAATGGCCCGGAACATCGGGTTGGTGTTGAACTGCATGATCTGCCGGACCGAGTGACGCAAGGCCTTGGACGGGATAGTGCCGAGGTGGGTGCAGTTGCCGCCGACCTGACGACGACTATCGACCATCGCCACTTTGCGCCCTGCTTTGGCGGCGTTCATTGCCGCGCCTTCTCCCGCCGGGCCGGAAC
Organism: Pseudomonas sp. CVAP#3; assembly: GCF_018986375.1. Classification (NCBI taxonomy): domain Bacteria; kingdom Pseudomonadati; phylum Pseudomonadota; class Gammaproteobacteria; order Pseudomonadales; family Pseudomonadaceae; genus Pseudomonas; species Pseudomonas sp. CVAP#3. Next base: position 6,249 of record NZ_JAHMSC010000023.1, read on the forward strand.
CCAACACCACCACGTCGTAGTTGTAGACAGCCATGCGTACTCCTCAGAACAGGCCGCGGCACCCCGTTGGCACCTGCGGCTAAATCATGCCGGTCTTGCGGCATGAAGGAACAATTTGGGGTCAGTCGAGAACCCGGACACAGTCTATAGAAGCGTCAACGCCGCGCACATTAACCCTTGGTCGCGTCGTAGGCTAGTTTTGCCTGCACTACAACGCCAACCATGAGTGTCCATCACACCGTATTTACTTGGCTTTTTCGGCACTCAGGCGATCAAAAGCCTGACTGGTTCGCGTGACAAAGCCTGTATCGGTTCGAATCACAAAAAATGCACCGATATCATGCTTTTCGGCGTAGTCCCAACCGCGCTCGGGGCCAAGAATCAGCAACAGCGTCGATAAGCCATCGGCCATCAGCGTCGAAGGATGAATCACCGTGACGGACGCCAGGGTATGGGTGATCGGCGCGCCGGTTCGGGCATCGAACGTGTGGGAATAGCGCCGGCCATCCTGCATGAAATAATTTCGATAGTCGCCTGAGGTCGAAACACCGTTGCCGTCCAGCGTGATCACCCGCTCGACAACCTGCTGGTCATCGCGCGGTTCCTCCAGTGCTATCTTCCAGGGCGACCCGTCGAGCTTCTTGCCAATGGCCTTGAGTTCACCGGTGGCATCGGCGATGAAGCTGTCGATACCCAGTTCCTGCAACTTCGCAGCGATCCTGTCGACGGCGTACCCGGCGCCAATGCTGCCGAAGTCAACCTCGACCGGCGCGTCTTTGCATAGCTGATCGCCTTCAATCCGCAGATGCGCATAACCAACGCGTTGTCGGGCCTGAGCCAAGGCTTCGGCGCTTGGGACTTTTTCATCGCGCGATTGTGGGCCGAACCCCCAAAGGTTCAGCAGCGGCTCCACCGTCAGGTCGTAGGAACCGTCGCTCGTCTCTGACAGTTGCTCGCCCACCTTGACCAACTGCAAGACCGGCGCCGGCATTGGCTGACAGCTATTGGCCGGTAAACCATTGAATCGCTCGATGTCGGAGTCACTGCGGTAGGTCGACAGCTGCCGGTCGATCTCGGCCAGAATCAACTCGACCTGCTTCTGCACCTCGACCGGCCCGGGAGTGCCCGGATGGCGGATGTATTTGATCGAATACGTGCTGCCCATGGTCGGGCCGCCAAAGCTTTCCAGGGTGTCGCCATTACCGCAGCCCGATAAGGCGCCGACAAGCACCACGAAAACGCCCAATTGCCAGTTCAACAACGCGCACATCCCCCAAAGAATTCCCTGACAGAACGCCAAGGCCAGCCATTATGCGACATATGCTCAAGCTGGCTTATGGCTATAACGTTTAAGCAGCACACTAACTATTGGTTGCCTACCGTTCTTGTTACACATATCGTTACAAAACTGTTCGAGGCACCGGCACAGACCAGACCCGTCAGTAAGGATGTTTCAAGACCAGGGATTTCTAATAAGACAGCCAAAGTGAGTAAGATCAAATGGCCTCGACTACGGGCAAGGGCAAAGCGATATTTCGCGTTGTCAGCGGCAACTTCCTAGAGATGTTCGACTTCATGGTCTACGGCTTCTATGCCACGGCCATCGCCAAAACCTTCTTCCCTGCCGACAGCGCTTTCGCTTCCCTGATGTTGTCATTGGCCACCTTCGGTGCCGGCTTCCTGATGCGCCCACTGGGTGCAATCTTTCTCGGCGCCTACATCGACCGTCACGGCCGTCGCAAAGGACTGATCATCACCCTCGCGCTGATGGCTGCCGGCACCGTGCTGATTGCCTGTGTGCCGGGTTATGCGACCCTTGGCGTCGCTGCGCCGCTGATCGTACTGTTCGGCCGCTTGCTGCAAGGCTTCTCGGCCGGCGTGGAACTGGGCGGTGTGTCGGTTTACCTGGCAGAAATCTCGACGCCTGGCCGTAAGGGCTTTTTCGTCAGTTGGCAGTCCGCCAGCCAACAAGCAGCGGTGGTGTTTGCCGGTTTGCTGGGTGTAGGCCTCAACCACTGGCTGAGCCCTGAGCAAATGGGTGATTGGGGCTGGCGCGTACCGTTCCTGGTCGGCTGCATGATCGTTCCGGCGATTTTCATTATTCGTCGCTCGCTGGAAGAAACCCCTGAGTTCCAGGCGCGTAAACATCGCCCTTCCCTGCAGGAAATCGTCCGTTCGATTGGTCAGAACTTCGGCATCGTACTGGCCGGCATGGCGTTGGTGGTGATGACCACCGTGTCGTTCTACCTGATCACCGCCTACACCCCGACGTTCGGTAAAGCCGAACTGCACCTGTCGGACTTCGATGCGTTGCTGGTCACCGTGTGCATCGGCCTGTCGAACTTCTTCTGGCTGCCGGTGATGGGTGCGCTGTCCGACAAGATCGGGCGTAAACCGCTGCTGCTGGCGGCGACCACTCTGGCGATCCTGACGGCTTACCCGGCGCTGTCCTGGCTGGTCGCCAACCCGAGCTTCAGCCATCTGCTGATCGTCGAGTTGTGGTTGTCGTTCCTCTATGGCTCGTACAACGGCGCCATGGTGGTGGCCCTGACCGAAATCATGCCGATTGAAGTCCGCACCACCGGTTTCTCCCTGGCTTACAGCCTGGCGACTGCAACCTTTGGCGGCTTCACCCCGGCGGCCTGTACTTACCTGATCCACGTGCTGGACAACAAGGCTGCTCCGGGCATCTGGCTCAGCGGCGCGGCAGTGCTGGGCCTGATCGCAACGCTGGTGCTGTTCCGTGGCAATCGGCATGAGTTGCGGACTGCGCAGGCTGCTGTAGTCGGCGGCGCCCGCTAAATCGCATCGCTGGCAAGCCATGCTCCTACAGGATTTCGGTCGGACTCTGAATATGTGACCGACACAAAACCTGTAGGAGCAAGGCTTGCCCGCGAAGAGTCCTGCCAGAACACCACAGATTATCGATTGGCAACCTTCACCGACTGACTCCAGCCCCCGCCCAACGCCTTGTACAAGTCCACCTGATTGATCTCCCGCGCCAGCTCCATTTGCGTCAGCTTCTGCTGCGCGTCGAAAAACGAACGCTGCGCGTCCATCGTCGAAAAGTAGCTGTCCATCCCCGCCTCGAAACGCAATCGGGATTGCCGGTAGGCTGCTTGATAATCCGCCACCAGACGCTTCTGATAGTCAACCTGGGTGAGCATCTCCTGGCGGGCGTTGAGGGCATTGGCGGCCTCGCGGAAAGCGTTCTGCACCGTGGCTTCATACGCCGCCGTCTGCCCGTTGAACCGCGCATGGCTGGCGTCCACCTGCGCCTTTCGCGCACCGCCGTCGATCAGGGTCAACGACCCCGCCAGAGCCACCGACCAGAACTCGGCCGGCGCACTCAACAATCGCGAAAAATCACCGGTCAGGCCGCCTACTGCCGAGGTCAGCGAAAAGGTCGGGAAGTACGCGCTGCGGGCTGCGCCGATGTCCGCATTGGTAGCTCGCAACAAGGCTTCGGCCGCCATGATGTCGGGCCGCCGCGCAATCAGTGACGACGGCAACCCGGCGGGCACATCGGCGGTTGCCAACTGCTCACCCAGCACGCCAGTGGGCAGCAACCCAACCGGCACCGGCTGCCCGACCAACACCTGCAGCGCATTCATGTTCTGCGCCACCTGCATGCGGTACGTGTTGATCTGAACCGCCGCCGTGTTGGTCTGCGCATCCGCCTGGTGAACATCGATTTGAGCACTGGAGCCCAGGTTGTAGCTCTTGCGCAACAACTCACCGTAGTGGTCCTGGGACTTGTAGGTATTTTGTGCGAGGTCGAGCAGATTCTGATTGGCCTTGAGGCTAAGCCAGGTGCTGGCCACTTCACCGATCAACGCCAGGCGAGCCGTTTGATAGTCCGCCTCGGTCGCCTCGAAGCGTGCGCCTGCGGCGTTTCGCTGACTGCGGATGCGCCCGAACAGGTCCAACTCGTAAGACGTGAAGCCACCGCCGGCCTGAAAGGTGTTGGCCGTGCTGCCTGAACTGACACCGCCTCCCTGCGTCCTGACCTGTGACGGAAACTTGCTGCGGCCGGCGTAGGTGTTGAGTCCGATGGAGGGAAACAGCCCGGATTCGGCACCGGCGTACCCTGCCCTGGCCTCCTCGACGCCTGCCTCGAACTGACGCAGGCTGCGGTTGTTCTTCAAGGACAGGTCGATCAACTGGCGCAGTCGGTCATCGAGCACGAAGCCGTGCCAATCCTTGTCGAACGCCTGCTTGGCGCTGCAACAGTCACTGGCCGAACTGGCTGGCCATTGCTGATCGATCGGCGCCTCCGGTTTCTCGTATTTGGGTTCCAGAGAACAACCGCCGAGCAATAACAGCGACATGAAACATGAGGTGGATAAGCGTCTGTTCATGAGGCGCACCTACAAACGTTGGCCGAGCAAGGCTCGTAACGGAGTGAGAAGGAAAGCCCAAAGACCTGAGCGGGTGGTGCTGATTTGCGGCAGTGGTTGCTGACGCGAACGGAGGCTGATCGGGCGTAATCCAGGCAGTGAGCTGTAGGACGGCGCCTTGACCGGCCGCCGCGAACGCGGTGCCGTGCGCTTTTCGCCGAGCAACGAACGCCGCAACAAGGTGCCGAAAGCCAGTCCTGGTTCAGCCTTGCCGACCACGTTGACCGGCGCCTCACTGAACAGCCGCGCGATCAGCCGGCGCCGAAGCGTTTCGTCAAGATCGATGAACTTCAAGCCCAAACGGTCCTCGCCGTGATGACGCATGACCTCGATATCCAGCCAGCCGAGCTTATTGATCCACACCTGCCCCCGCAGCCCGGGCTTGATCAATGACGCAACGGCACAGGAAATGGAGGCGCCACTCAGCGAAATATCCACCAGTTGGCCCGCCAGGGTTTTGCCGGCGAAGCGCAACCCACTGGGTTTATCGAAAGGAAAACGCTCTTCGCCGTGCAAGCGTGGCCGGTCAATACACGCCACCAGGGTGGCCAGGTTGTAGATCAGCGCGACCACCGTCCAGCACAGGTTGAACAGCATATTGCCGTCGAACGCAGCCGCGTTGCTGATGGTGATGTAAGCGCCTATTTGCGAGAACAGTGTCAGTGCAAAAAAGAACCCGAACAACTTCCAGTGGACCGTTGTGCGTGAACGATCCAGGCCTTTTGCCGTGACCTTGAAGGGTCGCCCGAACGGCCGGACCATGGCGCTGATGATCGTCGCCGTCACCGCCAGTGAGGCGACGATTTGGGTGACCTCGGTAAAAATCGGCAAGGTACGCCGGTCAGTGACCCACGTCCCGTAGCCCCAGAATGCAATCAACGCCGGCATGCCGAAGGCCATGAAATCCGCCGGATGGGCGTAGAACCCGGCAATACCGAAATACCAATACAACACCGGCGACACCAGCATCATCAGGATGAATGGCTTGGAGAACCAGTGCATCAAGCCATGCACGAAGTGCAGCCGTTCATTGAGTGAGTAGCCACGACCGCGCAAGGGGCCCTCCTTGAGCAGCGCGACCTGGATCGTCCCCAGGCACCAGCGCCCACGCTGATTGATGTACTCGGTCAACCCCTCGGCGGACAAACCGATCGACAGTCGCTCATTCAACCAGCGGGTGACGTAGCCTTTTTGCTGCAGACGGCAGCTGGTATAGATGTCTTCGCAGACCGAACCCGTCGGAAAGCCACCCATTTCAGTAATCAGATCACGTCGCACAACAAACGAAGTGCCCACGCAAAACGCGGTATCCCAACCATCCTTGGCCGGCTGGTAGACGTCGAAGAACACTCGCTGCTCATCGACCCAGCAGTCGGATGAACCGAGGTTGTGCTGAATCGGATCGGGGTTGTAGTAAAACTGCGGCGTCTGCACCAGGCCGACCTTGGGATCTTCGAACAATCCCAGGGTGCGCATCAGGATCGGCTGCTGCGGGGCGAAGTCGGCGTCGAGCACCAGTATGTACGGCGCATTGCTGCTGGCCGCCGACAGACGCAGGCCGTTGTTCAGGTTACCGGCCTTGGCGTGGGAATTGTCGGGACGTCGGGCGTATTGCACACCGACCTCGGCGCAGTAGTCGCGCAACCAGTCGCGGCGGGTATCGTCGAGCACCCAGATGGTCACGTTGGGGTAGTCGATCGCCTGGGCGGCGATGATGGTTTTTTCCAGGATCTCTAGGCCTTCGTTGTAGGTGGCGATGAACACATCCACCGCCGGCACCGAGTGGCCCAGGGCGCGCAAGCGTTGCTCACCGGCATCGGCACTGGCGTGGTGATCCGAGCGACAGAGCAGGACGATGATCGAAAACAGCGTGTAGCCGATCGCCAGCATTTCGAAAAACAGGAACGCGTAAGCCCAGACCGAGGCAAATCCTGCGTGTCCATCAGGCAAGGTGTCGCGAATCCGCCAGGCCACGTAATTGATCAACAACAGCGCGGTCAAGGCTCCGAAACCGGCACGTGCCATCCATTGATCACGGTGCGTCAGGCAGGTGAACAGAATCACCGCGACCACGGTCCAGAAATTGATTTGCACAAGTTGCAGCGTGTCCAGTGCCTGCATGTCAGTCAGCCTCTTGAAAACCGGTAAAGGGGTTGATGCCGGTGGCAGCGATCGCGGCCCATGCTGTAGCGCCCAAGTGAGGCAGGTGGTAATAGAAAAAGTCGTTGGTTGTTGAGTCCGGGCCGATCGCCAACCCGGTACTGATACGCGCTGCGGGTGTTGCAAACAGCCAGCCATTGCCGGCCTGTTGGGCCAGCAACACATTCCACAGCGGCTGCGCCTTTTCCTTCATACCGCTCAAGCTCGCCACGGCGGCGGTTTGCGCGGTGCCCTCGGTCCATAAACCGTCCGGGTCGCGGTTGAAACCATACCCGGCACCCGAGCGGTGCGCCTGATCGATAAACGTAAAGACACGCCGCCAGTCCGCAGGAGGATCACTCAAGGCGATCAAGGGCCAGATCTGCGCGTCCAGTCCTGAACGCTGGCGATCCGAGGTTCGACCATCCTTCCCGGTACCAATCAGAAAGCGCCCTTCCCCGGCGTCCCACTGACTCGACACGAATTGCCGGGCAATCTGCGCCTGACGCGCCGAGCCCGAGTCGGGCGCAGCCTTGTTGAGTGCAGACCAGGCTGCCGCAAGGTCGACGTTATGTTCGGTGGACTTCCAGGTCTGCTGGATCTGCTTGGGGAAATACCCGTAGTAACCGCCGCTGAAACCCGCGGGGGCCTGTCCGTCATAAGTGTTTTTCCCGGACCACTGCAACACCTTGCGAGCGGCCTCCAGGTAAGAGGAATCACCGCTCTGGCGCAACGCCTCCAACAACGCCAACGCGGCCCAGGCCTGATTGCCGGTGGCACTGCTGACCTGATAGGCGTCCTGATTCCAGGCATTGCGCTCTATGCTCCAATAACCTGGCAGGCGCATCGACGACGAACCCACCGGGCCTGCCGCGTAGGCGTTGCGCAAGCGTCCATCCTGATATTCCGGGTCGTGGGTCGTGGCGAAGGCCAGCGCATCGGCAATCCGTCGCGCCGACTCGGCTTTACCACAGGCAAACAAGGCGATGCTGGCCAAGGCGTTGTCGTAGGTGAACGCAACCCCACGCAACGCCTGGATTGGCGCCGGCTGACCGTCCAGCGGCGGGTAACTGGCCAGCAACACCGGCCCCGCCGCTTGCGATTGCACCGCGTGATCCAGCGCTGCACACGTCATCGCCGCCAGCTGCGGCCTGGCTTGCGTTGCCAGTGCAGATCCCCCGCTGCTCATCAGCATCACCCCGATCAGGCCCGGCAGCCACGGCCATTGCACAACGTTGCGCGGACTCATCAGTGAGACACCTCGGCACTGGCCCACATCCCTGGATTGCAGGTCATGGCGCGCTGGCTGTCGGTGAGGTCAGCGGCAAAAGTACCGACGACGTACACCGAGTTTTGCTCGGCAAACGGGAAAGGAACGCTGTAGCTGTTAGGGCGAATATCCTTAGTGCTGGATAACAACTGCACGACATTGGCCTTGAGCGGTTCGTCCAGGCCATGGATTCTCACCGTCAGGACACTGTCGTGATCAATCTTGCTGGCCATGCGTTCAGGAAATACTGCAACGACATAGCTTTCTTGGCAGTTGGTGGCGCGCAGCAAGGTCGACCCGGCTTGCACCACCGTCCCTTGGGGCGCCAACAGCTCTTGAACCGTGCCGGACGAATACGCAGTGACCTCATAGCCAGCCGTCAACTTGACCCGATCCTGTTCGGTTTCGATCAGGTGGTTGAGATTGTCGAGTTCGCGTTGATAGGTCTCGCGGTTGCGGGCCTGATTTTCCAGGCTCAGTTTCAGGGTGGTCATCTGCGCGCTGAGGTCGAACATGCGCAACTGATCAGGGTCAAGGTAGACCTGCTTATTGGCGGCATTGACATCACCGTCATTGATTTGCAGCTGTGAACGGACAGACTCTGCCGCGCCTTGTAACGAGGCCAACTTGGCTTTCGAGGAGGCGACGACCGCGCCACTGACCGCCCCTTGAGTGAACAACTCGAGGTTGCGATCGAGGGTTTCCTGCGCGTCCGTCAAGCGGGCGCTGGCGGCACTGCTCTCGGCCTTCAGCGCACGTTGTGCATAGAGCTGACGAGTATGAAACGCCGATTGATAGCGCTGACTGGTTTTCTCCAACTCGTCGTAATACTGCTGGTCGTGCTCGGCCTGGCTGGCCGATGATGATAGCTCCTGCTCCAGGGTCAAACGCCGGGTTTGCAGGGTCAATAACGTCTCCTGGTTAGCCCGCGGATTTTCAACCACCGCAATCTTCTGACCCTGGGTAAAGGTCGAGCCGGGTTTGACCTCAAGCGAATTCACCACCCCCTCGATAGGTGTCGTCAGCAGTATGACCGGCGCATTCAGAATTGCCCGTGTCGCCGACGTCGACACCAGCGGCATCAGCAACGTCGAGAGCAACAGCCAGATGATAAATACCAGGACACCCAAGCCCACCAGACGCGGCAACAGGGACCATGAAAAAAACGTTGAGCGTTCTTCTGCCATGTTTAATTCTCTCAATAAGCCATGAATACACACAGCTATATGTCAGCGCTGCGCAGCCGTCATGCCCGATTAGAACGCAACCGCGAAACACATTAAGCAGGATCAACGAAAGCGGATCATCAACTCCCCGGACAGCAATAAAGCCCGCACGGTTTATTTAGATTCAGTGTGATGTGAGCAGGAATAAGTTCCCTGTCTTTTTGGAGTGTTAGTTGCCATCATGACGCATCATTAAAACGCCATTATCTTTAAAGCAGCACTGTCAAAGTTGTGAAAGTTACCGTGAACATTTGCCCGACAGTACAGGCAATTTGCTGTCACCCAACCCCGGCCAGTGCCGGAGCTGTCAGGGGGAGACACTAATTTCAGCACCCATCACTGTCAAGCAGCGAAGCATTCAATAAAATGGCGTCAATTATTGAACGCACCCTGTATTGGATCCATATAAAGCAAGCAACAACACTCTTCCATTGCAACCGCTTATTTTATTTGAGGATTTTTTTATTATTGAATTTTTATAGCGATGATCTGTCGATCTTTACAGCGTTCTGATTTGACACACATCAAGAATAAAACGGTATAACTACATTGCACTGACCGGACATAGCAGATGACACATGAACACTTCCAATTTAATAGATGATGTCTAATTGCTCCTTATAATGAACCGCCTCACATGAAAACGCCCCGACAAGTCAGGGCGTTTTCATGTGAGGCCAGGGCTTAGCGCGGCATCGCTGAAGAGTTCACATCGGTCGCCACTCAATCCTCCGCCAGCGAACAGCAATCCAGTTCACTCAGGATTCGATGCGCCAGGCGCACCCGGGGTTCGTTGGGGTAGCTCTTGTTGGCCAGCACCACAATGCCAAACTTCTTCTCGGGGACGAAGGCCACATAAGCGGAGAACCCGCCGGTCGCCCCCGTCTTGTTGACCCAGACTGCCTCCCGTGGTGCCAGGGGCGGGTTTAATGCCGTGACGACATGACTGTCGTAAATCATCTTGTCGGCGTTGCCTTCAACCAGTGCACTCAGTTGCACCGGGTAGTCGTACTGCTCCCAGATCAGGTCTTGAGTCATCGGACCTAGCTGGAAATAGCCCTTGTGCGTCTCCATCAGGGCGCGAGCGAGTTTTGCCTCTACCTTCGCGACGCCCAGATTGGCCTCGACAAAGCGAATCAGGTCCGTGGAGCTGGTTTTTACCGAGTAGGCCTCGTCACCCAGCACACCTGGATTCAACCTGACCGGGAGATCCTGCTTGTTGTAACCCTGAGCATAGAGCGACAGCTTGCTCGCCGGGATGTTGATGAAGCTGTTAGGCATACCGAGCGCCGGGAAGAGTCGCTGCTCCAGCGCCACCGCGAACGGCATCTTCATGCTGATTGCGGTAATCATGCCCAGCGCCCCGATGCTGGGGTTGGCATAGGTTCTTTGAGCACCCGGCGCATACGTCGGCTGCCACGCCTTGAAGTAGTCCATCAGCTGTTGGTTGTTCTGCACCTGATCAGGCACCTGCAAGGGGAAGCCGCCTGCGGTATGGGTCGCCAGATTGATCAGCGTCGCTTTATCGAACGGGCTACCCGCAAGCTCGGGCAGGTACTTGCCGGGGTGGTCAGTGAGAGAAAGCTGACCGTTGGCCTCGGCGTAGGTCGCCAGGGTGACCGTGAAGGTTTTACTGATGGAGCCGATTTCAAACAGCGTATCGCTCGTGACCTTCTGTTGTGTTTCCTTTGAGGCCACGCCAAAGTTGTAGAACTGCTGCTTGCCATTAGCAGTCACCGCAATGGCCAGTCCGGGAATGTTGTACTGCTGCATGACCGCTTGGGCGGCATCTTGCACGATGCTGTCGATATCCGACCGCTGGGCATTCGCCATGGCGAGGTTGCCGACAGAGACGGTGCTGGCCAGCAATAGCAATGCTGCGCAAGGCTTTGCGATAAAACGCATACAAGTGGTCCTCAGGTCTTTTTGATCGCGGGCAAACCTATCACTTTGATGCGACGGGTCCGGAAGCGATTTATCACAAAATATTTCGCCGACTCCGTAGGCCAGCCAGGCAAGCCACACAAACAAAAACGCCCCGACAAGTCGGGGCGTTTTCAGGTGCGGCTAAGGCTTAGCGCGGGAATGCTGGCGGGTTTACACCGGCCATGTCTTCCATCACGCGAACCACCTGGCAGCTGTAACCGAATTCGTTGTCGTACCAAACGTACAGAACAACACGGTTGTCTTGGGTAATGGTTGCTTCAGCGTCCACTACGCCTGCGTGGCGCGAGCCAACGAAGTCGGTCGAAACCACTTCCTGCGAGTTGACGAAGTCGATTTGCTTATGCAGATCGGAGTGCAGCGCCATGTAGCGCAGGTACTCGTTCATCTCTTCACGGGTGGCGGCTTTCTCAAGGTTCAGGTTGAGGATTGCCATCGACACGTTCGGCGTCGGAACGCGGATCGCGTTACCGGTCAGCTTGCCGGCCAGCTCAGGCAGGGCCTTGGCAGCAGCTGTGGCAGCACCGGTCTCGGTGATTACCATGTTCAGCGCGGCGCTACGACCACGGCGATCGCCTTTGTGGAAGTTGTCGATCAGGTTCTGGTCGTTGGTGTACGAGTGAACCGTTTCAACGTGACCGTTGATGATGCCGAACTTGTCGTTCACAGCCTTGAGCACCGGCACGATGGCGTTGGTGGTGCAGGAGGCGGCGGAAACGATCTTGTCGTCAGCGGTGATTTCACCGTGGTTGATGCCGTGCACGATGTTCTTCAGCTTGCCTTTGCCAGGCGCGGTCAGAACAACGCGGTCGATACCCGGGCAAGCCAGGTGCTGGCCCAGGCCCTCGGCGTCACGCCATACACCGGTGTTGTCCACCAACAGAGCGTCTTTGATGCCGTACTGGGTGTAGTCCACTTCAGTCGGGTTCTTCGCGTAGATAACCTGGATCAGGTTGCCGTTGGCGGTGATGGTGTTATTGGCTTCGTCGATGGTGATGGTGCCGTTGAACGAACCATGAACCGAATCGCGACGCAGCAGGCTGGCACGTTTGGTCAGGTCGTTTTCAGCGCCTTTGCGCACAACGATGGCGCGCAGACGCAGGCCGTCGCCACCACCGGTTTTTTCGATCAGGATGCGCGCCAGCAGACGGCCGATACGACCGAAGCCGTACAGTACAACGTCGGTGCCTTTGCGTGCGGAAGCGTTCTGCTGGCCTACAACGTCGGCCAGTTCTTCACGGACGAACTGCTCGGCAGTGCGGCCTTTGCCTTCGGCCTTGAACTTGACCGCCAGCTTGCCCAGGTCTACCGAAGCGGCGCCGAGCTTGAGCTCGCTCATCGCTTTGAGCAGCGGGAATGTTTCGTGAACGGACAGTTCGGCGTCATCGGACTGACGATGGCGAGCAAAGCGGTGAGCTTTGAGAATCGCGATGACAGACTGGTTGATCAGGCTGCGGCCATAGATCGAGCTCACCACGTTGTTATTGCGGTAAAGCTGACCGATAAGCGGAATCATCGCTTCTGCGAGTGCTTCACGGTCGATCCATTCACCAAGACACTGGTCGGGCTTCTGAGTCACGGGAACCTTCCACATGTAGGGGCTGAAAAAAGGGGCTACATTATGCCGCCGAGTCGTCTGCGGAGCAATGCACGCCTATCGCAACATGCTTTTCCTTTCGTCGGCGGTAGTCTGCAACTGACAGCCGGCACCTTCGCCCGCTACAATTACCGACTTTGTCGCAACGCTGGAGCTCAACCTTCCGTGCCCGTCCTGCGTCTACCGCTTCTCCCTGCCGCGGCAGGTAAACAGCACTGGGGCAACCTGCCCGGTGCCGCCCTGAGCCTGGCCATTGCCGAGGCCGCCAGCGCTGCCAAGCGCTTTACCCTGCTACTGACCGCCGACAGCCAGAGTGCCGAACGGCTGGAACAGGAGCTGAGTTTCTTCGCCCCCGATTTGCCGGTGCTGCATTTCCCGGACTGGGAAACCCTGCCTTACGACCTGTTCTCGCCGCACCAGGACATCATATCCCAGCGCATCGCCAGCCTGTATCGGCTGCCCGAGCTGAGCCATGGCGTTTTGGTAGTGCCGATCACCACCGCCCTACATCGCCTGGCTCCCACCAAGTTCCTGCTCGGCAGCAGCCTGGTGCTGGACATCGGCCAGAAGCTCGACGTCGAGCAAATGCGCACGCGACTGGAAGCCAGCGGCTATCGCTGTGTCGACACGGTTTATGAGCACGGCGAATTCGCGGTACGCGGCGCACTGATCGACCTGTTCCCGATGGGTAGCAAACTGCCCTACCGCATCGACCTGTTCGATGACGAAATCGAGACCCTGCGGACCTTCGACCCGGAAAACCAGCGCTCCATCGACAAGGTCGAATCGGTCCGACTGCTGCCCGCCAAAGAATTTCCGCTGCAAAAGGAAGCCGTGACCCGCTTCAAGGCACGTTTTCGTGAGCGCTTCGATGTCGATTTCCGCCGCTGCCCGATCTTCCAGGACCTGAGTAGCGGGATTACACCGGCCGGTATCGAGTACTACCTGCCGCTGTTCTTCGATGAAACCTCCACGCTGTTCGACTACCTGCCGCAGGACACCCAGGTGTTCTCCCTGCCGGGCATCGAACAGGCGGCGGAGAATTTCTGGAACGACGTGCGCAACCGCTACGAAGAGCGCCGCGTCGATCCATCCCGGCCATTGTTGCCGCCGGCCGAACTGTTCCTGCCGGTGGAAGACTGCTTCGCACGTCTCAAGAGCTGGCCACGGGTGGTCGCCAGCCAGCAAGACGTCGAAAGCGGTGTCGGCCGCGAACGTTTTCCCGCTACACCGTTGCCAAACCTGGCCATCGAAGCCAAGGCCAACCAGCCGCTGGAAGCGCTGTCGAATTTCCTTGATGGGTTTTCCGGTCGCGTGCTGTTTACCGCCGAATCGGCCGGTCGCCGCGAAGTGCTGCTGGAACTGCTGGAACGCCTGAAACTGCGACCGAAAACCGTCGACAGCTGGCCGGATTTCGTCGCCAGCAAAGAACGCCTGGCGATCACCATCGCACCGCTGGACGAAGGCCTGGTGCTGGACGATCCGGCCCTGGCGCTGATCGCCGAAAGCCCGCTGTTCGGTCAGCGAGTGATGCAGCGCCGTCGTCGCGAGAAACGCGCCGATGCCAATAACGATGCCGTGATCAAAAACCTCACCGAGCTGCGCGAAGGCGCGCCGGTGGTGCATATCGATCATGGCGTTGGCCGTTATCTGGGCCTCGCGACCCTGGAAATCGAAAACCAGGCTGCCGAGTTCTTGACCCTCGAATACGCCGAGGGCGCCAAGCTTTATGTGCCGGTGGCCAACCTGCATTTGATCGCCCGCTACACCGGCAGCGACGATGCACTGGCGCCGCTGCACCGCCTCGGCTCCGAGACCTGGCAGAAAGCCAAACGCAAAGCCGCCGAACAGGTGCGTGACGTCGCCGCCGAACTGCTCGACATCTATGCTCGCCGCGCGGCTCGCGAAGGTTATGCCTTCGCCGATCCGAAAGCCGATTACGCAACCTTCAGCGCCGGCTTCCCGTTCGAAGAAACCCCGGACCAGCAAACCACCATCGACGCGGTGCGCGAAGACATGCTCGCGCCGAGACCAATGGACCGACTGGTCTGCGGCGACGTCGGCTTCGGCAAGACCGAAGTGGCAATGCGCGCGGCATTCATTGCTGTGCACGGCGGACGTCAGGTCGCGATTCTGGTGCCGACCACCCTGCTCGCCCAACAACACTACAACAGCTTTCGCGACCGCTTCGCCGATTGGCCGGTGACCGTGGAAGTGATGAGCCGCTTCAAGTCGACCAAAGAAGTGAATGCCGCCGTTGCCGACCTCGCCGAAGGCAAGATCGACATCGTCATCGGCACGCACAAACTGCTGCAAGACGACGTGAAGATCAAAAACCTCGGGCTGGTGATCATCGACGAAGAACACCGCTTTGGTGTTCGTCAGAAGGAACAGCTCAAGGCCCTGCGCAGCGAAGTCGACATCCTGACCCTGACCGCCACGCCGATTCCGCGCACGCTGAACATGGCGGTGTCAGGTATGCGCGATCTGTCGATCATCGCTACGCCGCCAGCGCGACGCCTGTCGGTGCGCACCTTCGTCATGGAACAGAACAAGAGCACGGTCAAAGAGGCCTTGCTCCGTGAGTTACTGCGTGGCGGCCAGGTCTATTACCTGCACAACGATGTGAAAACCATCGAGAAATGTGCCGCCGACCTCGCCGAACTGGTACCGGAAGCACGGATCGGCATCGGCCACGGGCAGATGCGCGAGCGCGAACTCGAACAGGTGATGAGCGACTTCTACCACAAGCGCTTCAACGTGCTGATCGCCTCGACCATCATCGAGACCGGCATTGACGTGCCGAGCGCCAACACCATCATCATCGAGCGTGCCGACAAGTTCGGTCTGGCGCAGCTGCATCAATTGCGTGGCCGCGTCGGTCGCAGTCACCACCAGGCTTACGCCTACTTGCTGACACCGCCGCGCCAACAGATCACGCCAGACGCGGAAAAACGCCTGGAAGCGATCGCCAATACCCAGGACCTCGGCGCAGGCTTTGTGCTGGCCACCAACGACCTGGAAATCCGTGGCGCCGGCGAACTGCTGGGCGACGGTCAGAGCGGGCAGATCCAGGCCGTCGGTTTCACCCTGTACATGGAAATGCTCGAACGCGCAGTGAAATCCATCCGCAAGGGCGAACAACCCAACCTCGATCAACCGCTGGGTGGTGGTCCGGAAATCAACCTGCGTTTGCCGGCGCTGATCCCGGAAGACTACCTGCCGGACGTCCACGCACGACTGATCCTCTACAAACGCATCGCTTCGGCGACCGACGAGGATGGCCTCAAGGACCTGCAAGTGGAGATGATCGACCGCTTCGGCCTGCTGCCGGAACCGACCAAGAACCTGGTGCGCATGACCTTGCTGAAACTGCAGGCCGAGCAACTGGGGATCAAGAAAGTCGACGGCGGCCCGCAAGGCGGTCGTATCGAGTTCGGCGCACAAACGCCGGTCGATCCGCTGGTGCTGATCAAGCTGATCCAGGGCCAACCCAACCGCTACAAATTCGAAGGCGCCACGATGTTCAAATTCATGGTGCCGATGGAGCGCCCGGAAGAGCGCTTTAATACAGTGGAGGCGCTGTTTGAGCGCCTCACTCCAAAATCTGCTTGAAGGACGCCGCATGCGCCTGTTTCGCTCATTGACCCTGTTGTTGACCCTCGTTGCTCCGACGGCGTTTGCCGACAGCCTGTATCAGGTTGAAATGATCCTGTTCCGCCAGAACGCCGTGCCGGCCATTGTCAGCCGCACCGCGCCGGAGGACTGGGCTGCCGGTGCACGACCGGTCAGTGCCGACAGCCTGCGCACCCCAAGCCTGAATACCGAAGCAGAAAAACTGCGCACCAGCAGCGATTACACGGTGCTGCTGCACAAATCCTGGCAACAGAGTCTTGGCGAGGACGCGAGAAAAGTCTCGATCAGCGACGGCAAGGAGCAATTCGGCCAGTTCCCGATCGAAGGCACGCTGAACCTGAAGCTCGGGCGCTTCACCGACGTTGACGCGAACTTCTGGGTCAACCAGTTCGATACCTATGGCCGGGTTACCGCCAGCGAACGCCTGAAGCAGCAAAGCCACACTAAAAACGGTCAGCTCAACTACCTCGACAACGGCCACCTGGCGCTGCTGATCAAAATCACTTCGCTGACTGCACCTGCGCGTCCGCCAGTCCCTGACGTTCTCCCGGACTGATTGAAGTCCCCATGCCCCCGAACCTGAGCAAACCCCTGGCCCCTTCCTGGGTCAGTCGATTCAAGGAACAAAGCCTGGAGCGTGGCCGCCGCTACGCACTGGAAAATCGCGTCAGGATCGTCGAGGCCGGCGACAGCACCATCACCGCCAGTTGCGAAGGCTCTGGCGGCAATGTTTACCGCCAGACCATAACGCTGCGCGAATCCGCCAAAGGCACTCTGTTGTTGGTCGATGCAACGTGCAGTTGCCCGGTGCGCGTTAACTGCAAGCATTGCGCTGCAGTGCTGCTCAAAGTCCAGGAAACCCTTGAGTACCCGGCCGCCGCCAAAGATGCCGAACTGTTGGAAAAACTGCAGGCGGTCCTGGAAAACCGTACGCCCGCACCTTTGCCACAACGGCTGGTGGACAACGTGCAACCGGTGCCGCGCCTGTGGCTCGCGAGCATCGAGTTCAGCGCCTTCGAGCCGCGCAACGGCAAAATGCAGCGCTACATCCAGCACCGTGCCGCGCTGTCTTTCAACTATCTGGATGAATACGTCAGCGGACAGAAAAATGCCGACATCCTGATCCGACAGGAACAGCAAACGCTACGAATCAAACGCCAGCCGGACGTCGAAAAAGCCTACCGCGAACAGCTGCGAATCCTTGGATTCAGAGTGGCGACCCGCCAAAGCAAAGCCTTGCCGGAAAGCGCCGGCGAACTTTATGAGATGGTCAACGACAGCGCCTGGCTGACGTTCACTCTCAATGAGCTGCCCAAGTTACGCACCCAAGGCTGGGAGCTGCAGATTGACGAAGACTTCGGCTTTGACCTGACCGCGGTCGATGACTGGTACGCCACGGTCGAAGAGGCGCCGGAGCGCGACTGGTTTGATTTGGAACTGGGGATTATCGTCAATGGCGAGCGCCTGAGCCTGCTGCCGATCCTGCTGAACCTGATGCGCTCGCACACCGAGATTCTCAACCCGGAACGCCTGGCCAGACGCCGCGACGACGAATTGATTCTGGTGAACATCCCGCACCGTCCGAACTCCGAATACGGCCCATTGCAGGTCGCGCTGCCGCTCGGTCGTTTAAAGCCTGTGCTGGCGACCCTTGGCGAGTTTTACCTGCAAGAGCCCGGCGAAACCCGGTTGCGGCTGAGCAGCGCCGATGCCACTCGCCTGAATCCGCTGGAAGACATGCCCCTGCTTTGGGAAGGCGGCGAGCACATCCGCACCTTTGCCCAACGCCTGCGTGACATCAAGGATTACACGACCGAGGCACCCGAAGGGCTGAACGCCACATTACGGCCTTATCAGCTTGAAGGCTTGAGCTGGATGCAGTCGCTGCGGCAACTCGAAGTCGGCGGCATCCTTGCGGACGACATGGGGCTGGGTAAAACCCTACAGACCCTGGCACATGTGCTGACCGAGAAAAACGCCGGCCGCCTCGACCGGCCGTGCATGGTGGTGATGCCCACCAGCCTGATTCCCAACTGGCTCGACGAAGCGGCGCACTTTGCTCCACAACTCAAAGTGCTGGCGCTGTATGGCACCGGACGTAAAAAGCATTTTGAGCATTTGTCCGAATACGACCTGATCCTCACCACGTATGCGCTGCTGCCCAAGGATGTCGAACGCTTGGCAACGCAGCCATTGCATGTGCTAGTGCTCGACGAAGCGCAATACATCAAGAACCCCAACAGCAAGGCCGCTCATGCGGCGCGAGAGCTCAATGCCCGCCAGCGTCTGTGCCTGAGCGGCACACCACTGGAAAATCACCTGGGCGAGCTGTGGTCGCTGTTTCACTTCTTGCTACCCGGCTGGCTGGGCGACGTGAAAAGCTTCAATCGCGATTACCGCGTACCGATCGAAAAGCGCGCCAGCGACGTACGACTGCAACACCTGAATGGTCGGATCAAGCCGTTCCTGTTGCGTCGAACCAAGGAACAGGTCGCCACCGAACTGCCGCCGAAAACCGAGATCGTGCATTGGGTCGAGCTCAACGAGGCGCAGCGCGACGTTTACGAAACCATGCGCCTGGCCATGGACAAGAAAGTCCGCGACGAGATCACCCGCAAAGGTGTGGCGCGCAGTCAGATCATCATTCTTGAAGCGCTGCTCAAGCTGCGGCAGGTGTGCTGCGATCTGCGCCTGGTCAATGAGGCCGCCCTGCCCACGCGTGGCAGCACCTCGGGCAAGCTCGACAGCCTGATGGAGATGCTTGAGGAATTGTTCGAAGAAGGCCGCAAAATCCTGCTGTTTTCACAGTTCACCTCGATGCTCTCGCTGATCGAAGACGAACTGAATAAACGCGGCATCGCTTACGCGCTGCTGACCGGGCAAACCCGCGATCGACGCACTCCGGTGAAAGACTTCCAGAGCGGCAAGCGTCAGATTTTCCTGATCAGCCTGAAAGCAGGCGGCGTTGGCCTGAACCTGACCGAAGCCGACACGGTGATTCACTATGATCCATGGTGGAACCCGGCAACGGAAAACCAGGCCACCGACCGCGCTTATCGGATCGGCCAGGAGAAGCCGGTGTTCGTCTACAAGATGATTGCCCGCGGCACCGTCGAAGAGAAAATCCAGCACCTGCAAAAGGAAAAGTCCGACCTCGCGGCCGGCGTACTGGATGGGCGTTCGACCGGGGACTGGAAGCTGCAGAGCGACGATATCGAAGCGTTGTTTGCGCCACTGCCGGACAAATCGAAGATTTAGCGGTGACTGCAAGATCGCCATCGCGGGCAAGCCTTGCTCCTACGGTTTTTGAGTCGATCGCGATATTTGCGGTCAACATGGATCTGTAGGAGCAAGGCTTGCCCGCGATGGAGTCGACTCGATGTAACGAATGCTTAACCTTTAAGCACCCGCGCCAACGTCGACTTCACTTTGCCCATTCCGTCATGCAGCGCCTGCTCGATCTCGGCCATGGTAATCACCGCCGTCGACTTGCCCGCCGCCGGGTTCACCACCAGCGCCAGACACGCGTAATCCAGCTCCAGCTCGCGAGCCAATGCCGCTTCTGGCATACCGGTCATGCCGACGATATCGCAGCCATCACGCTCCAGACGGGCGATCTCGGCAACGGTTTCCAGCCGTGGACCCTGGGTGCAGGCATACACACCGTGGCTGCTGTAGGCACAGCCTTCAGCCGCCAACGCGGCAATCAACTGCTCGCGCAATGGTTCGCTGTAGGGGTAGCTGAAATCGATGTGGGTGACCTGCTCCAGATCATCGGCAAAATAGGTGTGCTGGCGACCGCTGGTGTAATCGATCAATTGATGAGGCACGCAGAAATGTCCGGTGCCCATGGCGGCATGAATCCCACCGACCGCATTGACCGCCAGAATCGCCTGCGCGCCCGCCTGCTTCAATGCCCACAGGTTGGCCCGATAATTCACCTGATGCGGCGGAAAACGGTGCGGATGGCCGTGACGAGCGAGAAACAGCACTTCACGCCCGGCGTATTCACCGACCTGGATCTCGGCCGATGGTGCGCCGTACGGCGTGTCCAGAGCCAATGACTGGCGAATGCTCAAGCCTTCGAGCTGGGTCAGGCCGGTGCCACCGATAATCGCGTAAACCGTCATTGCAAAAAGTCCTTAATCAATCAGTTGGGCATCTTTGAGCGCGCCAAGAGCGGTAAGCCAGCGCGGATCCTGCCTGTAATCGGTGCTGGCGAACGACTGGTTGCGCATCCGCGCGATGCGTGCAGACGGCGTAACCTTCAGGCGTTGAGCTGCGCTCAGCGCCAGCTCGGCGGCCGCACGGTCATTACACACCAGGCCCATGTCGCAACCTGCAGACAGCGCCGCTTCGATCCGGCTGGCAGCGTCGCCGACCACATGAGCACCGGCCATCGACAGATCGTCACTGAAGATCACCCCGTCAAACTGCAATTCTCCGCGCAGGATGTCCTGCAGCCAGCGGCGCGAGAAGCCGGCGGGCTGGGAGTCGACCTGCGGGTAGATCACGTGAGCAGGCATCACCGCCGCCAGCTGCTTGCTCAAGCGTGCGAACGGTACGAGGTCCTTGGCGCGGATCTCCTCAAGACTGCGCTCGTCATTCGGAATCGCGACATGCGAATCGGCCTCCGCCCAGCCATGGCCAGGGAAGTGCTTGCCGGTAGCCGCCATGCCGGCGCTGTTCATGCCGCGAATGAATGCGCCTGCCAGCAAGGCCGCCCGCTCTGGGTCACCTTCGAACGAACGGGTACCGACCACGGCACTGCGCTGGTAGTCGAGGTCCAGTACCGGGGCAAAGCTCAAGTCGAGGCCGACAGCCAGCACTTCGGTCGCCATGATCCAGCCACACTGCTCGGCCAGGTATTCGGCGTTCGGGTTGTCAGCAATCGCCCGCATGGCAGGCAGACGCACGAAGCCCTGACGCAGGCGCTGCACCCGACCGCCCTCCTGGTCCACCGCCAACAGCAGGTCAGGACGCACCGCACGAATCGACGCACTCAACTCTCGGACCTGGCGCGGATGCTCGATATTGCGCGCAAAAATGATCAGGCCGCCCACTTCGGGCTGACGCAACAGTTGGCGATCTTCGGCCGTCAGCCAAGTACCGGCGACGTCCACCATCAACGAGCCTTGCAGGCCAGCAGTCATAGAAATTCCTTAGTAACGAAAAGCGCGCGCGGCGCATCTTTGAAGAGCCCGGCCCGATGCAGACACACGACTTCGCCGCCAAGGGCGATGCCCGGCGGAACGTGGTCGGTAAAAGAGAAATCGAGCGGGTCTGAAACGAGAGTCGGCATGGGCGGCTAGCTTAGCGGATGTAAGCTGCCGCGCCCACCCGTGAACCGTTAAACCTTGGCGGCGACGGGCGCCGATTTGCTGCGAGGACGCAACTGGGCCGACGCCATGGCCTCGTCGGTGACGCCGGTTTCTGCGCGCATGCCAGCAGCCAGGAACGGCACCATCAGACGCATCACCTGCTCGATCGAGGTGTTCACCCCGAAATCGGTCTCGGCGATAGCGCGCAAGGCCTTGATCCCCGACATGCTGAATGCCGCTGCGCCGAGCATGAAGTGCACGCGCCAGAACAGTTCGATAGGCGGAATACGCGGTGCGGCTTCATTGACCAGCAGCATGTAACGACGGAATACCTTGCCGTACATGTCTTCCAGGTAACGACGCAAGTGCCCCTGGCTCTGGCTGAACGCCAATCCCAACAGGCGCATGAAGATAGACAGGTCATTGCCGCTGCGCGGCTGCACCACGAGGGCTTGTTCGACGAGGATTTCCAGCAGTTCTTCGAGGCTCGGTTTGCTGTCCGGCTTGGCCTGACGGCGCTCCAGCTCACGATCGAGGCTGATGCAGAAAGGCCCGAGAAAACGCGAGAAGACTGCCTGAATCAAGGCCTTCTTTGAGCCGAAATGATAGTTCACTGCCGCCAGATTGACCCCAGCCTTGCTGGTGATCAGCCGCAATGAAGTTTCGGCAAAACCTTTTTCCGCGAACAACTGCTCGGCAGCATCGAGAATGCGTTCAACGGTTTCCGACTGGGCCATGGCTACTCCGCCTGACAAACACTTGTTTGAAACATACGTTTCAGCCTGGGCCTTGTCAAGCCTGCCTGTTCGTTTTGCGAACGGTCGGTCAGCTATTTAACCATACAAGTCGGGAGCTGTAGCCAGTCCTACAAGCAGCAAGCTTACGATCTGTAAACCGACCGTCCAGCGGTCGGATAAAAAAGGAGGATTGCCAAGACCACTCCACTGTATATAATCCCAGTCACTGTATAAAAAGACAGAGCGATCGACATGATAAAACTGACGCCACGCCAAGCTGAGATTCTGGCTTTTATCAAACGTTGCCTCGAAGACAACGGCTATCCGCCGACCCGTGCAGAAATCGCCCTGGAGCTTGGCTTCAAGTCGCCCAATGCTGCGGAAGAACACCTCAAGGCACTGGCGCGCAAGGGAGCAATCGAAATGACGCCCGGCGCCTCACGCGGTATTCGCATCCCGGGCTTCGAAGCCAAGGCCGACGAGTCCACCTTGCCGATCATTGGCCGGGTTGCTGCCGGCGCTCCGATTCTCGCTCAACAGCACATCGAAGAATCCTGCAACATCAATCCTTCCTTCTTCCATCCACGCGCTGACTATTTGTTGCGCGTTCACGGCATGAGCATGAAGGACGTGGGAATTTTCGACGGCGACCTGCTCGCCGTGCATACCACGCGCGAGGCCCGTAACGGCCAGATCGTGGTTGCGCGGATCGGCGACGAAGTGACCGTCAAGCGTTTCAAGCGCGACGGCAGCAAGGTCTGGCTGATTGCCGAAAACCCCGAGTTTGCCCCGATCGAAGTGAACCTGAAAGATCAGGACCTGGTGATCGAAGGCTTGAGTGTCGGCGTCATTCGCCGCTAAAGGAGGCGTTATGCAGTTCCCTCACACACCACAGCACACACAACTTCCGCTGTTCGAAGCGTTCATGGCACAGCCGTTGGCGCCGACTCTCAAAGACGTGGTCGAGTCACCCTGGAGCGCCGAACCCGAAGTGTTCAGTGAGCTGTCATTGCGTGGTGCGGCTGGGAGCTGCCTGAACCTTCTGGCCCCCATCCTCAGAGAGTTAAGCCAGGACAAGGACGCTCGCTGGCTGACACTGATCGCTCCACCTGCCAGCCTGACTCAAGCCTGGCTGCGAGATGCCGGCCTGAACCGCGAACGCATTCTGTTGCTGCAACCACGGGGAACACAAAGCGCCCAGCAACTGGCTTGCGAAGCCTTGCGCCTGGGCCGCAGTCACACCGTTGTAAGCTGGCTGAACCCGCTGAACTCCAGCGCGCGCCAACAGCTGATCAGCGCCGCCCGTACCGGGGATGCTCAAAGTCTGAATATTCGGCTGGGCTAAGCGACACTCACTGTGCACTTGAAAAGCGCAGGGCTTCTCCAGGACAGAGAAGCCAATCTGTAACATCGACGTGAAATGATGCCCTACGAAAAGCCGACGAACGGAATCAATGAAGAATCCGCGGCCCTTCTTCTTTGTCGAATTCGCCTTCAACCAAGCGTCCAGCCATCTGCACACCCACGCTCAACATCGCCTTGGCGACTTCAACGTGCTGGCCCTGCAGGAACGCTTTGGCGTCTTCAGAGAAGTTCAAAGTCACCAGAGAACCCTCGTCCTCAGCTCTGCGCAGCTCAATACGACCGTCTGGCAGTTCGACAATTTCTAGAAAGGACGTTGGCATAAAGGTCTGTTCTCCACGAAAGGCGGGGATTATATAGTCATCAGCGCAGCTTCGCTCGGGATCTTGACCGGCAGCACGTCACCGAAACCCATGCTAAAGATCATCCCTGATCCATGGCCATCACTGAACACTCAGCGTTCCGTGCGCAGATTCAGCACTCATTCAACCCTTCGCGAAACCGAATCGCCAGGTCTTTGAGGTTCTGACGCCAGCTTTCCAACTCCTCCCGACTCAACTCTTGAGGCGTCTCTTCTTCATCGAGGTTAACCGCCATGATCAGCGGCTGGGTCACGTCGCCCTTAGGCTTGTGCGGCACGCGTGGCGGCTGAAACAGCGCGGCATGGGCAGCCAAAAGCTTTGCCAGCCAGGTTTCAGGGTTATTCGCCAACTCGACCATCTCCGCCATTTCCGGAATAGCGATGGTCTCGAGCACTTCACGAGTCAGCAGCAATTCTGCTCGCGGTGCATTGGCCTGAGGCAAACGGTAAAAACCGGCAATCTCATGACACAAGCCCAGCAGTGCGCCGTACAAGTGAAACAACGCTGACTCACGCCCGGCCTGGATCAGCGCCAGGGAATTCATTGCCCGCCCCTCTTCCGCCCGGGCCAGCGCCTCAAGCGACAGACCGGCAAAGTAAATTTTCTGATTGGTACGGGTATAGAGCTCAAAGGCCATGACGGCAGTCTCCACAACGAAATAAGACGCGTAATGCAGGTCTGACAGTGTCATGGATCAGACAAGCCGACCGCAAGCACAAAACAAAAGGCCGCATGAAAACCCGAGGGTTCGCATGCGGCCTTTGGCATCGCATTGCCCGATTATTTGGCTACGCGCTTGTCTTCAACCACCCACTTGCCACCGTCGTAGAATGCCTTCCAACCGGTAGGCTTGCCTTCGACTTCGGTCTGCACGTACTGCTCCTTGGTCTTGCGGCTGTAACGGATCACTGCCGGGAGACCATCCGGATCTTTCTTCGGCGCCGCGCAGAGGAAGTGGTACTTCGGATCGATCTCATCCTTGTGCGGCACGATCTCGATCACCAGCGGAGCACGGGTCTCGCGGTTTTTCGGGAACTGGCTCGCCGCCAGGAACAGGCCGGAAGCACCGTCACGCAGAATGTAGGTGTCATTGACCTTCTCGCACTTGAGCTCGGGCATCTTCACCGGATCCATCTTCGGCGGTGCAGCGTCACCGCTCTTCAGCAGTTTGCGGGTGTTCTTGCAGGTCGCGTTGGTGCAACCGAAGAACTTGCCGAAACGACCAGTCTTCAACTGCATTTCGCTGCCGCACTTATCGCACTCCAGGCTCGGACCTTCGTAGCCCTTGATGCGATAGCTGCCTTCTTCGATCTCGTAACCTGCGCAATCCGGGTTGTTACCGCAGATGTGCAGCTTGCGCTTCTCATCCAGCAGGTAAGCGTCCATCGCGGTGCTGCAGATCGGGCAGCGATGCTTGCCACGCAGCACCAAAGACTCCGACTCACCCTCGTCGTCCGCAGCGATTTCATCGCCCGGCACCAGGTTGACAGTGGCTTTGCAGCGCTCTTTTGGTGGCAGGCTGTAGCCCGAGCAACCAAGGAACACACCGGTCGATGCGGTACGAATCTGCATCGGACGACCGCAGGTGAGGCACGGAATGTCAGTCATGACCGGCTGATTGGCACGCATGCCGTTTTCCGCGCTCTCGGCTACTTCGAGTTTCTTCTTGAAGTCGCCGTAGAACTCGTCCAGCACGTTTTTCCAGTCGCGCTCGCCCTGGGCGACGTCATCGAGGTTCTCTTCCATGCCGGCGGTGAAGCCGTAGTCCATCAGGTTCGAGAAGCTTTCGGACAGACGCTCGGTGACGATGTCACCCATCTTTTCCGAGTAGAAACGACGGTTGTGCAGCGCGACGTAACCGCGGTCCTGGATAGTCGAAATGATCGCCGCGTAGGTCGAAGGACGACCGATACCGCGTTTTTCCATTTCTTTAACCAGGCTCGCTTCCGAGTAACGCGCCGGCGGCTTGGTGAAGTGCTGGCTTGGATCAAGCTTGATCAGCTTCAGCACATCGCCTTGCGCCATGTCCGGCAGCACATCGTCGTCGCCAGGCTTGGCCATTTGCGGCATGACGCGGGTGTAACCGTCGAACTTCAGGATGCGGCCCTTGGCACGCAGCTCGAAGCCGCTAGCAGCGACGCTGACGGTGGTCGACAGGTATTTCGCCGGCAGCATCTGGCACGCGACGAATTGGCGCCAGATCAGCTCGTAGAGACGCTCAGCGTCACGTTCCATGCCCGACAGCTTGCTTGGATCGGTATTCACGTCAGAAGGACGAATCGCTTCGTGAGCTTCTTGCGCGCCTTCCTTGCTGCTGTAGACGTTCGGCGTTTCCGGCAGGTACTTGCTACCGAACTCACCTTCAATATAAGTACGCGCCATCGCTACGGCATCAACCGAGAGGTTGGTCGAGTCGGTACGCATGTAAGTGATGTAGCCAGCTTCGTACAGACGCTGGGCCATCATCATGGTTTTCTTCACGCCGAAGCCCAGGCGGTTACTGGCAGCCTGTTGCAGTGTGGACGTGATGAACGGTGCCGACGGCTTGCTGCTGGTCGGCTTGTCTTCGCGCTTGGCGATGGTGTAGCTGGAAGCCTTGAGCTTCTCCAGCGCAGCCATGGCCTGGGCTTCGTTGAGCGGCTTGAAGGCTTCGCCGTTTTCACGGGCCACTTCAAAACGCACATTGGCGCCCTTGGCAGTGCCGAGGTCCGCGTGAACTTCCCAGTACTCTTCCGGATTGAACGCGCGAATCTCGCGCTCACGCTCCACCACCAGCTTCACGGCTACCGATTGCACACGACCGGCAGACAGACCGCGAGCGATCTTGGCCCACAGCAGCGGCGAAACCATGTAACCCACCACGCGGTCGAGGAAACGACGCGCCTGCTGAGCATTGACCCGATCGATATCCAGCTCGCCCGGCTGGGAGAAGGCTTCCTGAATCGCCTTCTTGGTGATTTCGTTGAACACCACGCGCTTGTAGCGGCTGTCATCACCACCGATGGCTTCGCGCAGGTGCCAGGCAATGGCTTCCCCCTCGCGATCCAAGTCGGTTGCGAGATAGATGGTGTCAGCATCTTTGGCGAGCCGGCGCAGCTCTTCGATGACCTTTTCCTTGCCCGGGAGGATCTCGTACTTGGCTTTCCAGCCATGATCGGGATCGACACCCATGCGCGAGACCAGCTGCTTGCGCGCCTTTTCTTTAGGCGACAGCGCCGGCACTTCACCAGCAGCAGCCTTGCCGCGCTTGGCAGCAGGCTCTTTGCTGGCGCTAGCCGAACCGCTGGTGGGCAGGTCTCGGATATGGCCGATACTCGACTTCACCACGTATTGGTTACCCAGATACTTGTTGATGGTCTTGGCCTTAGCCGGGGATTCCACAATGACCAGCGATTTGCCCATGGATCAGAAAATTCCTGAATTCTAGAAGTGAAAGGCGGTTGGCGCCTGACGCGGCACCGCTATATATAGTGGCAACAAGGTGAGGTCAAGCGCAGGGTTCTGCGCGCGCTCAGCTTATGGCCTTGAAAAAAGGCTTGGTTCGGCCTGCACCAAAGCAAAGCGTGGGACCTGTTCGCCGTCAACTTCGACCGACTCCAGGAACATGCTCAAGGGACGCACCCAAAAGCCGTAATCGCCATACAGGGCTTGGTAGAAGACCACTTCTTCTTCGGTCTCGGAATGCCGCGCAACACTGAATACGCGGTACTGCGGACCTTTGTAATGCTGGTAGAGCCCTGGTTGTATCGGCATGGTCTGGCCCTCACTCAAATCACTTGAAATAAAAAACAAAAAAAATCTTCAGAAAAACAAAAACCGGGGCACATGGCCCCGGCTTCCGTCGACGAATCGCTTAAACGCGTTCGAAGACGGTGGCAATGCCCTGGCCGAGGCCAATGCACATGGTCGATACACCGAAAGTGCCGCCATTCTGCTTCATTACATTGAGCAGGGTGCCGGAGATACGTGCACCGGAGCAACCGAATGGGTGGCCCAGGGCGATCGCGCCGCCGTGCAGGTTAACCTTCTCGTTCATCTTGTCGAGCACTTTCAAATCTTTCAGCACTGGCAGTGCCTGTGCAGCGAAAGCTTCGTTGAGTTCGAAGAAGTCGATATCGGCAATACCCAGACCTGCACGCTTCAGTGCTTTCTGTGTCGCCGGTACTGGACCATAGCCCATGATCGCCGGATCCACACCTGCCACTGCCATCGAGCGGATCACCGCCATCGGCTGGATGCCCAGGTCCTGTGCACGCTGCGCCGACATCACGATCATGCACGAAGCACCATCGGTGATCTGCGACGAAGTACCGGCTGTCACGGTGCCACCCTTTGGATTGAACGCCGGCTTCAACGCCGCCAGGCTTTCCAGGGTAGTTTCCGGACGGATGGTTTCGTCGTAGTCGAACAGTTTCAGGAAACCGTTCTCGTCGTAACCCTGCATCGGGATGATTTCGTCTTTGAACTTGCCTTCCACCGTCGCTTTATGGGCGAGTTGGTGGGAACGCACGCCGAAGGCATCTTGCTGCTCACGGGTAATGCCGTGCATTTTGCCGAGCATTTCAGCGGTCAGGCCCATCATGCCCGAGGCTTTCGCCGCGTACAGCGACATGTGCGGGTTCGGATCGACACCGTGCATCATGCTGACGTGACCCATATGCTCGACGCCGCCAACCACGAATACGTCACCGTTACCGGTCATGATCGCTTGCGCTGCGGTGTGCAGTGCACTCATCGAGGAGCCACACAGGCGGCTGACGGTCTGGCCGGCAGCCGTGTGCGGGATCTGAGTCATCAAGGACGCCATGCGGGCGATGTTCCAGCCCTGCTCCAGGGTCTGGTTCACGCAGCCCCAGATCACGTCTTCGACTTCGCTCGGGTCGACCTTGACGTTGCGTTCCAGCAACTTGCTGATCAGGTGTGCCGACATGTCTTCGGCGCGGGTGTTGCGGTGCATGCCGCCCTTGGAGCGGCCCATCGGAGTACGACCGAAGTCGACAATCACGACGTCTCTAGGATTCAAGCTCATATAATTTCACTCTCGCTCTAGTGTGGGCGCTTAACCGAAGAAGCTCTGGCCGTTTTTGGCCATCTCGCGCAGCTTCTCGGTCGGGTGGTACAGCGCGCCCAAATCAGCGTACTGGTCAGCCAGGGCAACGAACTCTGCAACACCGATTGCGTCGATGTAGCGCAGTGCACCGCCACGGAATGGAGGGAAACCAATACCGTAGACCAGACCCATGTCGGCTTCGGCAGCGGTTTCGACGATGCCGTCTTCCAGGCAACGCACGGTTTCCAGGCACAGCGGGATCATCATCCAGTTGATGATGTCTTCGTCGGTTACCTCACGCTGTTCGAAGACGATTGGCTTGAGCACTTCGAGTACCGACGGATCGGCTACTTTCTTCTGCTTGCCGCGCTTGTCGGTCTCGTAGGCGTAGAAGCCCTTGCCGTTCTTCTGGCCCAGGCGCTTGGCTTCATAGAGCACGTCAACGGCCGAACGACGGTCGTCTTTCATGCGGTCCGGGAAGCCTTCAGCCATCACGTCACGACCGTGGTGACCAGTGTCGATACCGACCACGTCCATCAGGTACGCCGGCCCCATTGGCCAGCCGAATTTTTCCATGATCTTGTCGATGCGGACGAAGTCCACACCGGCGCTGACCAACTTGGCGAAACCGCCGAAGTACGGGAACAGAACGCGGTTGACCAGGAAGCCCGGGCAGTCGTTGACGACGATCGGGTTCTTGCCCATTTTCTTGGCGTAGGCAACGGTGGTGGCAACGGCCAGCTCGCTGGACTTCTCGCCACGAATGACCTCAACCAGCGGCATCATGTGCACCGGGTTGAAGAAGTGCATGCCGACGAAGTTTTCCGGACGCTTGAGGGCCTTGGCCAACAGGCTGATGGAAATGGTCGAGGTGTTCGACGCGAGGATGGTGTCCTCTTTGACCTTGTCTTCGACTTCGGCCAATACCGCTTGCTTGACCTTAGGGTTCTCGACAACGGCTTCGACCACCAGGTCGACGTGGCCGAAATCACCGTAGGACAGGGTTGGACGGATGCCGTTGAGCACTTCGGCCATTTTGGCTGCGGTCATGCGGCCTTTATCAACGCGGCCAACCAGCAGTTTCGCGGCTTCAGCCAGCCCCTGCTCGATACCGTGCTCGTTGATGTCCTTCATCAGGATAGGCGTGCCTTTGGACGCCGACTGATAAGCAATACCGCCCCCCATGATACCGGCGCCGAGTACGGCAGCCTGTTTCACGTCTTTGGCGATTTCGTCGTAGGCCTTGGCTTTTTTCTTCAGTTCCTGATCGTTCAGGAACAGACCGATCAAGCTCTGCGCAGCAGAGGTCTTGGCCAGTTTGACGAAACCGTTGGCTTCAACTTCCAGAGCCTTGTCGCGACCGAAGTTCGCGGCTTTCTGGATCGTCTTGATCGCTTCAACCGGCGCCGGATAGTTCGGGCCAGCCTGACCGGCCACGAAACCTTTGGCGGTTTCGAAAGCCATCATTTGCTCGATGGCGTTCAGCTTGAGCTTTTCCAGCTTCGGCTGACGCTTGGCCTTGTAATCGAACTCGCCGGAAATGGCGCGCTTGATCAGTTCCAGGGCCGCTTCCTGCAGCTTCTCTGGAGCGACCACCGCATCGACTGCGCCGACTTTCAGCGCATCTTCCGGACGGTTTTCCTTACCGGCGGCAATCCACTCGATGGCGTTGTCGGCACCGATGATGCGCGGCAGGCGAACGGTACCGCCGAAGCCTGGGTAGATGCCCAGTTTGACTTCCGGCAGACCGATCTTGGCCGTGGTGGACATGACGCGGTAGTCCGCCGCCAGGCACATTTCCAGACCGCCACCCAAAGCGATGCCGTTGATCGCGGCCACGGTTGGTACATTGAGGTCTTCGAAATCGCTGAAAATCTTGTTGGCTTCGAGGTTGCCAGCAACCAGCTCTGCATCCGGCAGCTTGAAGTTGTCGACGAATTCGGTGATGTCGGCACCGACGATGAATACGTCCTTGCCACTGCTGACGATCACACCCTTGACCGACGCATCTGCCTTGATGGCGTCTACGGCCGAACGTAGTTCGTTCAGGGTTAGACGGTTGAACTTGTTGACGGACTCACCCTTGAGGTCGAATTTCAATTCGACGATGCCACTTTCAAGAGCCTTAACCGTGATGGCTTTACCTTCGTAAATCATCAACTGATCTCCACGATATGGAAGCTGAACAGTACACGTCGGACGCTGACGTTCTGGCTCGGCATGGACGTTACCGTCGATGCTAACGCCATCCCACCAGGCACACCCGCCAACGCGATAGTCGGGATTCTGTAGGAGCCGTCTGTAATACAAACGCTCAATTCATACGCCCGTTTGATTTGGGTACGCCACCTTCACGGAATTTCCGACAATTGTCAATCGCCCAAAAGACGGGTTATCACTCGACTTTGCAGTCATATCCGTACCACGAAGACCTGCAACACGCGGATGCATGTGCAACCATTCATAGAATCAATATTTAGAAACGTCGCCCTAATTAGCTGCGCAGCTCGAAATACAAGCTACGCTGGCCGGGGACGATAAACGAAAAACAGAAGCGCTTATGGCGAACGCCAAGCGCAAGATCAACGCCACGCCCTGGACAGCGTGACGATTCAGCGAATTACCGGCCTGCCTGGCCACTCCAGCCCGATGACGATGTCGGGCTTTTTATTGCCTGTGTGTAGGAGCTGCGTTTCAGGCTAATGCCTTCAGCACGGCATCGATCTCATTCAACACACTGGCCTCGCCCCGCTCCCCCCAATACAACGTGATCATTTGCTTGTCGGCCTCAACCTTGTAGACGTTGGCCGGCAACTTCCGGAAATGAATCAGCAACGACTCATCCTGACAAACCTCTCGCCATTGATTGACCCACACGCCAGGCGCACTTTGCCAACAAATCCAGCACGCCGGTTTATTGCCCCGCCGCGGACGATGATATTGCGCACACGGGCTGGGCGGCGCTGGCTCCAGCCAATGCGGCCACTCCTGCGGTGCCAGCTGCATGGCCAGGCCAATACGCCGCGCCTCCATGCGCAAAGCCATCTGCCCCCCCTGTTTACGCGAAGGCCGCAGCCATGCCAGCGGGCTCAGCACCACTGCGAGGATTGACACCACTATCCAGACCGTCATATCTGTACTCCCGATTCTTGATGGGCGGATTGACCCCTGTCAGAACCAATCCGCTTGAAACCAGCCATACTTACCGTTATCGCAATCCTCAGGAGGAGCACCTCATGCCCTACCACCATATTCTGGTCGCCGTAGATCTAACCGAAGAGTGCGATCCTGTGATTCACCGTGCTCGCGAGTTATCGGTCAGCAACGGTGCCAAATTGTCCCTGGTTCATATTGTCGAACCGATGGCCATGGCCTTTGGTGGTGACGTGCCGATGGACCTGTCGCAATTGCAGCAACAGCAATTCGACCAGGCCAAGGAGCGCCTCGAGCGCCTGATCAACAAATATCCTGAACTTTCCAAAGAATACAGCCACTTGACCTATGGCCAGCCACGCCAGGAAATCCATCATATGGCCAAGGAACAGGAGTGTGACCTGATCGTCGTGGGCAGTCATGGCCGCCACGGCCTCGCACTGCTGCTGGGTTCCACCGCCAATGACGTACTGCACGGAGCACCTTGCGATGTGCTGGCGGTGCGCCTGATCAAAAGCTGAATACGTCCAAATGGAGATCCAGTGTGGGAGCCGGGCTTGCCCGCGATGGGGCCATTACAGGCAATGCAAAGACCGAGGTGATGCCATCGCAGGCAAGCCAGCTCCCACATAAAACCGCATTCCATATGAAAAGCCCGGCGCTCATTACTGAACGCCGGGCTTTTTCATAACAGGATCAATCAGGCATCCAGCTCGGCCCAGCGCTCGACCAGTGCATCGAGTTCCGCTTGCAGTTGCTCAAGCTGCGCGATGACCTTGGCGGTTTCGGCAGCAGGACGCTGATAGAAACCCGCATCGGCCATTTCGGCTTGCACCTTGGCGATCTGCTGTTCCTTGGCATCGATATCGCCCGGCAGCGCTTCCAGCTCACGCTGCAGCTTGTAGCTGAGTTTTTTCTTGGCCACTGGCGCTTCTTGAGCGACCACTGGTGCAGGCGCTGCGGTGACGACCGCAGAGTTCAGGTCGGCCTTGCCGGACTTGCTCTCGGTCACGCCCAGCAGGCGCGGCGAGCCACCCTGACGCAGCCAGTCCTGATAACCACCGACGTATTCACGAACCTTGCCTTCACCTTCGAAGACCAGGGTACTGGTGACCACGTTGTCGAGGAATGCCCGGTCGTGGCTGACCATCAGCACAGTGCCGTTGAAGGTCAGCAAGACCTCTTCCAGCAGCTCGAGGGTTTCCACGTCGAGGTCGTTGGTCGGTTCGTCGAGTACCAGCAGGTTAGCCGGTTTGCTGAACAACTTGGCCAGCAACAGACGCGCACGCTCACCACCCGACAACGCCTTGACCGGCGTGCGGGCACGCTGCGGGCTGAACAGGAAGTCACCGAGGTAGCTCAGTACGTGACGGCTCTGGCCGTCGATATCGATAAAGTCGCGACCTTCGGCGACGTTGTCGATCACGGTCTTTTCCAGATCCAGCTGATGGCGCAGCTGGTCGAAATAGGCCACATCGATGCGAGTGCCCTCTTCAACCGTACCGCTGGTCGGCTGCAAACCGCTGAGCATCAACTTCAACAAGGTGGTTTTGCCGGTACCGTTGGCGCCCAGCAGACCGATACGGTCGCCGCGCTGCAGGACCATTGAGAAATCCTTGATCAGGAACGGGCCATCCGGGTGGGCAAAGCTGACGTTCTCGAGGACCATCACCTGCTTGCCGGACTTGTCAGCGGTATCCAGCTGAATATTGGCCTTGCCGGTCCGCTCACGACGCTCGCTACGCTCGACGCGCAGCGCCTTGAGAGCGCGAACGCGACCTTCGTTACGGGTGCGACGAGCCTTGATGCCCTGGCGGATCCAGACTTCTTCCTGAGCCAGCTTCTTGTCGAACAACGCGTTGGCGGTCTCTTCAGCGGCCAACGTGGCTTCCTTGTGAACGAGGAAGCTGGCGTAGTCGCCGTTCCAGTCGATCAGGCCGCCGCGATCCAGTTCCAGGATGCGAGTTGCCAGGTTTTGCAGGAAAGAACGGTCGTGCGTAATGAACAGCACGGCGCCCTGGAAATCCTTCAACGCCTCTTCGAGCCAGGCAATCGCACCGATGTCCAGGTGGTTGGTCGGTTCGTCGAGCAGCAGCAGATCCGGTTCGGAAACAAGGGCCTGCGCCAGCAGGACGCGACGACGCCAGCCGCCGGACAATTCGGCGAGGGTTTTGTCAGCCGGCAATTGCAGGCGGCTCAGGGTGCTGTCGACCAATTGCTGCAAACGCCAGCCATCGCGAGCTTCGAGGTCGTGCTGGACGTGCATCAGTTTGTCCAGATCTGCGTCGGTGACGATGTTCTGGCTCAGGTGGTGATACTGCGCGAGCAGCTCGCCCACACCGTCCAGGCCTTCGGCAACCACGTCGAACACTGTCCGCTCGTCGGCCACCGGCAGTTCTTGCGGTAATTCGCCGATCTTGAGGCCTGGTGCGCGCCAGACGGAGCCGTCATCAGGCTTCTGATCGCCCTTGACCAGCTTCATCATGCTGGATTTGCCAGTGCCGTTGCGGCCGATGATGCACACCCGCTCACCACGGGCGATCTGCCAGGACACCTTGTCCAACAACGGCATAGCGCCGAAAGCAAGGGACACATCGCTGAATTTGAGCAGGGTCATGAGCTTCTCCAAAAACCGGGCGCGCATTCTACCTGACTTGCGACGTCAGAAGGCCGGCATTTTCAATGTCGAAGCACTCTGCACAACATTTTTTGCGAACTTGTGCCGACGAGCCAGCAAAGCTTTCACCGGCTACAGGCAAAAGGCTAAGCTACAGACAATCAGTGCTGGCACCTGCTGGCACTTGTCATGATTTCTCTGCCCGGATGTCTCATGCGCAGTCGCATTTTCAGCTTTTTATCGTGTTTGCTTCTTTCTGCCACTGCCGTTCAATCCGCCCAGGCGGTGGACCTGTTCACCCAGCGCCAGTATTACGATGAAGCCAAGCGCGCCTTGGCCAAGGGTGATACAGGCCCGTACTTTCGCTACAGCCAGGAGCTGAGCGATTACCCGTTGGAACCTTACCTGGCCTATGACGAGCTGACCGCCCGCCTGAAAACCGCGAGCAACGACGAAATCGAAAGATTCCTCGCCGAGCACGGCGACCTGCCGCAAGCCAACTGGATGAAACTGCGCTGGTTGCGCTGGCTGGCTGAGCGGGGCGACTGGGCGACCTTCGTCAAATACTACGACCCCAAGCTCAATTTCACCGAACTGGACTGCCTCAATGCGCAATACCAGATCGGTCACAACCTCAAGTCCGAAGGTTACGCCAACGCTGACAAGCTCTGGCTGACCGGCAAATCCCAGCCTGAAACCTGCGACTCGTTGTTTGCGCAATGGGCCGCCGAGGGCCAATTGACCGAACAGAAACGCTGGGAACGCCTCAAACTCGCCGCTCACGCACGCAACTATGCGCTGGCCAACAGTTTGATCAACAACATGACCACCCTGGCATCGCGTGGGCGTTTATTGGTAGACGTCGCGCAAAGACCCGAAATGCTTGACCAGCCTTCGCGCTTCACCCCGGCCGATGAAGCCATGTCCGATATTGTCAGCCTTGGCCTGCGCCGCTTCGCGCGCCAGGACCCAGACCGGGCGATGGCCCTGCTCGACAGTTATGCCAGCAGCATGCATTTTTCCAGCGAGGAAAAAGTCGCTATCGCCCGTGAAATCGGCCTGACCCTGGCCCGGCGTTATGACAGCCGCGCCCTCGACGTGATGACCAAATACGACCCGGAACTGCGCGACAACACCGTGTCCGAGTGGCGCTTGCGCCTGCTGCTGCGCCTGGCGCGTTGGGACGATGCTTATCAACTGACCCGCCGCTTGCCGCAGGATCTGGCCACCACCAACCGCTGGCGCTACTGGAAGGCCCGCAGCCTGGAGCTTGCCCAGCCGCAAAACCCGGAAGCGCAAACCCTGTACAAGAGCCTCGCGCGTGAACGTGATTTCTACGGTTTCCTTGCCGCCGACCGCTCGCAATCACCGTATTCGCTGGTCAATAAACCCATGGTATTGAGTCAGGCACTGATCAACAAAGTCCGCAATACACCGGGCGTACGCCGGGCGCTGGAGCTCCATGCTCGCGGGCAGATCGTCGACGGACGCCGCGAGTGGTATTACGTCAGCCGCCACTTCAGCCGTGACGAAATGGTCGCCCAGGCGAAACTGGCCTACGACCTGAAGTGGTATTTCCCGGCAATCCGCACCATCAGTCAGGCGCAATACTGGGATGACCTGGACATTCGTTTCCCGATGGCCCACCGCGATACCCTGGTACGTGAAGCCAAGGTCCGCGGCCTGCATTCGAGCTGGGTATTCGCCATTACCCGCCAGGAAAGTGCCTTCATGGACGACGCCCGCTCCGGCGTCGGCGCCAGCGGCCTGATGCAGTTGATGCCCGGCACCGCCAAGGAAACCGCGCGCAAGTTCAGCATTCCGCTGGCCTCACCGCAGCAAGTGCTGGACCCGGACAAGAATATCCAGCTCGGCGCTGCCTACCTGAGTCAGGTCCACAGCCAGTTCAACGGCAACCGGGTCCTCGCCACCGCCGCCTACAACGCTGGCCCTGGTCGTGTTCGCCAGTGGCTAAGCGGTGCCAACCACCTGAGCTTCGATGTCTGGGTGGAAAGCATCCCGTTCGACGAAACCCGCCAATACGTACAGAACGTGCTCTCCTACTCGGTGATCTACGGCCAGAAGCTCAATTCACCGCAGCCGCTGGTGGATTGGCATGAGCGGTACTTCGACGATCAATAACCGGGTTACACAGGGGCTGGCGAAGCCTGCGATCTTTTAATCTTGCTTTGAGACCCCAACAGAAAATGCCCGCATCGATTGATGCGGGCATTTTTGTTGTCGCAAAAAAACGTCCAAACGGGCTCCGAACCTTTGGCAGCGCCTACCGTCCGAACTGCCTGGCAACCTGCTGACCGTGTGTGGTCAGTCGGTACCGCTGAGCAGGGCTATTGGGTGAGTCGGGATCAGTCATTTCAATCCACCCGGCAGCAAGCGACGGGTTGAGATAGTTGGCCCGGAAGGTCGCTTTGTGGGAAAGCCCCACTTCTACCATCAGCTCATTGACCTTGCGTGGAGAGCTGCCATCAAGCACACGCAACAATCGCGCTACTTGGTCGGTTACTTGGTCGGTTACTTGGTCGGTCAGAGGCGAACTTCGGACCGCCTCTTCGAGCGCTACGCTCAATGCCTGCAACATGAACTCGACAAATGGTGTCGCTTCAGCCAGTTGATCAGCCGCCGACAACGCCGCGTAATAGTCATCCTGTTGCGCCCGAATCACCGCTTCGACCGGCAGATAAGCCAGTACCGGTCGCCAGCGACTGAGTATCGCAGTTTGCCAGAGACGGCCCATACGCCCATTGCCATCGGCAAACGGGTGAATGAATTCGAACTCATAATGAAATACACAGCTGATGATCAGCGGATGCCAGTCAGAGCCTGCGAGCCACGCCAGTAAGTCGTCAATCAAATGCGCAACGCGGCTCGGCGGTGGGGCCATGTGAACCAATTGGTCACCGCGATAAATGCCAACCCCGGCCCGGCGAAACTGTCCGGCATCATCAATCAAGCCATGCATCAACAGCGAATGAGCTTGCAGCAAATCAGCCCGCGTACTCGGCTGCCATTGCGGCATGGCTTCATAAGCTGCGAAAGCATTGCGAACTTCCTGGATTTCCCTGGGCAAACCCAGTACTCGCTCACCCGCCAGAACGGCGGTGACCTGCTCTACACTCAGGGTATTGTTCTCGATCGCCAACGAGGCCTGAATCGTACGAATCCGGTTACCACGACGCAGCTGTGGCGTTTGCCGGGAGTCGTCCACAGCTGAAAGCCGACCAATTTGCTCGCTGATCTCTGCGATCAACGTCAGCATTTTGGCCGTCAGTGTCAACGGTGGCTGGTAACGACTCATTTTCTGTCCTGGCCTGTAACAAAGGTCGACATAGTGCCCGAACGCAATGCCATACAGCACCTCCAATTTGCCTTGTCATTCTGCCCCGAAATGATCGCCATCTTCGGTCGCCCCAACAAACTGCAACGCCGCCAGCCGCGCATACAGCGCATTGCTGGCAATCAGTTCGTGGTGCGTACCCACCGCTATCAGTTTTCCCTGGTCCATCACCGCGATCCGGTCGGCGTTCTTTACCGTGGCCAGGCGATGGGCGATGACCAGCGTGGTGCGGTTTTTCATCAAGCGGGGCAGTGCTTGCTGGATCAGGTATTCACTTTGCGCATCGAGGGCACTGGTGGCTTCGTCCAGCAGCAGGATCGGTGCATCCACCAATAACGCCCGGGCGATGGCCAGCCGCTGACGCTGACCGCCGGAAAGTCCGAGACCGCCGTCGCCCAGATGCGTCTGGTAGCCATCCGGCATTTTTTCGATGAAGTCGTGGGCGTAGGCAATCCTTGCCGCTTCCTGGACCTGAGCCAGGGTCGCCGAGGGTTTGCCATAGCGGATGTTCTCTTCGATGCTGCCGAAAAACAGCGCCGGGGTTTGCGACACCAGCGCGAAACACCGGCGCAAATCCATGGGATCAAGTTGGGTCAGCGGCACGCCATCGAGCAGAATGCGGCCTGCTATCGGATCGTAAAAGCGCAACAGCAGGTCATAAACCGTCGACTTGCCGGCCCCTGAAGGTCCGACCAGCGCGAGGGTTTCGCCGGCTTTGATGGCCAGACTCAAACCATCGATAGCGTAGCTTTCGGGCCGTGACGGGTAGGAAAAACGTAGATCTTCGAGCAGCAAATCGCCACGCACTCGATCAGGCAATGTCACTTGCCCCGAGACCGGTGGCTGGATGATGTTTTCCGAGCGCAGCAACTCGGCAATTCGTTCAGCCGCACCGGCCGCCCGCTGCAGCTCGCCAATCACTTCGCTCAAAGTGCCAAAGGCACTGCCGACGATCAGGCTGTAGAACACGAAGGCCGCCAGCTCACCCCCGGAAATGCGCCCGGCCATCACGTCCATGCCGCCGACCCAGAGCATCACCGCGACCGCCCCCAGCACCAGCATGATCACCAGGGTAATCAGCCAGGCGCGCTGGACGATACGTTTGCGTGCGGTATCGAAAGCCTCTTCCACGGTGACGGCGAAGCGCTGTTCGTCCTGCACCTGATGGTTATAGGCCTGCACGGTCTTGATCTGGCCGAGCGATTCCGACACATAGCTGCCGATGTCGGCAATGCGATCCTGACTCAAGCGCGACAGGCGGCGAACCCGGCGACCGAAGATCAGAATCGGTGCGATCACCAACGGCAGCGTCACCACCACAATGCTGGTGAGTTTCGGGTTGGTGATAAACAGCAGCACGACTCCGCCGATGACCATCAGCAAATTGCGCAGGAACAGCGACAGCGACGAGCCAATCACCGATTGCAGCAGCGTAGTATCGGCCGTCAGACGCGACTGGATCTCCGAGCTGCGGTTGTTCTCGTAGAACCCCGGGTGCAGGTAAATCAAATGATTGAACACCTGTTGACGGATATCGGCCACGCAACGCTCACCGATCCACGACACCAGGTAAAAACGCATGAAAGTGCCGATCGCAAGGCCCAACACCAGCAACATGAACACGCCGATGGACTGGTTGAGCAACTGCGGTGACTGGGTCATGAAGCCCTGGTCCACCAGCAGGCGAATGCCCTGCCCCATGGACAAGGTAATGCCGGCAGTGACAATCAGCGCCAGCAAGGCACCGAGCGCCTGCCAACGGTAAGGTGCAACAAAACGACTGGCCAGGCGAATCGCACGGCGGTGACGGGCAGACAGCATCAGGATCATCCGAAAGCGCAAACTGAAAGGATCAACCCGGCCAAGCCTACACCGGTCGATCCGCTGCAACGCTGTAAATCACAATGAGTCAGGTTAAATATGACCGCAGACAATAGAGCCTAGATGTTATCGGTCTAAAGTCCGGCTAGAAGTCCGAGGTTATTTCTGATGGACTGGTACTGCCGCCTTGCCCCCTGTAGGGAGTTGTCACAGCTTGGTCATTTGGTGGTTCTACAGTAAACGTACAACCTGATGAGGAGACAGGCCATGTCCTTGCAAAACAGCAGCGATGACAAGATTCAAGTGATCCGCACCCGGCCAGACCAGTCTCTGGGGTGCTCCATCATTGACGCTCAAGGGCGCGAAGTACCGATCACTGAAGATATGATCCAGAGTGCGTGCCGCGAACTGGAACAACGGTTGGTCAAGCCTGCCAAGCAAGATTGATACATAGCCTTACGTCTTCCGACCCGGCTCTGATAGCCGGGTTTTTTATTGCTTATTTTTGGGGGCGCTGCGCGCCCCATCGCGGGTAAGCCTTGCTCCTACAGTTCGCGGTGATCTGTAGGAGCAAGGCCTGCCCGCGATGAGGTCGACTCGGTCCTAGACAGCCATTGCCCCCAACGCCGCCACCATTTGCCGCAATGCCGGCGACTCGCCCTCAATGCGTACCTTCAGCCCGTCAATCTCACGCCGTTCAGGGTAATGCTTGCGCAGCAAGTCAAACGCCGTGCGCTGTTCGGCACCACTGACCACCAGGCTACGGCGAAAATCCGCGTCATCACGACGCGGGTCGTACACGCCACGGCAGACCATCGCCAAGGCCCAGGCCGGATCACAACTGGCATTCAAGTGGACTTGCGCCAGCCACGGTGCCGGCAACAATTCATCAAGGGAGACCTGGGCCGGCTGCCCGAGGAACTGGCAAAACGCCTGATAGATCTGCGCGGTCCCGCGCTGCTTGCCATCGAGGCTGTAACCGGCGATATGCGGGGTGGCGATCACACACAACTCGGCCAAGCCGATATCGACGCTCGGCTCGCCTTCCCACACGTCCAGCACCGCTTGCAGGTCTTCGCGCGCGAGCAACACTTCACGCAACGCAGTGTTGTCCACCACCGGACCTCGGCTGGCATTGATCAGCCAGGCGCCAGGCTTGAGCTGGTTCAAGCGGTTTTGGTCAAACAGGTGCCAGGTCGAATGCTCGGCGTTGTTGCTCAACGGGGTGTGCAAACTGATAACGTCGCATTGCCCGATGATCTGCTCCAGGCTAACGAATTCGCCGCCTTCGGCCGCCTGACGCGGCGGATCGCAGACCAGCACTTTCCAGCCCAGACCTTGCAGGACCTTGACCAGCCGACCACCGACTTCACCGGCACCAACCACCCCGTAAGTACGTTCGGCCAGCTCGACGCCTTCGATTTCGGCCAGGGTCAGCAGGCTGCCCAACACGTAGTCGACCACGCCTCGGGCATTGCAACCCGGGGCGCTGGACCAAGTGATGCCAGCCTGCTGAAAGTAGTCCAGATCCAGGTGATCCGTACCAATGGTGCAGGTGCCGACAAACCGCACGTTGCTGCCTTCGAGCAAGTCGCGGTCGACGTTGGTCACCGACCGCACCAGTAGCACATCGGCAGCCTCGACCGTGGCACGGTCGATGGAGCGTCCCGGTACGCGGCGTATTTCACCGAAACCTTCAAAGAACGCATCGAGCAGAGGGATATTTTCGTCGGCAACAATCAGCATGGCAGGCTCCTTTGGCGGATCGGCAGTGTAGGCGTAGATGAAGGTGATGAGCCAGCAGGCAATGCACTACTTGTGGCGAGGGAGCTTGCTCCCGCTGGACTGCGTAGCAGTCCCATTTTTAGGGCCGCTTCGCGCCCCAGCGGGAGCAAGCTCCCTCGCCACAGGGATGTCGAAACGTCCGGCAACCGATTACAAATCCCTAACACAGGATTTTTCCTGACTGCGGCGTCAACGCGTAGAATGCGCCGCCCCACGCATCAATCCCCTCTGGACGCTTCGCCTGTGAATTCCGTGACTGACCGCCTCGCTGCTACTGCCCTCAACCGCCCGGCCCGGGTTCGCCTGGAGCTTAAAAGCCTGCTTGGCCTGGCGCTGCCGATCATGATCGCGCAACTGGCAGCCACCTCCATGGGTTTCGTCGATGCAGTGATGGCGGGCAGAGTCAGCCCACGGGATTTGGCGGCGGTCGCACTGGGTAATTCGATCTGGATTCCGATCTACTTGCTGATGACCGGGGTTCTGCTGGCCACCACTCCCAAGATCGCCCAACGCTTCGGCGCAAAGCGGCACGACGAGATCGCGCCTCTGGCACGCCAGGCCTTGTGGCTGGCACTCTGTGTCGGACTGACAGGCAGTGGCCTGCTGCTTAGCGCCGAGCCAATCCTGCACTGGATGAAAGTCGACCCACAGTTGATTGAGCCGAGCATGGGCTACTTGCACGGTATCGCCTTCGGTTTTCCCGGCATTGCCTTCTACTACGTACTGCGCTGCTACAGCGATGCAATGGGCCGTACCCGTCCAAGCATGGTCATTGGCCTGGGTGGTTTATTGCTCAATATTCCAGTGAACTACGCGCTGATCTATGGCCATTTCGGCCTGCCGGCCCTCGGCGGCGTCGGTTGCGGCTGGGCCAGCGGCATCGTCATGTGGTTCATTGCGCTGAGCATGGCCGGCTGGACCCGCTGGGCGCCCTTCTATGCCCCCACGCGTGTGCTGGTGCGTTTCGATCGTCCGCAGTGGGCGGTGATCAAACGTCTGGTAGGCATCGGCCTGCCGATCGGTATCGCGGTATTTGCCGAGTCCAGCATCTTTGCGATCATCGCCCTGCTGATCGGCAGCCTCGGATCGACCGTCGTGGCCGGGCACCAGATCGCCCTGAACATCAGCTCTCTGCTGTTCATGATTCCTTATTCCCTGGGGATGGCGGTCACCGTACGGGTGGGTCAGGCACTGGGGGCCGGGGACCCGTATCAGGCGAGCTTCGCGGCGAAGGTCGGCCTGGGCGCGGCGCTGGTGTTTGCCGCCTTCTCGGCGAGCCTGATTCTGCTTCTGCGCGAACCCATCGCCTCGATCTATACCGCCGACAAGACCGTCATCCAGATCGCCTCGATGCTGATCGTCTATGCCGCGCTGTACCAGTTTTCCGATGCTATCCAGGTGATCTGCGCCGGCGCCCTGCGCGGTTACCAGGACACCCGAGCGACCATGATCCTGACGTTGTTCGCCTATTGGGGGATCGGCCTGCCGGTGGGATACGTGTTGGGTTTGACCGACTGGTTCGGCCCGGCCAGCGGCCCGAGCGGGCTGTGGGAAGGTCTGATTGCAGGCCTGAGCTGCGCGGCGCTGATGCTGTCGATCCGCCTGACGCGCAGTGCGCGCAAGCGAATCCGCATCAGTCGGGCAGCGAGTTAAGCGACGGTAAAAAGAAGGCCTGCAAACGCAGGCCTTTTTTTCGGGTCCGTTAATCGGACTTCTTGCGAATCCAGTACAGATAGGTCCCGGCATCTTCCTGTTGTCCCACCAGTTCATGGTCCAGAAACACGCAGAACTTGGGAATGTCGCGACGGGTCGACGGGTCGGTGGCGATCACCTTGAGCAGACCGCCAGGCACCAGGTCACGAATATGCTGGTGCAGCATCATCACCGGCTCCGGGCAATTGAGGCCGGTGGCGTCGAGGGTGCCGTCTACCGGCGTATTGATCATTTCGCTCATGATTCACTCCTGAAACTGGCCGGCATTGTCGCGCAATGTCGGGTGTGTGGCGAGGGGGCTTGCCCCCGTTGGGTCGCGAAGCGGCCCAGAAACCTGTAACCACACTTCTTCAAATGCACCGCGTCAGCCGGTTTACGACTGCTTCGCAGCCGAGCGGGGGCAAGCCCCCTCACCACAAATGCCGACGCACACACCATGAATCAGCGGGTTTTCGGTTTCTTTACGTCATGCCGGCGCAAATGGCAGGTCACTTCTTCGCGGTCGTGGTACAGCTGTTTG
Organism: Pseudomonas sp. CVAP#3; assembly: GCF_018986375.1. NCBI lineage: Bacteria > Pseudomonadati > Pseudomonadota > Gammaproteobacteria > Pseudomonadales > Pseudomonadaceae > Pseudomonas > Pseudomonas sp. CVAP#3. The sequence continues at coordinate 50,257 of NZ_JAHMSC010000023.1, forward strand.
CAGCCGATATCGACCCGAATGCCACGCGCCTTGAAGCCTTCTGCAATGCGCTCAAGCAAGCGCTTCACTTCGGCATAACGTTGCTTCATCGGCAGCTTCAGGTTGACCACCGCCTCGCGGCAATGCCCCTCGCCGATCCACTCTTCCAGCATCGCCGCGTTGCGCGCCGGCTTCTCGACGATGTCGCAGACCATCCAGTCCACCGGTTGCTTGGGCTTGAAGGTAAAACCGTCGGCCATCAAGTGCTGAACCAGCCCGGTGTCCATCAGGCTTTCAGCCATCGGACCGTTATCGATAGCCGTCACCAACATGCCGCGATTGACCAGTTGCCAGGTCCAGCCGCCCGGCGCGGCGCCAAGGTCGACGCCGGTCATGTCGCTGTGCAGACGCTCGTCCCACTGATCACGCGGGATAAAGTGGTGCCACGCCTCTTCCAGCTTCAGGGTCGAACGGCTGGGCGCTTCACGCGGGAACTTCAGGCGCGGAATACCCATCGGCCACATCGCCGAGTTATTCGCCTCGGCCAGGCCGACGAACACTTCACGGCCACTTTTGAAGGTCAGCAGCAAACGCGGCTTGTTGGGGTCTTCCACCAGTTTGCCAGCGCCGGTCAGCGCCTTGCGCAGCGGGCCTTCGAATTTCTTGCAGAAGTTCGACAGCTCTTTGCCATCGTTGGTATCAACCACTTCCAGCCACAGACTGCCGCACGTCGGGAAGCTCGCCAGATGGGCGAGGATCACGCTGATGCGGTCGGTTTCCGGCAGATCAATGAAGATCCCGCGAGCCCATTGACGCGGAAAGATCAGCTCGGCGAAACGCTGGCCGCGCATCAGGCGCTCGGCGCCATCTTCTTCGGTGCAGACAAACTCGGCGCAGGCGCTGGCGGCTTTGGCCTTGGCATAACCGGCCACGTTCAACCGTGCGGCGTGTTCGGAAATCTCGGAACAGACTTCGCCTTCGAAGCCTGGCCGGCAATGCATAAAGAGGGTGTTCATTCTTACTCCTGGGCAGATGGCGAGACATTCAACCACTGCGCGATGCCCAGACTTGCGTTGAAGCAAAGCCTGTCACGAAAACCGGCGCATGATAGCGGAGTTCGGAACCTTGGACTTGTCTATAGAGTCCAGTTATTAGCCTTAAGCCCCAAACAGGACTAGGTTAAGAGCTCTGTCTGTCCCGCCAGTCCGTAGCCGTGCGGACCAAAAGGAGTCATTTCAATGCCGTCCCTCGATAGCCTGAAAACCCTTAAAACGCTGCAAATAGACGACAAGACCTACCATTATTTCAGCCTGCCGGAAGCCGCCAAGTCCTTGGGCGATCTCGACAAGCTGCCGATGTCGCTCAAAGTGCTTCTGGAAAACCTGCTGCGCTGGGAGGACGAAAAAACCGTCACCGGCGCCGACCTCAAGGCCCTCGCCGCCTGGCTCAAAGAGCGGCGCAGCGACCGGGAAATCCAGTATCGCCCCGCGCGCGTGTTGATGCAGGATTTCACCGGTGTGCCGGCGGTGGTCGACCTCGCGGCCATGCGCGCCGCCATGGCCAAGGCCGGTGGCGATCCGCAGCGAATCAATCCGCTGTCGCCGGTGGACCTGGTGATCGACCACTCGGTGATGGTCGACAAATTCGCCAGCAGCACCGCCTTCACTCAGAACGTCGACATCGAAATGCAGCGTAATGGCGAGCGTTACGCCTTTCTGCGCTGGGGCCAGAGCGCCTTCGACAACTTCAGCGTGGTACCGCCGGGCACCGGCATCTGTCACCAGGTCAACCTGGAATACCTTGGCCGCACCGTGTGGACCAAGGATGAGGACGGCCGCACCTACGCCTTCCCGGATACGCTGGTCGGCACCGACTCCCACACCACCATGATCAACGGTCTCGGCGTACTCGGCTGGGGCGTGGGCGGCATCGAAGCGGAAGCGGCGATGCTCGGCCAACCGGTGTCGATGCTGATTCCGGAAGTGATCGGTTTCAAACTCACCGGCAAACTCAAGGAAGGCATTACCGCCACCGACCTGGTGTTGACCGTCACCCAGATGCTGCGCAAGAAAGGTGTGGTCGGAAAGTTCGTTGAGTTCTATGGCGACGGTCTCGCTGAGTTGCCACTGGCGGATCGCGCGACTATCGCCAACATGGCACCGGAATACGGCGCCACCTGCGGCTTTTTCCCGGTGGACGACGTGACGCTGGAGTACCTGCGCCTGTCCGGTCGCCCTGTCGCCGTGGTGAAACTGGTCGAGGCCTACTGCAAAGCCCAGGGCCTGTGGCGTCTGCCCGGTAAAGAACCGGTGTTCACTGACAGCCTGGCGCTGGACATGAGCAGCGTCGAAGCCAGCCTCGCTGGCCCCAAACGCCCGCAAGACCGGGTGTCGCTGCCAAATGTCGCCCAGGCGTTCACTGACTTCCTCGGCCTGCAAGTCAAACCCGCCCGCCCCACCAGCAAGGAAGAAGGCCGCCTCGAAAGCGAAGGTGGCGGTGGCGTCGCGGTCGGCAATGCCGATCTCGTGAGCGAAGCGGACTACGAGTACGAGGGCCAGACGTATCGACTGAAAAACGGAGCCGTGGTGATTGCCGCCATCACCTCGTGCACCAACACCTCCAACCCGAGCGTGATGATGGCTGCCGGGCTGGTGGCAAAAAAAGCCGTGGAAAAAGGCCTCAAACGCAAACCGTGGGTGAAAAGCTCCCTGGCACCTGGCTCCAAAGTGGTCACCGACTACTACAAGGCCGCCGGCCTGACCCAATACCTCGATGAATTGGGCTTTTCACTGGTCGGCTACGGCTGCACCACCTGTATCGGTAACTCCGGGCCGTTGCTGGAACCGATTGAAAAAGCCATACAGAGCGCCGACCTGGCCGTCGCCTCGGTACTGTCCGGCAACCGCAACTTCGAAGGTCGCGTGCATCCGCTGGTGAAAACCAACTGGCTGGCCTCCCCTCCGCTGGTCGTCGCTTATGCCTTGGCCGGCAGCGTGCGCATGGACATCAGCAGCGACTCGCTGGGCGATGGCAAGGATGGCAAGCCGGTGTACCTGCGGGACATCTGGCCGAGCAGCAAGGAAATCGCCGACGCCGTGGCGCAGGTCGACACCGCGATGTTCCACAAGGAATACGCCGAGGTGTTCGCCGGGGATGCGCAGTGGCAAGCCATCGAAGTCCCGAAAGCGGCGACGTACGTCTGGCAGAAGGACTCCACCTACATTCAGCACCCGCCGTTCTTCGATGACATTTCCGGCCCCCTGCCGGTGATTCAGGACATCAGCGGTGCACGCGTGCTGGCCCTGCTGGGCGATTCGGTGACCACCGACCACATCTCTCCCGCCGGCAACATCAAGGCCGACAGCCCGGCCGGGCGCTACCTGCGTGAACAAGGTGTGGAACCGCGAGACTTCAACTCCTACGGCTCACGTCGCGGTAACCATGAAGTGATGATGCGCGGCACCTTCGCCAACATCCGCATTCGCAACGAAATGCTCGGCGGCGAAGAAGGCGGCAATACGCTCTACATCCCGACCGGTGAAAAACTGCCGATCTACGATGCCGCCATGCGCTATCAAGCGACGGGCACTCCGCTGGTGGTGATCGCCGGCCAGGAATACGGCACCGGCTCAAGCCGTGACTGGGCGGCCAAGGGCACCAACCTGCTGGGCGTCAAAGCGGTGATCGCCGAGAGTTTCGAACGGATTCACCGTTCCAACCTGGTGGGCATGGGCGTACTGCCGCTGCAATTCAAGCTCGACCAGAACCGCAAGAGCCTGAACCTGACCGGCAAGGAGACACTCGACATTCAAGGGCTGACAGGCGTCGAGCTGACGCCGCGAATGAACCTGACGCTGGTGATCACCCGCGAGGACGGCAGCAGCGAGAAGGTGGATGTGTTGTGCCGGATCGACACGTTGAACGAAGTGGAATACTTCAAGGCGGGAGGGATTCTGCATTACGTGTTGCGGCAGTTAATTGCTTCATAATGTCGCACTGACAAAAACACCGTCTTCGGACGGTGTTTTTGTTTGAGTCGCGAACGTCCCTTTAATCGCACCGCTTCCTGTGGGAGCGAGGTAGCTCGCAGAATCTCAGACACAAGGATTTCACATGATTGCTCTGCCATGGCTCTATCTGGCACTCCTCTCCATCGGCTACGCACTGGCCCTGATCTACAGCCACCTCGGCTGGCTGGCGGCCATTTCCGTCGGGTTGTTAGCGTTTGCCGGCTTTGCCGTTCGCCAACCACAGATCCAGGTCGGCCGCGTCCTGGGTCACGGCCTGTTCGTTTTCCTGGCGGTGGCGCTGGCCATGCACTGGCTGCCCGGCTTCTACAACGGTCGCGGTATCGGCCCGGAACGCTTCAGCGCGGATGCCGTGCCGTTCTCCATGTACCTGAATCTGGACAAACCACTGATTGGCTTCTGGCTGTTGCTGGTGTGCCCGTGGATTGTCGGTCGCCGCTCCCTGCGCCTTTCACTGTATGCCACTGCCGCGGCACTGACCTTGAGCGTGCTGACTGCGCTTGGTGGCGCGCTGCTGCTGGACATGATCAGCTGGGCGCCGAAGTGGCCCGATCAAGCCTGGCTCTGGGTGCTGAACAACCTGCTGCTGGTGACGCTGGTCGAGGAGGCGCTGTTTCGCGGTTACATCCAGGGCGGTTTGAGTCGCTGTCTGAAGAACCTGCGCTACGGCGAACACCTCGCCCTGCTTGGCGCCACATTGTTGTTCGGTCTGGCGCACTTCGGCGCCGGCTGGCAATGGGTGTTGCTGGCGAGCCTTGCCGGGTTCGGTTATGGGCTGGCGTACCGTTTCGGTGGGCTGGGAGCCGCCATCGCCACGCACTTTGGTTTGAATCTGCTGCACTTTGGCCTCTTTACCTACCCGATGCTGGCGGGTTGAAGATCAAGGAATGTGCGCCAGCGCTGAATATTGAAAAATAATTTCAATTTATTCCTGGCGCTGCCGACACCCTGTCAAAGCCTTGCGGATTGAAAAAGCCATGCGTAATAACCAGCCCATTACACAACGCGAACGGACCTTCCCGGCTCAACAACGGTTGATTTCCACGACCGATGCCAAAGGCGTGATCACCTACTGCAACGATGCGTTCGTCGAAATCAGCGGGTTTTCTCGTGAAGAGCTGATCCGTGCACCGCACAACCTGGTCCGTCACCCCGACGTTCCGCCTGCAGTCTTCGCGCACATGTGGGGCACACTGAAACAAGGCTTGCCATGGATGGGCATTGTCAAGAATCGCTGCAAGACCGGTGACCACTACTGGGTTAACGCCTATGTCACACCGGTATTCGACGGCAATCAGGTGGTCGGTTACGAGTCGGTGCGGGTCAAGCCCAGCGCCGAACAGATCCGCCGCGCCGAAGCGCTCTACCAACGCATCAATCAGGGCAAGTCGGCGATTCCTCAAACAGACAAGTGGCTGCCGGTGCTACAGGACTGGTTGCCGTTCATTCTGGTCAGCCAGTTGAGCTTCATGATCGGCGCCACGCTCAACTCGCAGTGGGGTTTTGCGCTGGCCGCCGGGCTGTCCGTGCCGCTCGGCCTGCTGGGTTTAAGCTGGCAACAGCGTGGCCTCAAGCGCTTGCTGCGCCTGGCCGAGCAGACCACATCCGACCCGTTGATTGCGCAGATGTATACCGACAGCCGTGGCGCTCAAGCGCGCCTGGAAATGTCGATCCTCAGTCAGGAAGCCCGTCTGAAAACCTGCCTGACTCGCCTGCAAGACACCGCAGAACACCTGAACGAGCAAGCTCGACAGTCCGACACCCTGGCGCACAAAAGCTCGACCGGCCTGGAACGTCAGCGCGTCGAGACCGAGCAAGTGGCAACCGCCGTCAACCAGATGGCCGCCACCACCCAGGAAGTCGCCAGCCACGTGCAACGCACCGCTGACGCGACCCAGGAAGCCAATCGCCTGACCGGTCGTGGCCGTGATATTGCCGGTGAAACCCGTGACGCGATCCAGCGCCTGTCGGTGGTGGTCGGCGAAACCGGCCTGACCGTGACCCAACTGGCCAAGGACAGCGACGAAATCGGTGGCGTGGTCGACGTGATCAAAGGCATTGCCGACCAGACCAACCTGCTGGCCTTGAACGCGGCCATCGAAGCGGCTCGCGCCGGTGAGATGGGCCGCGGTTTTGCGGTGGTTGCCGACGAAGTAAGGCAACTGGCGCAACGCACCAGCGAGTCGACCGGGCAGATTCACACCCTGATCGCCAAGCTCCAGCAGACCGCCAGCACCGCGGTGCAAACCATGGAAGCGGGTCACCGTCAGGCTGAAGAAGGCGTGGCGCGGGTTCTGGAAGCCGATCAGGCTCTGGTGGGTATCAGCGAAGCGGTGGCCAACATCACCGACATGACCACCCAAATCGCTGCCGCGACCGAAGAGCAAAGTGCAGTAGCCGAAGAGATCAGCCGCAACATCAGCACCATCGCGCAACTGGCCGACCAGACCTCGGAACAGGCACAGAACTCGGCCTTGCTGAGCGAAGAGCTGACCCGTACGGCGAATACCCAGTATTCGTTGGTAGAGCGGTTTAACCGCTGATCGTTGCTGGGGGGAGTGATACTTGGACTGCGACCTCAAGATCCACCCCTCACCCCAGCCCTCCCGGAACGCCGGACCGCCCCAATGGGGAGAGGGGGAAAGGGAGCGGATCTCTGTCGCTTTCAAAGCCTGAGTTCAACTCGGAATCGCAGGTCGCAGTTTCTCCTACAAACAACGCGGTCAGTCCCCTCTCCCTCCGGGAGAGGGTTAGGGTGAGGGCTGGCCCTGAAGAAATGCAGCCACTTTTTGCGCCGCAGCCGCCAAATGCTGATCATGGCTAAAACCGGATGCCTTCAACGGCTTCAAATCATGATCAGCAGCCGTCAACCAAAACACCTCGATACTCGGCGACAACTCATACCCTTCAACCGCCGCACGATTCCCCAGCGCATCCCTCTCCCCCTGCACAATCAGCGTCGGAGTCTTGAGCCCGGCCAGATGTTCGACTCGCGGCTTCTCCGGTTTGCCCACCGCGTAAAACGGATACCCCAGACACACCAGCGCATCCGCGCCCAACTCATCGGCCAGCAAACTGGCCATGCGCCCGCCCATGGACTTGCCGCCAATGGCCAGACGCCCAGTGACATGGCGTCGCACCACGGCATACACATCACGCCAGCATTCGAGCAATTTGGGCGTCGGATTCGGTGGACGCTTGCCACCGTCGATGCGCCGTTGCGCCATGTACGGAAACTCGAAACGCAACACGTTGACGCCCTGCGCAGCAAGGCGTGCGGCGATGTCGCTCATCCAGTCACTGTCCATCGGTGCGCCAGCGCCATGGGCAAGAATCAGCGTCGCCGATGCCGGCACCGAGGCAGCGTTCCACAGCCATCCGCGATCCTGCACGCACTGCGCCCATTGATCCCCGTCAATACTGGCCTTGTGCTGTTTGTCCATGCTTGCCTCGCTTTTAATCTGCCTATAACTCCAGGCGAAGGGAGCGTCATCGCCTCGCGCGGACGCTTTCACTTCGGCTGAACCGTGGATGGGGAACCATGAACACTTCTTTAAGTACCGCCTATAACTACAAGGTGGTCCGCCAATTCGCCATTATGACGGTGGTGTGGGGCATCGTCGGCATGGGGCTCGGGGTTTTTCTCGCGGCTCAATTGGTCTGGCCTGAACTCAACTTCAATTTGCCCTGGACCAGCTTCGGCCGTTTGCGCCCGCTGCACACCAACGCGGTGATCTTCGCGTTCGGCGGCTGCGCCCTGTTCGCCGCCTCCTTCTATTCGGTGCAACGTACCTGCCAGACGCAGCTGTTCGCGCCGAAAATCGCCGCATTCTGCTTCTGGGGCTGGCAGTTGGTCATTGTCCTGGCCGCCATCAGCCTGCCGCTGGGCTACACCACTTCCAAGGAATACGCCGAGCTGGAATGGCCGATCGCCATTTTGATCGCCATCGTCTGGGTCGCCTATGGCATCGTGTTCTTCGGCACACTGATGAAGCGCAAGACCAAGCACATCTACGTCGGCAACTGGTTCTTCGGTGCGTTCATCATCACCGTGGCCATCCTGCATATCGTCAACCACGCCTCCCTGCCGGTGAGCTGGACCAAGTCCTACTCGGCCTACGGCGGTGCGACGGATGCCATGGTGCAGTGGTGGTACGGGCACAACGCGGTAGGTTTCTTCCTCACCGCCGGCTTCCTCGGGATGATGTATTACTTCGTGCCGAAACAGGCCGAACGCCCGGTGTACTCCTATCGCCTGTCGATCGTGCACTTCTGGGCACTGATCACCCTGTACATCTGGGCCGGCCCGCACCACTTGCACTACACCGCGCTGCCGGACTGGGCGCAGTCGCTGGGCATGGTGATGTCGCTGATCCTGCTGGCACCGAGCTGGGGCGGCATGATCAACGGCATGATGACCCTCTCGGGCGCCTGGCATAAGTTGCGTAGCGACCCGATCCTGCGCTTTTTAGTGGTGTCGCTGGCGTTCTACGGCATGTCGACCTTCGAAGGGCCGATGATGGCGATCAAAACGGTCAACGCCCTCTCCCACTACACCGACTGGACCATCGGCCACGTACATGCCGGCGCACTCGGCTGGGTGGCAATGATCTCGATCGGCGCGCTGTACCACATGATCCCGAAAGTCTTCGGCCGCACGCAGATGCACAGCCTCGGCCTGATCAACGCGCACTTCTGGCTCGCCACCATCGGCACCGTGCTCTACATCGCCTCGATGTGGGTCAACGGCATCGCCCAAGGCCTGATGTGGCGCGCGGTCAACGAAGACGGCACGCTGACCTACTCCTTCGTCGAAACCCTGGTGGCCAGCCACCCAGGCTACGTCGTGCGGCTGGTGGGCGGCGCGATCTTCTTCAGCGGCATGCTGCTGATGGCTTACAACACCTGGCGCACCGTGCGTGCCGCACAGCCAGCCGAAGTCGCCGCCGCGGCGCAGATGGCCTGAGGAGTCCGCCATGAAACACGAAACGATTGAGAAAAACGTCGGCCTGCTGTTGCTGCTGATGGTCTTCGCGGTGAGCATCGGCGGTCTGACCCAGATCGTCCCGCTGTTCTTCCAGGACGTCACCAACAAGCCGGTCGAAGGCATGAAGCCTTACACCGCGCTGCAGCTCGAAGGTCGCGACATCTACATCCGCGAAGGTTGCGTGCAATGCCACTCGCAGATGATTCGCCCGTTCCGCGCCGAGACCGAGCGCTACGGCCACTACTCGGTAGCCGGTGAAAGCGTTTGGGATCACCCGTTCCTGTGGGGCTCCAAGCGCACCGGCCCGGACCTGGCCCGGGTCGGCGGTCGCTACTCGGAAGACTGGCACCGGGCGCACTTGTACAACCCGCGCAACGTCGTGCCGGAGTCGAAGATGCCCGCCTACCCATGGCTGGTGGCCAACGCACTGGACAGCAGCCACACCGAAACCAAGTTGCGGGTCATGCGCACCCTCGGCGCTCCGTACAGCGACGAAGACATTGCCGGCAGCGTCGAAACGCTCAAGGGCAAGACCGAAATGGACGCGCTCGTCGCCTACCTGCAAGTGCTCGGCACTGCGATCAAGAGCAAGAGGTGAGCCATGCCCATGTCTTTTATAGAGAGCGAGATGAGTACTGGAATGATCCGCGGCCTGGGCACCGTCGTCGTCTTCGTAGCGTTTGTTGGACTGACGCTGTGGGTATTCAACGGTAAACGCAGCTCGGAATTCGCCGAAGCGCGCCTGCTGCCCTTTGCCGACGAACCGCAACCCGACGACACCCATAGCCAAGAAACAGCAACAACAAGGAGTACCCGGCCATGACCACCTTTTGGAGTACGTGGATCTGCGTACTGACCATTGGCAGCCTGATCGGCCTGACGTGGCTGCTGATCGGCACCCGCAAGGGCGAAACCAAGGGCAGCGTCGACCAGACCATGGGCCACAGCTTCGACGGCATCGAGGAGTACGACAATCCGCTGCCGCAGTGGTGGTTCATGCTGTTCGCCGGGACCCTGGTGTTTGCTGTCGGCTACCTGATCCTTTATCCGGGCCTGGGCAGCTGGAAAGGCGTACTGCCCGGCTACCAGGATGGCTGGACCCAGACCAAGGAATGGGACCGGGAGATGGCCAAGGCCGACGCCAAGTTCGGGCCGATCTTCGCAAAATTCGCGGCCATGCCCGTGGAAGAGGTCGCCAAGGATCCACAAGCGCTGAAAATGGGCGGGCGCCTGTTTGCCTCCAACTGCTCGGTCTGCCACGGCTCGGATGCCAAGGGCGCGTTTGGTTTCCCCAACCTCGCCGACAACATCTGGCGTTGGGGCGGCAGTGCCGAAACCATCAAGACCACGATCATGGGCGGACGCATGGCGGCCATGCCGGCCTGGGGTGAAGTATTGGGTGAGACCGGGGTGAAAAATGTCGCGGCGTATGTGCGTCACCAACTCGCCGGCCTGCCGCTGCCAGCCGACAGTGGTGCTGACCTGCAAGCCGGACAGCAAACGTTCAGCACCACTTGCGTAGCCTGTCACGGTGCAAACGGCCAGGGCACGGAACTGATGGGGGCGCCAAACCTGACGCAACCGGCAGGTTTCATCTACGGCACCAGCCTGACGCAACTGCAACAGACCATCCGCCATGGTCGCCAGGGTCAGATGCCGGCGCAGCACGAACTGCTCGGCAACGACAAGGTGCAACTGCTGGCCGCGTATGTGTACAGCTTGTCTCACAGCCCGAACGCCGAGCGTTTGCAGGCTGAAAGCAAAACCGAATAATTCTTCACTGCCCAACTGCTGCATTCACCCGAATGCGGCAGTTCCCTGCTCCTTTGCGACGCATTGTCGCACCCCTCAATTGGTCTGCCTTTCGGTTCGGTGGATTCGCGTCTACGCTTGCTTCGAAGCGGACTGGCAACAGCCGGTCAAAGGTCAACCGTACACGATGCGTTCGACGAATCTGTTCGATGACAGGCCGCAAAGGCTGGTAGATACCGGCTGTCGTGCAAATTGCCGTCTGTCACCTACCCGCCTCGTTTGAACACACCCAGTTACACCTGACCCGACCCCCTTGCCTTTTTGGTCCGCCAAGACATTTTGTCCATGGGCAATTTTGTCCCTACGCGGAGCATGGAAAGGCCGCAGAATCAGCTTTTGAAAGCATTGACGCGGGTCATGGCGCGTTGCAATGACCCCCCGCTTTCTCCATACTTGCGACCGATTTTTATCCCTAATAAAACACCTAAACCGTGGAACCTTAGAATGAGCACAGCAATCAGTCCGACTGCTTATAACTATAAGGTAGTCCGCCAGTTCGCCATCATGACGGTGGTCTGGGGGATCCTTGGCATGGGGCTCGGTGTCTTCATCGCCTCGCAACTGGTCTGGCCGGAGTTGAATTTCGGCCTGCCGTGGACGACGTTTGGACGCCTACGCCCGTTGCACACCAACCTGGTGATTTTCGCCTTCGGTGGTTGTGCACTGTTTGCCACTTCCTATTACGTCGTGCAGCGAACCTGCCAAACGCGACTGATTTCCGACAGCCTCGCTGCCTTCCACTTCTGGGGATGGCAGGCTGTAATCGTTGGCGCGATCGTTACCTTGCCGCTGGGTTACACCACCACCAAGGAATACGCGGAACTGGAATGGCCTCTGGCTATCCTGCTGGCTATCGTCTGGGTCACCTACGGTCTGGTGTTCTTCGGCACCATCGTCAAGCGCAAGACCAAGCACATCTATGTCGGTAACTGGTTCTACGGTGCCTTCATCGTCGTGACGGCGATGCTGCACATCGTCAACCACGCCTCCTTGCCGGTCAGTTTCTTCAAGTCCTACTCGGCGTACGCCGGTGCGACCGACGCCATGATCCAGTGGTGGTACGGCCACAACGCGGTAGGTTTCTTCCTGACCACCGGGTTCCTGGGGATGATGTACTACTTCGTGCCGAAACAGGCCGAGCGTCCGATCTACTCGTATCGCCTGTCGATCGTGCACTTCTGGGCACTGATCACCCTGTACATCTGGGCTGGCCCGCACCACCTGCACTACACCGCACTGCCGGATTGGGCTCAGTCGCTGGGCATGGCAATGTCGATCATCCTGCTGGCACCAAGCTGGGGCGGCATGATCAACGGCATGATGACCCTGTCGGGTGCCTGGCATAAGCTGCGGACCGACCCGATCCTGCGTTTCCTGGTCGTGTCCCTGGCGTTCTACGGCATGTCGACCTTCGAAGGCCCGATGATGGCCATCAAGACCGTCAACTCGCTGTCTCACTACACTGACTGGACCATCGGCCACGTACACGCCGGTGCCTTGGGCTGGGTAGCGATGATTTCGATCGGTGCGCTGTACCACATGATCCCGAAAATCTTCGGTCGTGCGCAGATGCACAGCATCGGCCTGATCAACACGCACTTCTGGCTCGCGACCATCGGCACCGTGCTCTACATCGCCTCGATGTGGGTCAACGGCATCACCCAGGGCCTGATGTGGCGTGCAATCAACGATGACGGCACCCTCACCTACTCCTTCGTTGAAGCCCTGCAAGCCAGCCACCCTGGTTTCATCGTTCGCGCCCTTGGCGGTGCGTTCTTTGCCAGCGGCATGCTGTTCATGGCGTACAACGTGTTCCGCACCGTACGCGCCTCGAATCCGGAAGATGCTGAAGCCGCCGCTCAGATCGCTGTCGTTGGAGCTCACTGATGAAGCATGAAGCAGTCGAGAAGAATATTGGCCTGCTGGCCTTCTTTATGGTCATCGCCGTCAGCATCGGCGGCCTGACCCAGATCGTCCCGTTGTTTTTTCAGGACGTGACCAACAAGCCGGTTGAAGGCATGAAGCCACGCCCGGCGCTGGAACTTGAAGGCCGTGACATTTTCATCGCCAACGGTTGTGTCGGCTGCCACTCGCAGATGATCCGTCCGTTCCGTGCTGAAACCGAACGTTATGGCCACTACTCGGTAGCCGGTGAAAGCGTCTGGGACCACCCGTTCCTGTGGGGCTCCAAGCGTACCGGTCCGGACCTGGCCCGCGTCGGCGGTCGTTACTCCGATGACTGGCAGCGTGCGCATTTGTACAACCCGCGCAACGTGGTGCCAGAGTCGAAAATGCCGGCTTACCCGTTCCTCGTGGAAAACAAGCTCGACGGCAAAGACACCGCGAAGAAAATGGAAGTCTTGCGCACCCTCGGCGTTCCTTACACCGACGAAGACATCGCCGGTGCAAAAGATGCCGTGAAGGGCAAAACCGAAATGGACGCGCTGGTGGCCTATCTGCAAGGCCTGGGCACCATCATCAAAAGCAAACGGTGATCTGGATGGATATCGGGATGATTCGTGGCCTGGGCACCGTTGTCGTGATGGTTGCCTTTATCGGTCTGGCACTGTGGGTGTTCAGCCCCAAGCGCAAATCGGAGTTTGAAGACGCGACCTTGCTGCCTTTCGCGGATGATCCCGAAGCCATCAAGCACGTCGAGCAAGCTTCTAGGAGTAACAAAGAATGACTACGTTCTGGAGTCTGTACGTCACAGTCCTCAGTCTGGGTACCATTTTCGCCCTGACCTGGCTGCTGCTGTCGACCCGCAAGGGCCAGCGCGCCGAGCAGACGGATGAGACGGTTGGCCACGCCTTCGACGGGATCGAGGAGTATGACAACCCGCTGCCGAAATGGTGGTTCATGCTGTTTGTCGGCACCATCATCTTCGCCCTCGGCTACCTGGTGCTGTACCCGGGCCTGGGCAACTGGAAAGGCCTGCTGCCGGGTTACGGCTACCTCGACAACGAGAAGCAGACCGCGTTCGCCAACGGCCAGTCCGGCTGGACCGGCGTTCACGAGTGGGAAAAGGAAATGGCCAAATCGGACGCCAAGTTCGGTCCGATCTTCGCCAAATTCGCAGCCATGCCAATTGAAGAAGTTGCCAAGGACCCACAAGCCCTGAAGATGGGTGGCCGCCTGTTCGCCTCCAACTGCTCGGTTTGCCACGGCTCCGACGCCAAAGGCGCTTACGGCTTCCCGAACCTGACCGACGAAGACTGGCGTTGGGGCGGCGAGCCACAAACCATCAAGACCACCATCATGGGCGGCCGTCACGCGATGATGCCGGCTTGGGGTGAAGTGATCGGCGAGCAAGGCGTCAGCGACGTTGCCGCGTTCGTGCTGACCAACCTCGATGGCCGCAAGCTGCCGGAAGGCGCCAAGGCCGATCTGGTTGCCGGCCAGAAGATTTTCGCTGCCAACTGCGTGGCTTGCCACGGTCCGGAAGGTAAAGGCACCCCAGCCATGGGCGCACCTAACCTGACCCACCCGGCCGCGTTCATCTACGGTTCGAGCTTTGCTCAACTGCAGCAGACCATCCGTTACGGCCGTCAGGGCCAGATGCCTGCGCAAGAACAGCTGCAAGGCAACGACAAGGTTCACCTGCTGGCCGCTTACGTCTACAGCCTGTCTCACGGTGAGAAAGCTGCTGACGCCGAGTAAGGCAAACGCGTGATCGCACTAAAAAACGGCCCCGCCAGTGATCTGGCGGGGCCGTTTTCATTTCCGTCATTCATTTGCCTACTTCAAGACTGGGATGACCTGATCGAGCTTTCGGCTTGGCCAGTTACTGTTGCGGACAAGGCTGACCGCCAGCGACTGCCGGTCAGCGGTAAAACTGGCAATCAGATAAGTTTGCTGGGAGGCAGAGCCACTTAGAAATACCGGCACTTCACCAAAGTACTGTGGCTTGCCCCAATCAAAGTAAGTCCCCGCGCCCCAGTGATCATGCCCACCAAAGACCGCCGTTACCTTGTATTTCTCGACCATCTGTTTGAATCTCGAAATCTGCTCGTCGTTGCCGTTCCACTGATAAACCTTGTGCATATTCAGAATAATGATTTTGCCCTCCTCTCTCGCCCTCTTTAAATCCCGCTCCAGCCAGTCAAGCGCAGGCGTAATTTCAAAGGCTGTTGGAGAAAGCGGAATACCGGAAGAGAAACTCACGGTATAGGTCGGCTCATTATTCAATTGAACCATGTGCACATCACCGACATTTTTCGAGTAAGCGAGGCTGCCATAAAAGATCGTCCCCACGCCCGAACTTCTTGCCGCCAGATCCATGGATTCGACTTTTCCCCAGTAGCGATCCTTGAGGTCGTTGACACTGCCAGCCGCACAGTTATTCAGGAAACAGTCGTCCACGTTATTGGCATAGTCATGATTACCCAGCCCGTAATCATATAGCCCCTCCAGTTTATTCTCGAAAACCGATTTCATGTATGAACGTTCACTACCATGACCAAAGGCTGTGACATCACCGTTAATCATCACCGGTATGCGGGATGCCCCGCCATTCAGCTTCCTGAAACTTGAAATATCGGAGTACTGCAACTCTATCAGCTCTTTTGAGCGAGCCTCCTTGTTGGAATCCGGAAGATTATCATCCGAGAGTTCAGTCCAGGGGTATTGCGAATCCGATACAAACACCATATGGCGCGGCGTCTCTGCCGACGAGGCGCCATAGACCACAGGGATAACCAACGCCAGTGCAAGACACACCAGCCACACACGCTCTTTATATAAAGTCATAGAAGTCCATTTCCATCGATATTTAACAGCCACTCCATAGCGGCAACTGCAAAATATATCGCCCATTGATAATTAACAAACTACCGACCTCTGCAGATCAACAGCGGATATTTCCAACATCCACTGACACTCGCACACTTCAAAACACTCACTAAAAAATGTTCTATATAGTCCAGCGCCAATGAATGTCAGACAGTGGAAGGAGGAGGATGAGGGAATCGGACTCGGTACGCCTCTTGCAGGCGCGCGGTAGTAACCCTGGGCGGACGGAGAGCTATACTCAACAAGTCAATTGATCTGCATCACGATTTGTTACATTTGCTACACCATCTACGAATTTCCACCAACGCGACCAAAGGTCGCACCCTTGAGCTAGAGCGACAGGCGTATCATTGCGCCACTGCAACACCCCTTTTTGACCGCGGTCGGCACGTACTGACCGAGGCATTTTTCCACTGCCGTGGGATGCAATGATGAGCAACCAGATTCCGGTACACGACGTCACCCCGCCTGCCAAGAACGCGAATAACAGCGTCGACCTCTACGCCTCTCGGGAAAAAATCTACACCCGCGCCTTCACCGGCCTGTTCCGCAATTTGCGGATGGCGGGCGGCGCCGCGTTGTTCCTGCTGTATTTCGGCACGGTCTGGCTCAATTGGGGCGGTCACCAGGCGGTCTGGTGGAACTTGCCGGAGCGCAAATTCTTCATCTTCGGTGCGACCTTCTGGCCGCAGGATTTCATTCTGCTGTCCGGCTTGTTGATCATCAGCGCCTTCGGTCTGTTCTTCATTACCGTGTACGCCGGGCGTGTCTGGTGCGGCTATACCTGCCCGCAGAGCGTCTGGACCTGGATTTTCATGTGGTGCGAGAAGGTCACCGAAGGCGACCGCAACCAGCGCATCAAGCTCGACAAGGCGCCAATGAGCGCCAACAAGTTCCTGCGCAAGTTCAGCAAACACTCGATGTGGCTGTTGATCGGTTTCGTCACCGGCATGACCTTTGTCGGCTACTTCTCACCGATTCGTGAACTGACCATCGACTTCTTCATGGGCCAGGCCGATGGCTGGTCGTATTTCTGGGTCGGCTTCTTCACCCTCGCCACTTACGGCAACGCCGGCTGGTTGCGCGAACAGGTGTGCATCTACATGTGCCCTTACGCACGCTTCCAGAGCGTGATGTTTGACAAGGACACGCTGATCGTCTCCTACGACCCGCGCCGCGGCGAAGCCCGTGGTCCGCGCAAAAAAGGCATCGACTACAAGGCTCAGGGCCTGGGCGACTGCATCGACTGCACCATGTGCGTTCAGGTGTGCCCGACCGGCATCGACATCCGTGACGGCTTGCAGATCGAATGCATTGGCTGTGCCGCCTGCATCGATGCCTGCGACAGCATCATGGACAAAATGGACTACCCGCGCGGCCTGATCAGCTACACCACCGAGCACAACCTGTCCGGGCAAAAAACCCATAAACTGCGTCCGCGGCTGATCGGCTACGCGCTGGTGTTGCTGGCCATGATCAGCTTGCTGATCACCGCGTTCTTCATGCGCTCGCTGGTCGGCTTCGATGTCAGCAAGGACCGTGTGCTGTATCGCGAAAACGCCGAAGGCCGGATCGAGAACGTCTACAGCCTCAAAGTCATGAACAAGGACCAGCGCGACCACACTTACGTGCTGGAAGCCTCAGGACTGCCGGATCTCAAGTTGCAAGGCAAGCGCGAGATCAAGGTGGCTGCTGGCGAAATCTTCAGCATGCCGGTCGAGCTGTCGAGTGCACCGGAACAACTGCCGTCGAGCACCAACGAGGTGAAATTCACCCTCAAGGATGCCGACGACAATAGCGTCCACGTTGAAGCCAAGAGCCGATTCATCGGCCCACAAATTCGTTGAGAGAAGTCATCATGCCCGCAGCAACTGCCACCAGCCCTTGGTACAAGCACCTCTGGCCATGGATCATCATCGCAATTCTGACCTGTTCGGTGACCCTGACCTTGTCCATGGTGACCATTGCTGTCAAAAACCCGGACAACCTGGTCAACGACAATTACTACGAGGCGGGCAAAGGCATCAACCGTTCGCTGGACCGCGAGTTGCTGGCCCAGACCCTGCTGTTGCGCGCCAACGTGCATCTGGATGAGGTGACCGGTGAAGTCGACGTGCGCCTGACCGGCAACAGCACGCCAGCGACCCTCGAACTGAACCTGATCTCGCCGACCCAGCCGGATAAAGATCGCAAGATCACCCTGACCCGCAGCGCGGCCGAACCGGGTCGTTATATCGGCCAGTTGACCGACAAGATCGAAGGCCGGCGCTTCGTCGAGCTGCTGGGCAGCCAGGACGATCACGTGTGGCGCCTGTTCGAAGAAGAGCAGATCGGCCACGACAAGCATTTGCTGCTCGGTGACGAACCGCTGCAAGGCGCGGAAGACAAGTAGTAACAAGCTCAATCACTGATCGTACCCACGCTCTGCGTGGGCACGCAGCCAGGGACGCTCCGCGTCCCAGCCGAAGCGGACGCGGAGCGTCCGGGGAGGCATTCCCACGCGGAGCGTGGGAACGATCATCGGATAACGCCCTGTGAAAACCCCATGACCACCCCCTGCTACCACTGCGCCCTGCCCGTTCCCTCCGGCAGCCGGTTTACCGCCGTCATCCTCGGCGAAACCCGCGAGCTCTGCTGTCCGGGTTGCCAGGCCGTGGCCGAGGCGATTGTCGCGGGTGGGCTGGAGCACTATTACAGCCATCGCAGCGAGGCTTCGGCCAACCCTGAAGCCTTGCCGGTGCAACTGGTGGACGAACTGGCGCTGTATGACCGCGCCGACGTGCAACAACCGTTCGTTCGCCACGAAGGCGAACTCGCTGAAACCACCTTGCTGATGGAAGGCATCAGTTGCGCGGCCTGCGGCTGGCTGATCGAGAAACACCTGCGCAGCCTGCCGGCCGTGGCCGAGGCGCGCCTGAACCTGTCCAACCATCGCTTGCACGTGCGCTGGGCCGACAGCCAGTTACCGTTGAGCCAGCTGCTCAGCGAGCTGCGCCACATCGGTTATGCCGCCCACCCCTACCAGGCCGACCAAGCCTGCGAACAACTGGCCAGCGAAAACCGCCTGGCCCTGCGTCAACTGGGGGTTGCCGGCTTGCTGTGGTTCCAGGCGATGATGGCAACCATGGCCACCTGGCCGGAATTCAATATCGACCTCAGCCCCGAGCTGCACACCATCCTGCGCTGGGTCGCACTGTTCCTGACGACCCCAATTGTGTTCTACAGCTGCGCGCCGTTTTTCAAAGGTGCAATGCGCGACCTGCGCACCCGCCACCTGACCATGGATGTTTCCGTTTCGCTGGCCATCGGCGGCGCCTACCTCGCCGGGATATGGACCTCGATCACCGGAGTCGGCGAACTGTATTTCGACGCGGTCGGGATGTTTGCGCTGTTTCTGTTGGCGGGCCGCTATCTGGAGCGCCGCGCCCGTGAACGCACCGCCGCCGCCACCGCGCAATTGGTGAACCTGCTGCCCGCATCGTGCCTGCGCCTGAGTGCGGACGGCCAGAGCGAGCGCATCCTGCTCAGCGAGTTGCGTCTCGGTGACCAGGTTTTGGTGCACCCCGGCGCCATCCTCCCGGCCGACGGCAAAATCCTCGATGGCCAGTCGAGCATCGATGAGTCGCTGCTGACCGGCGAGTACCTGCCGCAACCCCGGACGCTCGGCGATGCGGTGACGGCCGGCACCCTGAATGTCGAGGGCGCCCTGACCGTCGAAGTGCTCGCGCTGGGCCAGGACACTCGCCTCTCGGCCATCGTCCGCCTGCTCGATCGAGCCCAGACCGAGAAGCCGCGACTGGCAGAAATTGCCGACCGCGCTGCGCAGTGGTTCTTGCTGTTGTCGCTGATTGCCGCTGCTGCCATCGGTTTGCTCTGGTGGGAGCTGGATGCATCCCGTGCCTTCTGGATCGTGCTGGCGATGCTGGTCGCGACCTGCCCCTGCGCCCTGTCACTGGCCACGCCGACCGCGCTCACCGCCGCCACCGGCACCTTGCACAAACTCGGCCTGCTGCTGACCCGCGGCCACGTGCTGGAAGGTCTGAATCAAATCGACACGGTGATTTTCGACAAGACCGGTACGCTCACCGAAGGTCGCCTGGCCTTGCGTTCGATTCGAGCACTGGGCGCACTCGACAGCGATCAGTGCCTGGGCCTCGCCGCCGCTCTGGAAAACCGTTCTGAACACCCGATTGCCCGCGCCTTTGGCCGAGCGCCGCTGGCCGCTGAAGAAGTCCTCAGCACTCCAGGACTGGGCCTTGAGGGCCGGGTTGGCGAACAGCGCCTGCGCATCGGTCAACCGGCATTTGTCTGCGAACTCAGCGGCTGCGCTGTGCCGACAATCCCGGATGAAGCCGGCCAATGGCTGTTGCTTGGCGACAGCCATGGCGCGCTGGCCTGGTTCGTGCTCGACGACCGCCTGCGCAACGACGCACCGGCGCTGCTCGCGGCGTGTAAGGCTCGCGGTTGGCGCACGCTGCTGCTATCCGGTGACAGCTCGCCGATGGTTGCCAGTGTCGCCGCCGAATTGGGTATCGACGAGTTCCGGGGCGGCTTGCGTCCGGATGACAAGCTGCAGGTGCTCAAGCAGTTGCACCAGCAAGGCCGCAAGGTGTTGATGCTCGGCGACGGGGTCAACGACGTGCCGGTGCTGGCCGCCGCCGACATCAGCGTGGCCATGGGCTCGGCCACCGATCTGGCGAAAACCAGCGCCGATGCGGTACTCCTGTCCAATCGTCTCGACGCCTTGGTGCAAGCCTTCAGCCTGGCCCGGCGTACACGTCGGGTAATCATCGAGAACCTGCTGTGGGCCGGGCTGTACAATGGCTTCATGTTGCCGTTCGCCGCCCTCGGCTGGATCACTCCGGTATGGGCCGCGGTCGGCATGTCGATCAGTTCGCTGACCGTGGTGCTCAATGCACTTCGCCTGACTCGCATGCCGAGCCAGCCAAGCGCCAGTGCCACGCCAGTCACCCGCCCGCTACCGGTTTGATCCGGTCAGGCATGGAGTCCAGATGCCAGCTCTTTATGTGATGATCCCGGCAGCGCTGCTGATCGTCGCCATCGCCATTTACATTTTCTTCTGGGCGGTCGACAGCGGTCAGTATGACGACCTCGACGGCCCGGCCCACAGCATCCTGTTCGACGACCAGGACCCGAGCCATCAGGCGGCAGTCGACGAAGCCAGCGGTCACGCACCGACCGATCCGGCCAAGCCGAGCGACAAGGCCCCGCCTCATGCTTGAGTTGGCGCCACTACTGGTTTCTGCGGTGATCCTTGGCCTGCTCGGCGGCGGGCATTGTCTGGGCATGTGTGGCGGGTTGATGGGCGCGTTGACCCTGGCGATTCCCAAGGAACAGCGCAGCCGGCGCTTTCGCCTGTTGCTGGCGTACAACCTCGGGCGGATTCTCAGTTACGCCACTGCCGGCCTGCTGATCGGCCTGGCGGGATGGGCGGTGGCCAACAGCCCGGCGGCGATGTTCATGCGCATCCTCGCCGGCTTGCTGCTGATCGCCATGGGCCTGTACCTGGCCGGCTGGTGGAGCGGCCTGACCCGCATCGAAAGCCTGGGACGTGGCCTGTGGCGCTACATACAACCAGTTGCCAACCGTTTGTTGCCGGTGTCGAGCCTGCCGCGCGCGTTGCTGCTCGGCGCACTCTGGGGCTGGCTGCCGTGCGGTTTGGTCTACAGCACGCTGTTGTGGTCTGCCAGCCAGGGCAATGCCATCGACAGCGCATTGTTGATGCTCGCGTTTGGCCTTGGCACCTGGCCGGTTTTGTTGGCCACTGGCCTTGCGGCCGAACGGGTCACGGCGTTACTGCGCAAACGCAGCGTGCGCATGACCGGCGGTTTGCTGGTGATCCTGTTTGGCATCTGGACCCTGCCGGGACCGCATCAGCATTGGTTGATGGGACACTAAAACTGTGGCGAGGGGGCTTGCCCCCGCTGGGCTGCGAAGCGGCCCAAAAATCTGCAACCGTATTCCGTCTGAGACACCCCGCCTACGACCTTACGACTGCTGCGCAGCCGAACGGGGCGGTGCGGCGTTCCGACAAGCCCCCTCGCCACAAAAAGCGATCGCAGCTTCCAACCACCGTTGATGCAAATCAAGATGCCCCAACGTCGCCCCCCCTAGACTCGCCAACACTGCCAGCCTATCCGGGGGAATGCCCGCATGCTCGACGCCATTCGTTGGGACACAGATCTGATCCGCCGTTACGACCTGGCGGGACCACGCTACACCTCGTATCCAACCGCGGTGCAATTCAACAGCCAGGTCGGTACTTTCGATCTGTTCCATGCCCTGCGTGAAAGCCGCAAGGCCCTGCGCCCACTGTCGCTATATGTGCACGTGCCGTTCTGCGCAAACATCTGCTACTACTGCGCCTGCAACAAAGTCATCACCAAGGACCGTGGCCGCGCCCTGCCCTACCTGCAGCGCCTCGAACAGGAAATCCAGCTGATCGCCTGTCACCTGGACCCGAACCAGAAAGTCGAGCAACTGCATTTCGGCGGTGGCACTCCAACCTTTCTCAGCCACGACGAACTGCGCCAGTTGATGGCGCAACTGCGCAAGCATTTCAACCTGCTTGACGATGACTCCGGCGATTACGGCATCGAAATCGACCCACGCGAAGCCGACTGGTCAACCATGGGCCTGCTGCGCGAACTGGGTTTCAACCGGGTCAGCATCGGCCTGCAAGACCTTGACCCGGCCGTACAGCGCGCGGTCAACCGCCTGCAAAGCCTGGAGGAAACCCGGGCGGTGGTCGAGGCGGCGCGCACCTTGCAGTTCCGCTCGATCAATATCGACCTGATCTACGGCCTGCCCAAGCAAACCGCCGAGAGCTTCGCCCGCACCGTGGACGAAGTCATCAACCTGCAACCGGATCGGCTCTCGGTGTTCAACTACGCTCACCTGCCCGAGCGCTTTATGCCGCAGCGGCGAATCAACAGCAGCGACCTGCCGGCCCCCGCCGAAAAGCTGAACATGCTTCAGCGCACCATTGAGCAACTGACCGCCGCCGGTTATCGCTACATCGGCATGGACCATTTCGCCCTGCCGGATGATGAGCTGGCCATCGCCCAGGAAGAGTCGACGCTACAACGCAACTTCCAGGGTTACACCACCCACGGTCATTGCGACCTGATCGGTCTTGGCGTGTCGGCCATCAGCCAGATCGGCGATTTGTACTGCCAGAACAGCAGCGATTTGAATCAGTACCAAAACGCTCTGGCGAGCGCGCAACCGGGCACCAGCCGTGGTTTGCTGTGCAACCAGGACGACCGTCTGCGGCGGGCGGTGATTCAGCAGTTGATCTGCACGTTCAGCCTGGCATTTTCCCAGATAGAACAGGCCTTCAACATCGATTTTCGCGGCTACTTCAGCGAGCTCTGGCCGCAGTTGCACGCCATGGCCGAGGATGGCCTGATTGAACTCGACAGCGAAAAAATCGTCGTCTTGCCAGCCGGACGGCTACTGGTCCGCTCGGTGTGCATGGTCTTCGATGCCTACCTGGAACAACAGAATCGCCAGCGTTTCTCTCGGGTGATTTAAGACACCACAAGCTGGCCTCAAGGTCATTGCGTGGGTTACCCTTACATCTTATGTGTGTTTTCCCACAAGGATCTAAGAAATGTCCGAGCCAGTTAAACTGCGCGCTCATAGCCAGGCACATTGCAAGGATTGCAGCCTGGCCCCTCTCTGCCTGCCACTTTCTCTGAATCTGGAAGACATGGATGCGCTGGACGAGATCGTCAAACGTGGTCGCCCGCTGAAAAAAGGCGAGTTCCTGTTCCGCCAGAGCGACCAGTTCGATTCCGTTTATGCAGTACGCTCCGGCGCGTTGAAAACCTTCAGCCTGAGCGATGGAGGCGAAGAACAGATCACCGGCTTCCACCTGCCGAGTGAACTGGTCGGCTTGTCGGGCATGGACACCGAGAGCCACCCGGTTTCGGCCCAGGCACTGGAAACCACCTCGGTGTGCGAAATTCCTTTCGAGCGTCTCGATGAACTGGCCCTGCAACTGCCACAGTTGCGCCGCCAATTGATGCGCGTGATGAGCCGAGAAATTCGTGACGATCAGCAGATGATGCTGCTGCTCTCGAAGAAAACCGCTGACGAGCGCATTGCCACGTTCCTGGTCAACCTGTCGGCGCGTTTCCGCGCACGTGGATTCTCTGCCAACCAGTTCCGCCTGAGCATGTCGCGCAACGAAATCGGTAACTATCTAGGCCTCGCCGTGGAAACAGTGTCCCGGGTGTTCACGCGCTTCCAGCAGAACGAGCTGATTGCCGCCGAAGGCAAGGAAGTGCACATCCTCGACCCGATCCAGCTGTGTGCACTGGCCGGTGGCTCGGTCGAAGGCTGACGTTGCGATTGCGGCTGAGCGAACCCGCCCGGCCGCAGTTATACTTCGCCGTTTGTAGCCTGCCAGGACACCTCGACGATGGTCATCGACTCCTTCGACATCAAATCCCTGATCCGCCCCGTGATCGATTTTCCAAAGCCGGGCGTGATCTTTCGCGACATCACCCCGCTGTTCCAGTCCCCGAAGGCCCTGCGCTTGGTGATGGACAGCTTTGCGCACCGCTATGTCGAGGCTGACTTCACGCACATCGGCGCTATGGATGCGCGCGGCTTCCTGATCGGCTCGATCCTCGCCTATCAGTTGAACAAGCCACTGGTGCTGTTTCGCAAGCAAGGCAAGCTACCGGCTGACGTACTGTCCGAGGGGTATCAGACCGAGTACGGCGAAGCTTTTCTTGAAGTTCATGCCGACAGCCTCTGCGAAGGCGACTCGGTGCTGATCTTCGATGACCTGATCGCCACTGGCGGTACGCTGATCGCTGCGGCCAACCTGATTCGGCGCATGGGCGCGCGGGTTTTCGAAGCCGCGGCAATTATCGACCTGCCGGAACTGGGCGGCTCCCAGCGCCTGGAAGACATGGGCATCCCGACGTTCTGCCTGACACAGTTTTCCCTTAGCGAAAGATAAGCCTTTCACGATCGTTCCCATGCTCTGCGTGGGAACGATCAGCCAAGATCAGCCAAGATCAGCCAACTAGAGCCCCATCTGCTTGCTGATGATCTCGTTCATCACTTCCCGCGTACCGCCGCCAATGGACAGGATCCGGCTGTCGCGGTACAGCCGCTCCACCAGGCTTTCACGCATGTAACCCAACCCACCGAGAATCTGCACCGCGTCGCTGGTGATGCGATCGGCAGTGTCGGCGGCAACATTCTTGGCCATGGATATTTCCTTGATCACGCTCTGCCCCGCCGCCATTTTTGCGGCCTGGCGATAGGTGAACTCCCGGGAGGCTTCCAGCACCGTGGCCATCTCCGCCAAGCGATGCTTGAGCACCTGAAACTTGCCAATCGGCTTGCCGAACGCTTCGCGCTGCCGGGCCCATTTCAGGCTTTCTTCCAGCGCCAGTTGCGCAGTCATGTTGGCCATCAATGCCAGCGCCAGGCGCTCGTTTTGAAAGTTGCCCATGATGCAGGCAAAGCCCATGTTCTCGACGCCGATCAGGTTGCCCACCGGCACACGGCAATCATCGAAAAACAGCTCGGCGGTATCCGACGCCCACCAGCCCATTTTTTTCAGCTGACGACCGACAGTGAATCCTGGCGTGCCCTTCTCGATCAGCAGCAGGCTGATGCCGCCAAATCCCGGCTCACCGGTGCGCACCGCGACGGTATGGAAATCCGCGCGAACACCGCTGGTGATAAAGGTTTTGCTGCCACTGACCCGGTAGTAATCCCCGTCACGCACGGCGCGGGTTTGCAGGTTGGCCACATCGGAGCCGCCGCTGGGCTCGGTAACCGCCAGCGCGCTGATTTTTTTGCCGCAAAGGACTTGCGGCACCACTCGCTCGCGCACCTCGGGCCTGGCCCATTTGAGGATGGGTGGCAGGCCGATGTCCAGCGAGCCCAGCCCCGCCACCAGCCCGCCAGAACCACAGCGCATCAGTTCTTCAGTGGCGGCGATCTTGGCGAACAGATCACCTTCGTGGCTGCCACCCAGCGCTTCGGGATAGCCAATCCCGAGAATGCCCGCTGCACCGGCCTTGAGGTAAAGCTCACGAGGAAAGCCCTCGGCCTCCTCCCACTGATCGATGTCCGGAAGAATCTCGCGTTCAACGAAACGTCGTACGCTGTCGCGGACCAACTGATGGCCAGGGTCGAAGTATTCCTGAATGGCAGGCATCGGCGAGCTCCACTGAAGGTTCAGCGAACTTACCGAGCGCTTGCTTGGTTTTCAAGATGTCCGAAACTTTGCTGTGGCGAGGGAGCTTGCTCCCGCTGGGTTGCGAAGCGACCCTAAAATCAGCCACCGCAAGTATTCGGATGTAACGCGATTGCCGGATTACGACCGCTTCGCGGCCGAACGGGAGCAAGCTCCCTCGCCACAGTTACAACACGATCGGCTTACGCCCGGCAAACGAATGGGCCAATGTCCCGCCATCCACCAGTTCAAGCTCGCCACCCAACGGCACACCATGGGCGATACGCGAAGCAATCAGGCCTTTATTGCTGAGCAACTGGGCGATGTAGTGCGCTGTCGCTTCACCTTCAACCGTCGGGTTGGTGGCCAGGATGACTTCAGTGAACGTACCCGCCTCTTCGATCCGCGCCAGCAATTGCGGAATGCCGATGGCTTCCGGCCCCAGCCCGTCAAGTGGCGACAAATGCCCCTTGAGCACGAAGTAGCGACCGCGAAACCCGGTCTGCTCCACGGCGTAGACATCCATCGGCCCTTCGACCACGCACAGTAAGGTGTCGTCGCGGCGAGGGTCCGCGCATTGCGGGCACAGATCGTCTTCGGTCAGTGTGCGGCACAGTCGGCAATGGCCGACCCCTTCCATGGCCTGGCTCAGGGCCAGCGCCAGCCGCGAGCCCCCGCTGCGATCACGCTCGAGCAGTTGCAACGCCATGCGCTGGGCGGTTTTCTGACCGACACCGGGCAAGGTGCGCAAGGCGTCGATCAGTTGGCGAATCAAAGGGCTGAAGCTCATGGGGGAAACGTCCGACATATCAACAAGACGCGGTTTATACCCGCGCCTCTGACCAGCGTCAAATACTCATCTGCGGCGAGGGGTTTGCCCCCATGATCGTTCCCATGCTCTGCGTGGGAATGCATCTTGTGACGCTCTGCGTCACCTGCCACGACTGGACGCGGAGCGTCCGGGGGCAGCGTTACCACGCAGAGCGTGGGAACGATCAGTGTGTCACAGAAACAAAAATGCCAGGCTGAGTGCCTGGCATTTTTGTAGACCATCCGACGCGTCAGCGAATCAGAATGGCAGTTTCATGCCCGGCGGCAGTTGCATGCCGGCGGTCATGCCGGACATTTTGTCCTGGCTGTTGGCTTCGATCTTGCGGACGGCGTCGTTGACGGCGGCAGCGAACACGGCCTCCAGCATCTCCTTGTCGTCTTCGCTCAGGCCTTCGACCAGGCTTGGATCGATGGTCACGCGCTTGACGTCGTGACGACCGGTCATCACCACGGTGACCATATCGCCACCGGCTTTACCGGTGACTTCAGCGTTGGCCAGCTCTTCCTGCATCTTGGCCATTTTTTCCTGCATCTGCTGCGCCTGCTTCATCAGGCCGGCCATGCCACCTTTCATCATGGGAATCACCTCA
This sequence comes from Pseudomonas sp. CVAP#3, assembly GCF_018986375.1. Classification (NCBI taxonomy): domain Bacteria; kingdom Pseudomonadati; phylum Pseudomonadota; class Gammaproteobacteria; order Pseudomonadales; family Pseudomonadaceae; genus Pseudomonas; species Pseudomonas sp. CVAP#3. The sequence continues at coordinate 77,506 of NZ_JAHMSC010000023.1, forward strand.
AAAGTACTTGGATCAAAACAGCGTCCGGCCCGCTGGGCCGAGCACCTTCAGTTATTAGCCCTGGCTGACCAGAGCCTCGACAGGTTCAATAGTATCGTTACGGATCACCGCGCCGAACTGTTGCATCATTTGCTGGATGAACGGATCACCGTGGATCGAGTCCTCAGCCTCGCGCTGGCGGTCGGCACGTCGACGCGAAGCCGCCTGGGCCGGGGTTTCCTGCTCAGGCTTGATCAGCTCGATGCTCACCGTCAGGGTGCGCTGGTGATACTGGTTCAGCGCATCGTTCAGCCGGCGTTGTTGAGTTGCGTTGAACAGCGCGCTGTGGGCTGGGTCCAGGTGCAGCAACCAGTGGTCGCCATCGACAGCGATCAGCGTGCAGTTGGCGGCGATGCTGCCGGTCATGCCGGAAATCGGCAATTTCGGGAACAGCTCCAGCCATTGCAATGCCAACCCTGTGGCCGGCATCGCAGCCGGTTCAGGTTCGGGGGCCGGCGCAGGTTCTGCGGCGTGCTCACTGGCCAGCTCATCGAGGTAACTATAGGCCGAATCCATGTCCGGCTCGATGTAGTCCTCGTCCAACGGCGGCTCGTCATCCAGGTCCATTCCCGGCGTGGCGGCGTCGATGTCAGCCACCGACGGCTCGGGAACCGGCGCTGCCGCCCACTCAGGCGCATCGGGTACAACGCTGTCCGGAGTCGGCGTCGGCATTGGCGTCAGGTCAGGCTGCTCGGCAGTCGTATCCAGCACCGGTTCGACGGCCGGTTGCTGGATCTCAGGCTCTACCGGATCGTTCCAGGGCAAATCGACGACTTCTTCGACGATGGCCACAGGCTCGGCCAGCACCTCGACCACTGGCGCAGGCACGACCACCGGAGCAGCAGACTCAGGTGCAGGCGCTGGTGCAACCACCTCGGCAACCGGTTGAACCGGCGCCGCGGCAGGCGCTACGGCAACGGGTGCGGGCGCGATTACCGGCGCAACACGCGGTGCGCCAGCCACTGAGTTTGCGGAATCAACTGTGGCCTGGCTGATCCCCACTGGCTTTAGCGGCTGCCTCGGCGCGTCTGCAGTGTCTGCCGGGCGGAACGCGAGCATTCGCAGCAAGACCATTTCGAATCCGCCGCGCGGGTCCGGCGCCAGCGGCAAATCGCGGCGACCAATCAAGCCCATCTGGTAATAGAACTGCACGTCTTCGGCCGGCAAGGCCTGAGCCAGCGCCAACACCCGGTCGCGGTCGCCATGACCGTTATCGACGCCTTCAGGCAAGGCCTGGGCAATCGCGACGCGGTGCAGCACGTTAAGAATTTCCGACAGCACGCCATTCCAGTCCGGGCCCTGCTCGGCCAGATGCCGCACCGCTTCGAGCAATGCCTTGGCGTCACCATCGAGCAGCGCGTGCAGGACATCGTAGACCTGACCGTGATCGAGCGTGCCGAGCATCGCCCGCACGTCAGCCGCCATGACCTTGCCTTCACCGAAGGCAATGGCCTGGTCGGTGAGGCTCATGGCATCGCGCATCGAACCGTCGGCAGCACGGCCCAACAACCACAGCGCATCGTCTTCGAACGGCACATTCTCGACGCTCAGCACATGGGTCAAATGCTCGACCACACGCTCCGGCGTCATGTTTTTCAGCGAGAACTGCAGGCACCGCGACAGAATCGTTGCAGGAAGTTTCTGCGGATCGGTGGTCGCCAGGATGAACTTGACGTAGGGCGGCGGCTCTTCGAGGGTTTTCAACAGCGCATTGAAGGAATGGCTGGAGAGCATGTGCACTTCGTCGATCAGGTAGACCTTGAAGCGCCCACGGCTCGGCGCGTACTGCACGTTATCGAGCAGCTCACGGGTGTCCTCGACCTTGGTCCGGCTCGCGGCGTCGATCTCGATCAGGTCGACAAAGCGCCCTTCATCGATTTCGCGGCACACCGAGCACTCGCCACATGGCGTCGACGTGATACCTGTCTCACAGTTCAGACACTTGGCAATGATCCGCGCGATGGTGGTCTTGCCCACACCCCGGGTACCGGTAAAAAGATAGGCGTGGTGCAGCCGCTGGCTGTCCAAGGCATTGATCAGAGCCTTGAGCACATGGGTCTGGCCGACCATTTCGCGGAACGAGCGCGGACGCCATTTACGTGCAAGAACCTGATAACTCATCGAAAACCGTCGCAACTGGGAAGCGGAAGCGGGTAATGCTAGCGGAGCAAGGCCAAAATTGCATCCGGTGTGCTCGGCTAATCTGGCTAAGCTGGTATTTGGATCCGTTTTAATCGGCTCCTGCCGGTCTTTTTGCTGGAGAGTTTATGCGTTCAGCCTTGGGGGCTTTGCTGTTGATCAGCGTCAGCGCTACTGGTGCGCCTGCCCCCTTGCGCTTTGCGATCACCGACAGCTGGGCGATGCCCATGGTGCAAATCGATCATGGCCGACCGACCCAGGGCATTCTGTACGACGTGATGCTCAGCCTGGCCACACAACTGGGACTGCCGGCCGAGTTTCACGTGCTGGCCCGCGCACGCGTGCAGAGCGCCATGGAGCACGGGGAAATCGACATCCGCTGCTACGCGGCGCAGTCCTGGCTACCAAATCAGTCCGCAGACTATCTCTGGAGCGTTCCGTTGTGGTTTCAACGCGACGTGCTGGTCAGCACGCAAGGCTCTCCTGCCTCGGTCATCCCTGCCAGCCTTCCTGTGCAGGCGATCGGCACCGTACTCGGCTACAGCTACCCAACCCTGCAACCACTCTTCGACAACGGCCAACTCAAACGCGACGATGCGCGCAATCAGGAACAGGTGCTACGAAAGCTGGCGGCCGGCCGAAATCACTACGCTGTCAGCAATCAATGGGCCCTGGACTGGGTCAACCTGCAACTGTTGCCCGACCGGCCATTGCGGGCAGTCGCGGTGTTGCAGGAGCAAAACGTCGGCTGCTACGTGCGTAACGACCCAAGACTGCCGGTCCAGTTGATTCTGCAGACGCTGCTCAAGATGAAAATGTCCGGGGAAGTCGACGACATCATCAGGCTCTACACCGGAACCAACGAACCGACCCTGGCCGATCAGTAAGCCTCAGACTGCCTGATCCAGTGCCTGCCATCGGGTCGGAGCGACGAAGGCCTCGACCCAGCCCGGCACCTCGCTGGCCGGCATCGGCCGCGCAATGAAATAGCCCTGCGCCACCTCGCAGCCCAGGCGCAACAGCAACTCGCCATGCTCGATGCTTTCCAGGCCCTCGGCGATCACCTCTCGCCCAAACGCCCGGGCAAGACCAATTACTGCGGTGGTCAACGCCAGATCATCGCGATCATGCAGTATGTCGCGCACAAATGACTTATCGATCTTGATGGTTTGCGTGTGCAGGCGCTTGAGGTAACTCAGCGACGAATAACCCGTGCCAAAATCCCCCAGAGAAAACCTCACGCCCAGCGCCTGACAGGCCTGCAGGCAGGTGCTGACGTGCTGAATATTCTCGATCGCCACCGACTCGACAATCTCCAGGTCAAGCAACTGGGGCGCGACCCAGGCGTGCCGTGCAAGCACGGTCTTGAGCCGATCAAAAAAGTCCGCCCGCTGAAAATGCCGGGCAGCGATATTGACGCTGACCGGCCAGCGTTGACCGTTCTTTTGCCATCGCGACAACTGCGCCAGAACCTGCTCCATCACCCACTCGCCAATATCGACGATCAGGTCCGTCTCCTCGACAAACGGCAGAAACTCCCTGGGCGGCACCAGGCCATCCTGCGGGTGCTCCCAGCGCAGCAGCGCCTCGAAACCAACCACCGCACCGCAGCGCATATTGACCTTGGGCTGAAAATGCAGGCGCAGCTCATCGTTGAGCAAGGCCTGACGCACCCGCGCAACCGTCTGGTGAGTGGCCTTGACCTCTTGGTCGCGCACCACATCAAACAGGTGGAAACGGTTACGCCCGCTCTGCTTGGCCACGTACATTGCCTGATCGGCATGGCGCAGCAGGGTTTCCGCATCTTCGCTATCGACCGGAAACAACGTGACACCGATGCTGGCAAACACATTGATGTCCTTGCCCAGAATCGAGTACGGCGCAGAGATCGCCTCAAGCACGCGATGCAGCGCCGCGCGCAATTCCGGCATATCGCGCACAAACCGCAAGATCAGCACGAACTCGTCCCCGGCCAGCCGCGCCACCACATCCTCGCCGCGAACGATGGTGCGCAGACGCTTGGCCACCTCGACCAGCAACAAGTCGCCACTGGCGTGACCATAGCCGTCATTGACCGCCTTGAAGCCGTCGAGGTCGAGCATGCACACCGCCAACGGCACCTTCTCGATGCGGGAATAATCCAGGGCCTGCTCGAGCAAATCGGAGAGATACGCCCGGTTGGGCAGCCCGGTCAGGACATCATGGCCGACCCGCCATTGCAGTGAGTGCAGCAACTGCCGCTTTTCACTGATATCGAAGCAAATCGCCAGATACCGATGGACCCGTCCGGTCGACTCATCCAGCATCGGTACCATGGTGCTGTCGACCCAGTACAGGCTACCGTCCTTGGCACGGTTGCAGATTTCGCCTTTCCAGACTTTGCCCAAGGCAACGGTGCGCCACATCATGGTGAAGAAATCGTCTGGATGCAGACCCGAGTTGAGGATGCGGTGGTTAGCCCCCAGCAACTCCTCGCGACTGTGGCCAGACACTGCGCAAAACAAATCGTTGACGTAAGTAATGCGCCCCGCCAGGTCTGTCTCGGAAAAAATGGCGGCTGCATCTACGGCCCTGCGGTACTTCTCATCCATGAGTCCGGCTCACTGTGGCTAGCGGTTGTACCGCTCGACCAGCGCACAACGCCCGGAAGAGATGTTTTGAAAGATGCGGCACTGCGCAGAGGATCGCAGCGCGTGATGCTGCCTGGGCAACATCCTTGCAATAGAGCGGGCCGGCAAATTCAGATGCACGTTAAAACTCCATGAACAGCATTTGATGGCCCCGGAACAGACGACTATCAACTAGGCTCAGAGGCCTTGTACAAACACGTCAGAAACGCTGACTCTGGTAATATTGAAACGGCATTTCGCGTCGTCGGCGGCGTCTCTGCACACCCTGCGAGGTAACGCAATGCTGGCCGTCTCACATTGCCTGGACTTATGAAGCCAGGTCACCAAATGCCTGTACGAAACGGGGATTCTACGAAATACATCACATTTTGCAAAGCAAGGTGATGGATCATGCAGTTGTCTAATGCAAAAATCTATCGTTAAGTTCTTGATTCTAAATGGGAATTGAGCGATGCAAATTTCAAGTTTGGGTCCAGCCATAAGGCGCTATCGCAAGGTGGCGGGGCTTACTCAGGCTGAACTCGGTGAAAAAACCGGTTTTGACCCCAAAACCATCAGCCGCTTCGAAACCGGCACCTATACCCCCAGCGTGGAAGCCCTGTTCATGCTTGCCGATGTGCTGGGAGTGAAGCTCAAAGCGTTTTTTGCCGATCTTGGCGACGAAGACGAACAGCGAGCGTATTTGTTCGGTGTCATACACAAAGCCACCCCGAAGGATCTGGGAAAGCTGATCGCGGCGGTAGACCAGGCCTTGTCCAAGCCTTAGAGCCAGAAACAAAAAAGAGCAGGCAGGTGTATTGGATTAATACACCTGCCTGCTCTTTTGCTATCGACTACTGACAGAAACTGACAGCCCGACCGTCTAGGCTTGAGCCATCAACGCCAACGACATCGGAGTCGCCATGAACGCCCAACACTACCTGCTGCTATACGTCGACAGCCCCGCCACCAGCGCCAACTTCTATAGCCGCCTGCTCGACAAACCACCGGTTGAACTGCAACCGACCTTCGCGCTGTTCATTCTTGATTCGGGGCTAAAGCTTGGGCTGTGGTCCAGGCACACCGTGGAACCTGCTGCCGAAGCGGCGGGCGGTGGCGGCGAGCTGGGATTCTCGGTGGCCGACGAACAGGCGGTCGACACACTGTACGCCGCATGGACCGCACAAGGGCTGCGCATCGCCCAAGAGCCGATTGAACTGGATTTCGGCTACACCTTTGTGGCGCTCGATCCGGATGGGCATCGGCTGCGGGTGTTTGCGCTTTCGGAATGACGGCGAGGTTGTTTCAGACAAAACGAGGCATCGATCAGGAAAGATCAATGAGATAAAAATTCTGGATTTTTTTGAGGATCACAAGCCTTGCGAATGAAGGCCTGGCGTTAAGGTGGCGACCCCACCAGCCACACCCCGGCACACAATGTTCCCGCTGTGGCTGCTTCCTTCCGGATCTGACCAGGTTCACGGGTAATCGTTGCGGGGGGACCGATGGGGCCACCATAACGACGCTCACCTGATGGCGAGCCGCGCCATTGTACCTATCTGAGACGAAGTTACAACCGCTGGTTGCAGATTAAAAATATGAGCTGCTTCAAGGACATGCAAAATCTTCGTCACAGACGAAGCTTCTGCAAGGTCGCAAGGCTTACTCAAGCTGAACCGGGTGAAAAGCCGGCCTTGCCCCCCAGGCCGTCTGCCGCTTCAAAACCAGCATCTATATCTCAGCGTGGAAGCACTGTTTTGGCTTGCCAACGGCTGAGCGTGAAGCTGAACGCCCTTTTTTCGCAGATCTGGGCGACGACGATGAACAGCGAGTATCTGTTCAGTATCAGCTCCCACCTCTTTACCGCTGATCGGGACTGTCAGAAATGACAGTAGACATGAGATCTAGCCATAACCACTCTAGTACCACAGATAGCCACTAGCTTCTGTAAAAAACTAATTATAGTTTACGCAGGATACCAAAATGAAAAACGAACCAATCGTCGCTTCAAACAAAACCCCATTCTCAGTATTGACTTGGGAGAGGCTTTCGCTATCGCAAGACCTATACACGCGGACCAGCATTACAAATCCAGACTGGATACTTATCGACACATGGCCAGGTGGCATAAGCACCACTACAACGACTGAACTACGCTCCAATCTGTACGATTTAAAAGTCCCGTACATCTCAGGCTCGACTAAATTAGAGATGACCAATCCAGAAACAAATGGTGTATTTAATCTAAAAAAAGATGGCGACAAGGTTACTTACACCGCAACGAGTTCGCAGGCATCGATTGAAGCAAGATGGGGCTGGGGCATCATGACAAGTGTTGCGCTTATAGTCGACAACCTGGCACACCGTCCCGACGAAAATCCAACAAAATTCCATGAAGAACATAGCATCCAATACCTGACGGCAGGGGGAGAGGTAAATAACACTCACTCTAGCCAGGGAGAAATGTCCGTCGTAGTTCCAGATAGCACCTATTTTTCGTTCACAACCAATACCAGCATGTACTTTTCAATATTAGACAACCCAGCAGCGACTATTCATCAGATGATCTCTGAGAAACTTGTAAAGGTAGAAAACCGCATCCTGCAGGGCTTCGCATCTTCTGGTGGACGTTACGCTCTCACCGACAATAAAAACTCTCTCTATCCTGACGGCATATCAACGCTGCTTATAAATGACGGATTTTCGGAAAGCATGGCAAAAATCGTGTTTGATCATAACACCGCCAACAGAACCGTTAAGATATCGGTTAAATCACACACGGCTGAAGTCTGTGAACTCAGAGACTCAGAGATTGTATTTGCGCTATAACCTTTCTGGTGGGATATCTAATCCAAACAGATGGCGCTAAATCAAACAACAAGGAGAGATAGTTTAAATTTGGCATACCTTACGAACGAAAGTAGGGCCATTAGGAAGACAGGCCCAGCAGCCACACCCGGCATACAATGTTCCCGTGGTGGCTGCTCCCTTCCGGCCTGACTAGGTTCACAAATAATCGTTACCAGGGGACCGACGTGGTCACCATAACGCCAAAGGCTGCGATTTTGATTTTATTGCGCCTGAAGCACCTCGTCCGCCCGGCCGCCCTCCTGCTGGATCACCAGATGAATGAAGTGCAGCTTGGCGATGACTGCAGGCGGCAGGACGAAGGGGTAGAAGTCCGGTTGGCCCATGCTGCGTGACAGCTCGTTGAGCATGCCGGCCAGTTCGATCGTAAGCGCTCCATGAACCCCACATTTTTAAAGGTGGGGATCTATGGCTATCTTGGAATTTGCGGCGTGCAG
>NZ_JAHMSC010000024.1:0-82737 GCF_018986375.1 Pseudomonas sp. CVAP#3
GCCCCAGCGGGAGCAAGCTCCCTCGCCACAACTGCGGTTGTGCCTGAAACATCGGCTTAAGTGAACAGCATTGTGGATATCGGCTCCCTTTCCCCTCTCCCCTGTGGGGAGAGGGCTGGGGTGAGGGGTGGATCTTGACGTATACACCGCACGCCAGATCACCCCATCAAAGCTTCGCCCTAACTGCTGGCAACGCATCCTTCCCATCCACGGTCTTCACGCCATCAAGCCATTTATCGAGGACCGCCGGATTGGCCTTGATCCACGCCTTCGCCGCGTCGGCGTTGCTGAGCTTCTTGTTGACCACTTCGGCCATGATGCTGTTCTCCATCTCCTGGGTGAAGCTCAGGTTGGTCAGCAGTTTGCCGACGTTCGGGCAGGCCTGTGCATAACCTTTGCGGGTCAGGGTGTGGACGCTGCCGGTGTCGCCGAAGTATTTCTCGCCGCCCTTCAGGTAATGCATTTTCAGCTGCACGTTCATCGGGTGCGGGGTCCAGCCGAGGAAGGTCACGAACTTCTGCTTTTTCACCGCGCGGGACACTTCTGCGAGCATTGCCTGTTCGCTGGATTCGATCAGCTTCCATTGGCCGAGATCGAAATCGTTCTTCTTGATGATCTCTTGCAGCGAGATGTTCGCCGGGGCTCCGGAGCCGATGCCGTAGATCTTCTTGTCGAACTTGTCGGCGTATTTATTCAGGTCGGCAAAGTTATGCACACCGGCGTCCCACACGTAGTCGGGAACGGCCAGGGTGAACTCGGTGCCGTCGAGGTTCTTCGACAGCTGGGTGACATCGCCATTGGCCACGAATTTGTCGTAGAAGCCCTGCTGCGCCGGCATCCAGTTACCCAGGAACACATCGACCTGGCCGTCCTTGAGCCCGCCAAAAGTGATCGGCACCGCCAAGGTGTCGACCTTGGCCTTGTAGCCCATGCCTTCAAGCAGGAAACCGGTGATGGCGTTGGTCGCGGCAATGTCGCTCCAGCCCGGGTCCGCCATTTTTACCGTGTCGCAACTTTGCTCGGCGTAGGCCGAAACGCTGCTCAAGGCCAGCAGCCCCGCCGTCAGTACTGTGGATAACTTTTGCATGTTCTTCCCCTTACGTTATTGGTTTTGGCAGGGTTGTGGATAACGTGCTTTGCGCTCCAGATCATCGAGGTCGATGTGGTTGCGCATGTACTGCTGACTGGCATCGACCAACGGCTGGTGGTCCCAGCTCTTCAGCTTGCCGAGCGTCAGCGCCTGGGCGACGAAACGTCGTCGACGCTGGCTGGCGAGCACTTGTTGGTGAATCGCCGGAATGTTCCATTTAGCCCGTGCTTCGGCGAGAAAATCGTCGAACAACTGGCGATGTTGCATGGATTGGCTGAGTTCTTCCTGTTCATGCGGATCGTTGTGCACGTCGAAAAGCAGGCACGGATCGTCTTCGCTGTAGATGAATTTGTACGCGCCACGGCGGATCATCATCAGCGGACTGATGGTGCCTTCGGCCATGTATTCACCAAACACTTCGTCGTGTCCGCCCTGCCCTTGCAGGTGCGGCACCAGCGAGCGACCGTCCAGTGGCAAGCCGGGCTCCAACGTGCCGCCGGCCAGTTCCACCAGGGTCGGCAGCAGATCGGCGGTGGACACCGCGGCACTGACTCGCCCGGCCGCGAACTGCCCCGGTGCGCTGACCAGCAGCGGCACGCGGGCGGCCATTTCGAACCAGTGCATTTTGTACCAGAGCCCACGCTCACCGAGCATGTCGCCGTGGTCACCGGAGAAGACAATGATGGTGTCGTCGATCAGCCCCGTATCCTCGAGGGTTTGCAGAAGTTTGCCGACGTTGCTGTCGATATAGCTGCACGCACCGAAATAGGCGCGGCGCGCATCGCGAATCTTATCCACAGGCAGCGGCTTGCCCCACAGATCGTAAACCTTGAGCAGACGCTGGGAATGCGGATCGAGATCGGTTTGCGCCGGGGTTTCCGGCAGCGGGATGTCTTTGTCGTCGTACAGGTCCCAAAAGGCTTTGGGAATGGTGTACGGATCGTGTGGGTGAGTCATCGACACGGTCAGGCAGAACGGCTGATCGCCGTCTTCGCGGATGTGATCGAACAGGTACTGCTGGGCCTTGAACACCACCTCTTCGTCGAAATCCAGTTGATTGGTGCGCACGCAGGGCCCGGCCTGCAGCACCGAGGACATGTTGTGATACCAGCTCGGGCGTACGTCCGGTTCATCCCAGTTCACTGCCCAGCCGTAGTCAGCCGGGTAGATGTCGCTGGTCAGGCGTTCTTCGTAGCCATGCAACTGATCCGGGCCACAGAAGTGCATCTTGCCGGACAGTGCGGTGCGGTAGCCGAGGCGCCGCAGGTAGTGGGCATAGGTCGGCACGTCTGCTGGGAAATCCGCTGCGTTGTCGTAGGCGCCGATCTTGCTCGGCAACTGGCCGCTGACCAGGGTGAACCGCGAAGGTGCGCACAACGGGCTATTGCAATACGCGGCGTCGAACACCACGCCTTGCGCAGCCAGGCGGCTCAGGTTGGGCAGCTTGATCGGCGATGGGCGGTAGAACGGCAACAGGGGCGCAGCCATTTGATCAGCCATGATGAAAAGAATGTTCTTGCGCTTCATGTGATCGCGGCATTCCATAGTGAGGAGTTATGCGAAAGTGCTGTGATCGAGGATGTAGCCCACGCACTTCGTGGTAAAGCCCACGCCCGGCAATGACTAGGATAAGCAGAGCTTATGTATGACGCCCTTGGTGATTTGTCCCTAGACCTGTTTCGCGCCTTTGAAGCCGCAGCACGTCATCGCAGCTTTACCGCTGCGGCGGTGGAGCTCGGCACCACGCAGCCCGCTGTCAGCCAGCAGATCAAACGGTTGGAGGAGCAACTCGGTACGCGGCTGTTCGACCGCATTTACCGAGGCATCGAGTTGACCGAGGCCGGGGCGATTCTGTTCGAGCAGGTGCAGGCCGGTTTGCAGAGCATCGACGCTGGGCTGAATGCGATCAGCGCCCAGCATCAGCACGAGGTGTTGCAGGTGGCCACCGACTTCGCCTTCGCCGCCTATTGGCTGATGCCGCGTTTGCACCGCTTCCACCAAGCCAATCCACAGGTGGACGTCAGCCTGGTGACCAGCGAACGCAGCCACAACATGCTGCGCACTGACATCGATGTGGCCGTGCTGTTTGGCGATGGGCGTTTCAAACAGGGCGAAAGCCATTGGCTGTTCAGTGAAGAAGTGTTCCCGGTGTGCAGCCCGCTGCTGCTCAAAGACCGCACCGCGCCCCTGCCCGCCCATGCCTTGCAGGAATTGCCGCTACTGCATTTGCGCGGCGAAAACAGCAGCCACTGGTTCGACTGGAGCGGCGTGTTCCGCACGTTGGGCATCGCCACCCCACCTGCACCGGGGCAGCTGCGTTTCGACAACTACACGCTGTTGATTCAAGCGGCGATTGGCGGCCAAGGCGTGGCGATTGGTTGGCGACACCTTGTGGATAACTTGCTGGCGCAAGGTTTGTTGTGCCGACCGATTGCCGAGACGGCGATATCGAGCTTCGGCTATTACGTGGTCCTGCCCCAGCGCAAACGCCGCAGCGCGCTGATCCAGCAGTTCGTCGACTGGCTGATGACCGAACAGGCGAGCAGCGCGGAGTCGCTGACAGGTTTGGCCCTGCCGTCGATTGCGGTGTAGCGTTGCGGTTGGAATGAATCCCGAGACACGAGAACGCTATGCAACGGATCAAGGGCTACCACGCCCATGTGTACTTTGACGCGAGCACCATCGATCAGGCACGAGCCCTGTGTGAGCAGGCTGCGCAGTTGTTTCCGCTGAAGATGGGCCGGGTGCACGAACGGCTGGTCGGCCCGCACCCGGACTGGAGCTGCCAATTGGCCTTCGCACCGGAACTGCTCGGCGAAGTGCTGCCGTGGCTGGCGCTTAATCGCAAAGGCCTAGTGGTGTTTGTGCACCCGGATACCGGCGACGACCTGGCCGACCACACCGACCATGCGATCTGGATGGGAGCGATCCGGCCATTGGATTTGTCGATTTTTTGAACATTTGTTCAGCGCAGTGCAAACCCGTGGTGAGGGAGCTTGCTCCCGCTGGGTCGCGAAGCGGCCCCAACTTCAACGACCCGGTTACATCAGGTAAGACGAGGTCGCTGAGTTACGACTGCTACGCAGTCGAGCGGGAGCAAGCTCCCTCGCCACGGACGGTATTTAGTACAAAACGCCTTCCAGCACTTCATAAACCACCCCGGTGCCTATGGCGATCAGCACGATGTCACCGCCCATGCGTCGCCATTCGTAACCTGGGTAGTACGGCAAGTGTTCGAGGGCTCGGCTGTCCAAGCGCTCGCCGTAGTAGCCGCGCGGCAAGGGTTGGCCTCTGACCCAGCGAACGCCTGGCGGTGGTGGTGCACCGCGGACGAAATACCCGTGGTTGACGCGGATCACTTCGCGCACCGGACCGAAGTCCTGCGGTGGCCGTCTGTATTCAGGGCGGTGATCGCGGTGATCATCGCCGCGATGCTCGTACCGCGGGCCGCCGCGATCATGATCGTCGCGTTCATCGGCGCTTACGTGGAGCAAGGGCGTGGCGCTGAGCATCAATACACCCAGGCTGGCAATCAGGCGTTTGGGCATTTTCATTTGGGTCTTCCTCAGAGCATCCACAGCAAAAAAAAAAGGGGCTCAGAACTCGGTTCCAAACCCCTGGGTCTTGCTATTTAGTCTGCGGTGCCGGGCACTTAATTCCTCTGTATCAGGAACTTTACTCTTAGCTGACGCGGGCTTTACGCACACCTTCGGACAACGCCGAGCACAGGCCGAGTACGCCGTCGACGGCCTGCTCAGGTGTGGTTGCGTTAGCGATGTGGTCGATCAGCGCTGAACCCACCACCACGCCGTCTGCCAGGCGGGCGATGGACGCCGCTTGCTCTGGTGTGCGGATGCCGAACCCGATGCTGATCGGCAGGTCGGTGTGGCGCCGCAAACGGGCCACGGCTTCTTCGACGTGTTCCAGGGTCGCTGCGCCAGCACCGGTCACACCGGCCACCGATACGTAGTACACAAAACCGGAACTGCCATTGAGCACCGTCGGCAGACGCACGTCATCGGTGGTCGGAGTGGTCAGGCGGATGAAGTCGATGCCTGCCGCTTGCGCCGGGTCGCACAGCTCGGCGTTATGTTCAGGCGGCATGTCGACCACGATCAGGCCATCGACACCGGCTTCCTTGGCATCGTTGATGAAACGCGGTACGCCGTAGTAATGAATCGGGTTGAAGTAACCCATCAGCACCAGCGGCGTGTGGTTGTTGTCTTTGCGGAACTCGCGAACCATTTGCAGGGTTTTCGCCAGGTTCTGCTTAGCGCCCAAGGCGCGGATGTTGGCGAGCTGGATCGCCGGGCCGTCGGCCATCGGATCGGTGAAGGGCATGCCCAGTTCGATCACGTCGGCACCCGCCGCTGGCAAGCCTTTGAGGATCGCCAGCGAGGTGTCATAGCTCGGGTCGCCGGCAGTGACGAAGGTCACCAGGGCGGCGCGGTTCTGTTCTTTGAGTTCGGCGAAGCGCGTTTGCAGGCGGCTCATCAGTGTTTCTCCTGCTGAGAGTTTTCCATGTGGTGCATGACGGTCTGCATGTCTTTGTCGCCACGGCCGGACAGGTTGACCACCATCAGGTGATCTTTCGGCAGGGTCGGTGCGCGTTTGAACACTTCGGCCAGGGCGTGGGCGCTTTCCAGTGCAGGAATGATCCCTTCCAGGCGGCAGCATTTGTGGAAGGCATCGAGGGCTTCGTGGTCAGTCACCGAGGTGTACTGGACGCGACCGATGTCATGCAACCAGGCGTGTTCCGGGCCGATACCCGGATAGTCGAGGCCGGCGGAGATCGAGTGAGCGTCGATGATCTGGCCATCGTCGTCCTGCAGCAGGAAGGTCCGGTTGCCGTGCAGCACGCCCGGTACGCCGCCGTTCAGGCTGGCCGCATGTTTGCCGGTTTCGATGCCATGACCCGCCGCTTCAACGCCGATGATTTCGACGCTTTTGTCATCGAGGAACGGGTGGAACAGGCCCATGGCGTTGGAACCACCACCGATGCACGCCACCAGGCTGTCCGGCAGGCGTCCTTCCTTGGCTTGCAGTTGTTCGCGGGTTTCCTTGCCGATCACCGCCTGGAAGTCGCGGACCATTGCCGGATAAGGGTGCGGGCCGGCCACGGTGCCGATCAGGTAGAAGGTGCTGTCGACGTTGGTCACCCAGTCACGCAGGGCTTCGTTCATCGCGTCTTTCAGGGTGCCGGTGCCGGCAACCACGGGAATCACTTCGGCGCCCAGCAGCTTCATGCGGAACACGTTGGCCTGTTGGCGCTCGATGTCGGTGGTGCCCATGTAGATCACGCAATCGAGGCCAAAGCGCGCGGCCACGGTGGCAGTCGCCACGCCGTGCATGCCGGCGCCGGTCTCGGCGATGATGCGTTTTTTGCCCATGCGCCGCGCCAGCAGGATCTGGCCGATGCAGTTGTTGATCTTGTGCGCGCCGGTGTGGTTCAGCTCCTCGCGCTTGAGGTAGATCTTCGCGCCGCCGCAGAACTCGGTCAGGCGCTCGGCGAAGTACAGTGGGCTTGGACGGCCGACGTAGTCGCGCTGGAAGTAGGCCAATTGTTCTTTGAACGCTGGATCATCCTTGGCCGCTTCATATTCGCGGGCCAGGTCGAGGATCAACGGCATCAGGGTCTCGGCAACGTAGCGGCCGCCGAACGCGCCAAACAGGCCGTTGGCATCAGGGCCGTTGCGCAGATTAGTCTGGGTCATGGGGCGCTCCAGTTGAATACGTGAAGTGGCAATGGCGTTCACTCTACCCCTGACGTTCCAAGCTGAAAACCGATAAGATCGCCGTAACCTGTCAGGAAAACTCACAGATCCCATGAGCCACGACCTCCCCCCGCTGAACGCCCTGCGCGCCTTCGAAGCCACTGCCCGCCTGAACAGCGTCAGCCAGGCTGCGGAGCAACTGCACGTGACCCACGGCGCGGTCAGCCGGCAGTTGAAAGTGCTGGAGGAGCATCTGGGGGTGAACCTGTTCGTCAAGGATGGGCGCGGCCTGAAACTCACAGATGCCGGCGTGCGCTTACGCGATGTCAGCAGCGAGGCCTTCGAGCGTTTGCGCACCGTTTGTGGTGAACTGACGCAAGGTCACGCCGACGCGCCGTTCGTGCTCGGCTGCTCTGGCAGTTTGCTGGCGCGCTGGTTCATCCCACGTCTGGGCCGGTTGAATGCCGACCTGCCGGATTTGCGCTTGCACCTATCGGCGGGTGAAGGCGATCTTGACCCACGACGGCCGGGGCTCGATGCCTTGCTGGTGTTTGCCGAGCCGCCGTGGCCTGCGGACATGCAGGTTTATGAATTGGCCAGCGAGCGCATAGGCCCGGTATTGAGCCCTCGCTTTGCCAGTTACGACAGCCTGCGCCAGGCGCCGGCGGCTGCGCTGCTCAACCAATCCTTGTTGCACACCACTTCACGTCCGCAAGCCTGGCCCAGTTGGGCGCAGCGCAACGACCTCGACGCCAAGGCGCTGAAGTTCGGGCAAGGTTTCGAGCATTTGTATTATTTGCTGGAGGCGGCGGTGGCCGGGCTGGGTGTGGCGATTGCCCCTGAGCCGCTGGTGGCCGAGGACTTGACGGCCGGTCGCCTGGTTGCGCCGTGGGGTTTCAGTGAAACCCCGGCGCAACTGGCGTTGTGGCTACCCAAGCGCGCCGCAGACGGGCGCGCTCGGCAGTTGGCGCAGTGGCTGAAAAACGAGCTGCGCCAGCCTTAATGGCCGCGTTTGTACAGCAGATACGCCGCCACCAAACCCAAGGCACCGACCGCGACGCTAGCGGTAGTCCATGGGTGTTCCTGGGCGTAATCGCGGGTGGCGATCCCGGTTTCGCGGGTTTTGACTTTGACTTCTTCGTACGCATCGCTGAGCAGGTGGCGCGAGTGTTTCAGTGCGTTCTCGGCGTTGTTTTTGAGGGCCTTGAGAGTTTTCAGCGACTCGTCCGAGGTATCACTCTTCAAGCTTTCCAGCGACTTGAGCAGACTTTCGATCTCGGCTTCCATGCTTTGCAATGACGCTTTACGCAACGAGGTGATGGCCATGGTGACTCTCCTTCTTTGATTGAGTGCGTATGTTGGTTGGGACTCCAACGGTTCGGGAAAGTGCATTCATTTTGAACCTTCAACGACAGAAGAAATACCGACAATCGCTGCTAGGCTCTAATCACAATTCCAGGAGAACGCCATGACTGACCATCACACTTACAAGAAAGTCGAGCTGGTTGGCTCGTCCCCTACCAGCATTGAAGATGCCATCAACAATGCATTGGCCGAGGCCAGCAAAAGCATCAAGCTCATGGAGTGGTTCGAGGTTACCGAAACCCGGGGGCACATCAAGGACGGCAAGGCGGCACACTTTCAGGTCACGCTCAAAGTCGGGTTCCGGATTGCCAATAGCTGAGGTTGAGCTAGGCTTCTGAACTTGTGCGCTGGCCGATTGCCATAGGGAATGGCAAAGCGCTACTTCGTCTTGGGCGGAAGGCGCCCGAGTGTTAACGCTTACCCCTTTTGATCCGACCAGGGAATGTTACCGATGAAGAAATTTATTTTGGCGGTGGGTTTGTTGAGCATTGCGGGAACCACCTTTGCGGCGGGCAAACCGTGCGAAGAGCTGAAAAGCGAAATTGCGGCAAAAATCGACGCCAAGGGCTCCAAAAACTATTCGCTGGAAATCGTTGATAAAGGCGCGGCCGCGGGCGGCAAAGTGGTCGGCAAGTGCGAGGCAGGCAAGAAGGTCATCGTCTACAAGAAGTAGGTTGAGTCAGCTGTTTATGTAATAAAGCCGACGCCATGGCGTCGGCTTTTTTGTAGGCATTGTCCGAGACTTAGCCCTTCATCACTTGCGCCAGCAGTTCGTAGGAATGCAGGCGATCAGCGTGTTCGTACAGGTCACAGGTGAAGATCAACTCGTCGGCTTGAGTCTGCTCGATCAGCACTTCAAGTTTGCCGCGAATTTTCGCCGGGCTGCCGACCATGGCCAGACCGAGAAAATCACCGACGGCTTCTCTCTCATGGGGCAACCACAGGCCGTCCATGGTTTTTACCGGTGGCCGTTGAACCAGGCTTTGGCCGCGCATCAGCGCCAGGATTCGTTGGTAGACCGAGGTTGCCAGGTAATCGGCTTGTTCGTCGGTGTCGGCGGCTACCAGCGGCACGCCCAGCATCACGTAGGGTTTATCCAGTACGGCTGAAGGCTTGAAGTGATTGCGGTAAACCCGAATCGCTTCATGCATATAACGCGGTGCGAAATGCGAGGCGAAGGCGTAAGGCAAACCGCGCTCGCCGGCCAGTTGCGCGCTGAACAGGCTGGAGCCCAGCAGCCAGACCGGCACATGGGTGCCGGTGCCGGGCATCGCGATAATGCGCTGGTCCGGTGTGCGTGGGCCCAGGTAGCGCACCAGTTCGGCGACGTCTTCGGGGAAATCGTCGGCGCTGCCGGAGCGTTCACGGCGCAAGGCGCGGGCGGTCATCTGATCGGAGCCCGGTGCGCGACCCAGGCCGAGGTCGATTCGCCCCGGATAGAGGCTTTCGAGGGTGCCGAATTGTTCGGCGATCACCAGCGGCGCATGGTTGGGTAGCATCACGCCACCGGAACCGACACGAATGCTCGACGTCCCGCCGGCCAGATAGCCAAGCAGTACGGAAGTCGCGGAACTGGCGATGCCATCCATATTGTGGTGTTCGGCGACCCAGAAACGGTTGTAGCCCCACTTCTCCACGTGTTGCGCCAGGTCCAGCGAGTTGCGTAGCGATTGCGCGGGGCTGCCGTTCTCGCGAACGGGCACCAGGTCCAGCGTCGAGAACTTGATATCGGACAGTTGTTTCATAAGCCGGCTTCTCCAATGAGGGTACGCAGGCTTTTCTCACCAACGAAAACCTGCCGAATGCATGAGCGTGTTCTATGCAATGTGGGCATATACCCGAGTTTCAATAGCAGACATGAATTTGCCGACCAGATAAGTGGTTCGATCCGACAAGGTGAACTTTGCCCAGTCTTCTATCCTCAGAACCCTGGCAACCGAAAACCATGAAGGCGCGACCCTTCGCGCCGGATTTTGAGGAGGCAGAGATGAGTATCAAAAAGAAAGCATCAGCGCATTGGGTTGGTGATCTGAAAACCGGCCTGGGTTCTATCTCGACCGAAACCGGGGTCCTGAAAAATGCACCTTATGGCTTCAAGGCGCGTTTTGAAGGCGGCCCCGGCACCAACCCGGAAGAGCTGATCGGCGCCGCTCATGCGGGTTGTTTCTCCATGGCATTTTCAATGATTCTCGGTGAGGCTGGCCTCAAGGCCGACACGATCGACACCCAGGCCGAGGTGACGCTGGATCAGGTCGACGGTGGTTTTGCGATCACCGCCGTGCACCTGACGCTCAAAGCGAAAATCCCCGGCGCCAGCCAGCAGCAGTTCGAAGAACTGAGCAAAAAAGCCAAAGAGGGCTGCCCGGTGTCCAAAGTGCTGAACGCCAAAATCACGCTTGATGCGACGCTTGTAAGTTGACCGCTCCCCGAAGCAGCTGGCACGCCAGCTGCTTCAAATCAGAACTCGCCGGGTGAAACTGTGGTCGAATAAGTGACAGCAGCTTCAGCGCATAACTGTGCGCGCTGCCTAAAGGGAGCTTCAACCATGAAACGTTTTGCCTTGGCGGTTATCTGCAGCGTGCTGGCCACATCGGTCCTGGCGGCCCCCAAATCGTGCGAAGAACTCAAGGCCGAGATCGAATCCAAGATCCAGGCCAATAACGTATCGTCCTACACCCTGGAGATCGTCACCAATGACGAAGTGCACGACCAGAACATGGTGGTCGGCACGTGTGAAGGCGGAACGAAGAAAATCATCTATCAGAAGAACGACAGATAATCCGTCTTACGGGATGCAAAAAGTCTGACTCTCTTCTGCGACGAGCTCGCGCTTGGCGTTATACAGCCGGGCGCTGGGCGTGGTGGTCAGCGAGCGAGCTTCGAGCAGGTAACGTTGTCCGGCTTCGAAATGATCGTAGCGCACGGTCAAATAGCACAGTCGGTTTGGCGAGTCGAAGTCCATGCCAAAACCTCCGTAAAACTGCTCGAAGTCGAAGCGAACCTTCAATTCATGGCTGCCGGGTGTGACCTGGAAGAATCGCCCGTCTTTCAGGCGCTTATTGTCCAGGCTCTCGGCCATGAGGACTTTGCCCCCGGGCGTCGGCATGGCGAAGTCGACCCAGGCCATGTTCGGGTTGGCAGCAGGCAACGGGGTCATACAGCCGGCCAGCGAGCTGATGGCGAGAAAAAGCAGAATTCTGCGCATGATCAATTTCCGGGCGGTCAGGTATTAATCATAGCGCCGATCAGGTTCGTTGGCAGCCTGCCAGATGCGCTTGGCCAACGACTTTGCGCTGCTGATCATAGAGTTTGGCCCACGGCCGGAAGCCGATATTCCCCGCTTGCAGTTGATATCGCTGGCCGGCACTGAAGTCGTTGAACTTCACACTTAACCGGCAATCGCGCCACAGCGGTTCGGCGTCGGGGCCGATATTCGTTGGTTCTACCGCGAACTGATAACGCACCTTCAACTCATGGCTGCCCGGTGGAACCTGGAAGTAGCGTTTATCGGCGGTGGCCTTGGCGTCCACTTCCATCGCTTGCAACACAGTGTCATGTTGATGGGGCCCAAGGTCTATCCAGGCTTGAGCCGGGTCGGGTTGGGGCAGTCCAACACAGCCAGCCAGCATCAGCAGGTTTGCAGTCAGCAATAACGCGCGCATAGCGAAGCTCCAGTCAGGCGAGATAGTCTTGCGGGCAGACTCCCCAAGGATGATTTGATGTGATCAGGCTGCTTTCAAGCCATCGGTTACTTGATCGCGTTTTGCGCGTTTTGTTTCCGGCCGCGTTGCTTTTGTTGCTGAACGGTTGCTCGAGCGTCAATTACTACGGCCAGTTGGCCCGCGGTCAGTGGCAATTGCTGCGCGCGCGTGAGCCGGTGAGCGAGGTGGTTGCCGACCCTGCGCGTGACGCGAAACTGCGCGCGCACCTGGCCCAGTCGCAAAAGGCCCGCGAGTTCGCGAGTCAGCAGTTGCACCTGCCAGATAACAAAAGTTATCGCCTCTATGCCGATATCGGCCGACCGTATGTGGTGTGGAATGTGTTCGCCACGCCGGAGTTTTCCCTCAAGCCGCAGAATCATTGCTTTCCGATTGCCGGGTGCGTGGCCTATCGCGGGTACTACAGCCAGAGCGCCGCGCGAGGCAACGCTGCGCTGCTGCGCCTGCAGGGCATGGATGTGTCGATCAGCGGTGTTGAAGCCTATTCGACCTTGGGCTGGTTCAACGACCCGATCATCAGTTCAATGATGAACTGGGGTGACGAGCGTCTGGCGACGCTGATTTTTCACGAACTGGCGCATCAGCGGTTTTATGTGAAGGACGACACGGAGTTCAACGAGTCTTTCGCCACCTTCGTCGAACAGGAAGGCACCCGCCAATGGCTTGCAGCTCGCGGTTTACCGCCGGCCGGCAAGGCTCAAGAGCAGCAACGTGATCAATTCACCCGGCTGATTCTGGGCACCCGTACGCGACTCGAAAAACTCTATGCATTGCCCCTTGCGACTGAACAGATGCGCCAGCGTAAAGCCGCCGAGTTCGAACGTTTGCGCAGCGATTATCGGGCCCTGCGCAACAGTCAATGGGCCGGCGACAAGCGCTTTGATGCCTGGATCAATGCGCCGATGAACAACGCCCGGCTGCTGCCATTCGGACTCTATGACCAGTGGGTGCCGGCGTTTTCCGAAGTGTTCAAACAGTCGGGTGGAGATTGGCTGAAGTTTTATGCGGCGGTGGAGAAATTGGGGGCGCTGCCGGTTGAGCAGCGCAAGGCAGCGCTGAAAGCGTTGGCTGGCAAGTAGCCCTGTGGCGAGGGAGCTTGCTCCCGCTGGGTCGCGCAGCGACCCCAATATCATGCGGCACGGTGTTTCAAGTTGAACACCTTCCACAGGTTACGACTGCTGCGCCCGAGCGCGGACCGGCGGGCGGGAGCAAGCTCCCTCGCCACAAAAGCGGTCCAGCGGTTAGCCCCGCAAAAACGCCTGATGCAACTCGGCCAGTGTCTCGAAGTGATACGCCGGCTGTTCGGCGCTCAATTCTTCGTGGCTGCCGAAGCCATAACCCACCGCCGCTGCGTCCAGACCGTTGCGCCTGGCGCCGATCAGGTCGTGTTTGCGGTCGCCGATCATCAGTGTGGTGGCCGGGGCCAGGCCTTCTTCGGCCATCAAATGGGCAATCAGCTCGACCTTATCGGTGCGGGTGCCATCCAGTTCGCTGCCGTAGATCACTTTGAAGTGCCGATCGAAACCGAAGTGCCGGGCGATTTCCCGGGCGAAAACCCACGGCTTCGACGTCGCGATATACAGCTGCCGCCCTTGCCCATCAAGGGTTTCCAGCAATGGCATGACACCGTCGAATACGCGGTTTTCGTACAGGCCGGTAACCTTGAAGCGCTCGCGATAGAAATTCACCGCCTCCCAGGCCTTGGGCTCGTCGAAGTCGTAGAACTGCATGAAGGCTTGCAGCAACGGCGGGCCGATGAAGTGTTCGAGCTTGGTCAGGTCAGGCTCGTCGATCTCCAGTTTGCTCAAGGCGAACTGGATCGAGCGAGTGATGCCCTCACGCGGGTCGGTCAGGGTGCCATCGAGGTCGAATAAAACGGTTTGGTAATGCATGAAGATTCCTGAGTGAGTCTGCCTAAGTCAGAGCTGGTCGTAGCCTTCGGCCAGATGCAGGTCTTTGAGCTTCACGTAATTCGCTGCGCTGTAGGTGAAAAACGCCCGTTCCTTGTCAGTCAGTGGACGGATCTGTTTCACCGGGCTGCCGACATAGAGGAAACCGCTTTCCAGGCGTTTTCCCGGTGGCACCAGGCTGCCAGCGCCGATGATCACCTCGTCTTCGACCACCGCGCCGTCCATGACGATGCTGCCCATGCCGATCAGGACCCGGTTGCCGACGGAGCAGCCGTGCAGCATGACTTTGTGGGCGATGGTCACGTCGTCGCCGATCAACAGCGGGAAACCGTCGGGGTTGAAGGGCCCGGCGTGGGTAATGTGCAGCACGCAGCCATCCTGCACGCTGGTGCGCTGGCCAATGCGGATGCGGTGCATGTCGCCGCGAATCACGGTCAGCGGCCAGACCGAGCTGTCTTCGCCTATTTCGATGTCGCCGATCACCACCGCCGAGCTGTCGACAAAGGCGCCTTTACCGAGCATGGGGGTGTGGTTCTGGTACTTGCGAAGGGACACGATAGGCTCTCTCTCTGTTGTTGATAGCTGCGGTTGGCGTCGATTGTAATTAAGATGGCCGCATGTTTCTTCCAGCCAAGGTGCCAACCGTGAGCGTGAACAATCCTCTTTTGCAGCCCTACGACCTGCCGCCGTTCTCGGCGATCCGCGCCGAGCACGTACAACCGGCCATCGAACAGATCCTCGCGGACAACCGCGCCGCCATCGCCGAGATCCTCAAGAGCCAGGGCAAACAGCCTACCTGGGCGGGTCTGGTACTGGCGATGGACGAACTGAACGATCGCCTGGGCGCAGCCTGGAGCCCGGTCAGTCACCTGAATGCGGTGTGCAACAGTGCCGAACTGCGTGAGGCTTACGAGTCCTGCCTGCCGGCGCTGAGCGCCTACGCCACTGAAATGGGCCAGAACCGCGAACTGTTCCAGGCCTATGAAGCGCTGGTCAATAGCCCGGAAGCGGCCGGTTTCGATGTCGCGCAAAAAACCATACTGGAACACGCGCTGCGTGACTTCCGTTTGTCGGGTATCGATTTGCCGGCAGCTGAGCAAAAACGTTACGCCGAGGTGCAGAGCAAGCTGTCCGAGCTGGGCAGCCATTTCTCCAACCAATTGCTCGATGCCACCCAGGCCTGGACCAAACACATCACCGATGAGGCCACCCTCGCCGGCCTGACCGATTCGGCCAAGGCGCAAATGGCTGCTGCGGCCCAAGCCAAAGATCTGCAAGGCTGGCTGATCAACCTGGAATTCCCGAGCTACTACGCGGTGATGACCTACGCCCAAGACCGCGCGCTACGCGAAGAAGTCTACGCCGCTTACTGCACCCGTGCGTCGGACCAAGGCCCGAACGCCGGTCAGAACGATAACAGCCCAGTGATGGAAGAGATCCTCGACCTGCGTCAGGAGCTGGCCAAGCTGCTGGGGTTCGCCAGTTTCTCGGAGCTGAGCCTGGCGACCAAAATGGCTGAGTCCAGCGATCAGGTGCTGAGCTTCCTGCGCGACCTGGCCAAGCGCAGCAAACCGTTCGCCGCGCAGGATCTGGAACAACTCAAAGCCTACGCTGCCGAACAGGGCTGCCCTGATCTGCAAAGCTGGGACAGCGGTTTCTACGGCGAAAAACTCCGTGAACAGCGTTACAGCGTTGCTCAGGAAGCGCTTCGTGCGTACTTCCCGATCGATAAAGTCCTGAGCGGCCTGTTCGGCATCGTCCAGCGTCTGTACGGTATCGAAATCGCCGAGCTGAAAGGCTTCGATACTTGGCACCCGGACGTTCGCCTGTTCGAAATCAAGGAAAACGGCGAACACGTCGGGCGCTTCTTCTTCGACCTGTATGCCCGTGCCAACAAGCGCGGCGGTGCCTGGATGGACGGCGCCCGCGACCGTCGCCGCACCGCTGAAGGTGTATTGCAAAGCCCGGTGGCCAATCTGGTGTGCAACTTCACCCCGGCCGACAGTGGCAAGCCTGCCCTGTTGACCCACGATGAAGTCACCACGCTGTTCCACGAATTCGGTCACGGCCTGCATCACCTGCTGACCCGCGTTGAATATTCCGGTGTGTCCGGGATCAACGGCGTGGCGTGGGACGCGGTCGAGCTGCCAAGTCAGTTCATGGAAAACTGGTGCTGGGAGCCCGAAGGCCTGGCGTTGATCTCCGGTCATTACGAAACCGGCGAGCCACTGCCGCAGGACCTGCTGCAAAAAATGCTCGCCGCGAAGAACTTCCAGTCCGGACTGATGATGGTTCGCCAGCTGGAATTCTCGCTGTTCGACTTCGAGCTGCACGCTACCCATGGCGACGGTCGCAGCGTACTGCAAGTGCTTGAAGGCGTGCGCGACGAGGTTTCGGTAATGCGTCCGCCGGCCTACAACCGTTTCCCTAACAGCTTCGCGCATATCTTCGCTGGCGGTTACGCGGCGGGTTACTACAGCTACAAGTGGGCTGAAGTGCTGTCGGCCGATGCCTTCTCGAAGTTCGAGGAAGACGGCGTGCTCAATGCCGCCACCGGTCGTGCGTTCCGCGAGGCGATCCTGGCCCGCGGCGGTTCTCAGGAGCCGATGGTGCTGTTCGTCGATTTCCGCGGACGTGCGCCGTCGATTGACGCACTCTTGCGCCACAGCGGCCTCGACGAGGACGCGGCAGCATGAGTGACGCGCCAGTGAGCAAAACCAAGAAACGCTTCATCGCCGGGGCAGTCTGCCCGGCGTGCAGCGAGCCGGACAAGTTGATGATGTGGAGCGAAGACGAGGTGCCGCACCGCGAATGCGTGGCCTGTGGTTATTCCGACACGCTGAACGAGCAAGGTCTGTCAGTGCCCAAGGAATTGGGTACGCGGGTCAATACCACCGCGTTGAAAGTCCCGGACGCCAAGGTCCAGGCTGTGCAGTTCTTTCCCAATCCGAAGCTGAAGAAAAAGTCCGACGATCACTCCTGATCACCCGGCGCTTGGTAATCCGCCTTTGAGCCTGAGCGCTCAAGGGCGGTATTTATCGACTGACGCCACACTCCTCGATTGTATGTTCACGACCCCCTCCTTGCCTGCTTGGGGCCGGGTCTGGTTGTGGCGCGCCCCTCAGATCTTCGGTTTTTCGCTATTGACCGTTTTCAACCAGCTTTTCATCGAGCAGGTCGCAAACACACTGGTACTGCAATCGCCGTTGGCCAGTGCGGTACGCAGTTTGTCGATATCTGCCTTCATCATGTAGCGAATGCCGTTCTTGAAGTGGGTGTTGTCGTCGAAACCGCCCTGGGTCATTTCGTTGAGGGCGTCTTCCTTGCTCCAGCCTTGTACCACCACGCGGTACATCGCAGCCATCAGGCCAGTGCGATCCGATCCGCGTTTGCAATGGATCAACACCGGGCCTTTGCTTTGACCGGTTTGAATGGCCCGCAATGCACTGAGCACCTCGCTGTCATCGACATCGCTGGTCTTGTACGGCAATTGCACCAGGTTGATGCCGGGTGTCGATAGCCAGCTTGCGTCGGACTCGGGCAGAAAGTTGATCACCGTCGCAATCTGGAGTTTTTCCAGCAATGGCAGCGCTCCGTGATCGGGAAGTGTGCTGCGATAGAGGGTTGGTGACATCTGGTAAAGGCCGTACTGCGCTTCGACCGGCTGGGCCCATTCTGTAGGACGGATGGATTGGGTTTGCTCGGCCAGAACCTGATCGAACGCAAATAACGCCATGAGCGACAGGCACAGTGCGAGCAAGAGGTGGTTTTTCGACATGAGTCAGGGAGCCGTGGATGAAGGAATGGGTGACTAAATCCCAGCCTGAACCCTGAGCAGTCAAAGCTCTGTGAGGTGCTTGTCAAAGAATCGTTAAGCCTGAGGGTGCCTTCGACTGTTACGAGGATGGCAGTTGTCGCGTGTTTGTCGGATCAGAAGGGGGGATGGGGTGAGTTTTAAAGGTGAAAAAAATTATTAAGCGATTTGGGTAATTAGTTAAATGTTTTTGGTGGTTTTAAATTGAAATAACTAACGCCTGCGAATCTGTTTTCGCCGGCGTTAGTTTCTGAGTTTCAATCGGTATTATAAAGTACCGAATCAGGTCCCATCAGGGATTTACAATATTGGCATAGGCTTTGGCCAGCGCCAGCAGCTTGGCTTTGTCCTCGGCATCAATATCACCATCACCGTCCACATCCTTGCGCACGGCCCCGAGGGTGAAGGAGCGCCCGCCGTCGCTGGAAACCGCCGTCATGAAAATCGATTTCACCAGCGTCTCGGTTTGCATTTCATTGTCCGCATCCCAACCAAGTTCTTTACGGGCAAGTTGCAGTGAAACCAGGGTGTTGGGTTCAGAAGGACCCGGCTGCATTAGTTGCAGAAAGATACCGCGTTGATTAAAGAAAGACATTGTTAAATCCTTTTAATGGTTATTCAGTATGGTGGTGCGTGTGCCAAGGATAGTACGGGTTATCTTTATCGGATGACCAATGCTTATATGTTTCTCATTCTTGCGTATATAGCGTGGTTAGCAAGTAGTTATATAGAGTGGGTAGGCGGCTAGCCTGATCTTTTCGCTGAAGGTGCCGAACGGCACTGGCCTGACATTGGATCTTCCGATACTGTATGTGCATACAGTCATGAGGGTTTTTCCAATGTTCACGCCCTTGCCACCTCGGGGACGCGGGACCGCCAGCAACCCGCACAATCGCTTTGCACCGAACCGTTCGGTGGTCGAAGACGATGGTTGGTACCAGGAAGCACCACTGACCCAAGGCACCGAGGTGTGCATCGAGACGGCGAAAACCATCATCACCCGCAACAACTCGCCCGACCTGCCCTTCGATCGTTCGATCAACCCCTATCGAGGTTGCGAGCACGGCTGCATCTACTGCTATGCACGACCCAGTCATGCCTATTGGGACCTGTCGCCCGGGCTGGATTTCGAGACGAAGCTGATCGCTAAAAGCAACGCTGCCGACGTGTTGGAGCAGCAGCTTTCCAAGCGTGGTTATCAGTGTGCGCCGATCAACCTGGGCTCAAATACCGATCCCTATCAGCCGATCGAGCGTGAACACAAAATCACCCGGCGGATTCTCCAGGTGCTGCTGCGTTACCGGCATCCGGTGACGATCATCACTAAAGGCTCGTTGATTCTTCGTGATCTGGATCTGCTCGGTGAGCTTGCCGAACAGCGGCTGGTGGCGGTGATGATCAGCCTGACCAGCCTCGACGATGAGCTCAAGCGCATCCTTGAGCCGCGAACGGCCGCCCCGAAGGCGCGGTTGCGGGCGATTCGGGTCATGCGTGAGGCCGGGATTCCGGTAGGTGTTTTGTGTTCGCCGATGATCCCGATGATCAACGACAGTGAACTGGAAAGCCTGCTGACCGAAGCTCACGCGGCCGGTGCGCAGAGTGCGGCCTACATGATGCTGCGTCTGCCGCTGGAAGTGGCGCCGCTGTTCGAGGAGTGGCTGGCGGCCCACTATCCGCAGCGTGCAGCCCATGTATTGAGCTTGATCCGCCAAAGCCGTGGCGGTGAACTGTATGACAGCCGCTTTGGCGCTCGGATGCGTGGCGAAGGACCGTTCGCCGATCTGTTGGCGCAACGCTTCGCCAAAACAATAAAACGTCTTGGGCTCAATCAACGTGAAGGCTTCAACCTGGACTGCACAGCCTTTTGTCCGCCCGGTGCTCAAATGTCGTTGCTTTAGCAACAATTGGCCTATGGTTGAGTAGTGGAAAACGCTAGGCGTTGGTACTCTGGTCACGTTTTTTCAACCTGGAACGTACGTTCTAGAGCGGTTGATTCAGTTTGAGTTAAGTTTCGGTGGTTACCTTGTTCATCGAGTGACTGGATGGTCACTGACCGGCGATCTGGATGTTTCCTTACCAGTCGCTGGCTTTATCCCAGGTAAAACGGGAAAATTTCCCTACTCCGTCAAAGAGGATGAATCATGAGTGACAAGGATAAACAGCCGTTGGCTGCGTCGGCTTCCGCCCTGCCCGAGGCCGAAAGCGCCGATGCAGCGCTGCAGCACATCGTTGACGGTTTTTTACACTTCCACCACGAGGTCTTCCCGCAACAGGAAGAACTCTTCAAGAAACTCGCCACGGCTCAGCGGCCCCGGGCGATGTTCATTGCGTGCGCGGACTCTCGCATCGTTCCCGAATTGATTACCCAAAGCGCTCCTGGCGATCTGTTTGTCACCCGCAACGTTGGCAACGTAGTGCCGCCCTATGGCCAGATGAACGGCGGGGTTTCCACGGCCATCGAATATGCAGTGCTGGCTCTTGGCGTGCAGCACATCATCATTTGTGGGCATTCCGATTGCGGTGCCATGCGTGCTGTACTCAATCCGCAAAGCCTGGAAAAAATGCCCACGGTCAAAGCCTGGCTACGTCACGCCGAAGTCGCTAAAACCATGGTCCAGGAAAACTGCCATTGCGCTGACGAAAACGAAAGCATGCAGGTGCTGACCGAAGAAAACGTCATCGCCCAGTTGCAGCATTTGCGCACTCACCCCTCAGTGGCCTCGCGCATGGCCAACGGTCAGCTGTTTATCCATGGTTGGGTCTACAGTATCGAAACCAGCGAAATAAAAGCCTACGACGCGGATAAGGGCTGCTTCCTGCCTCTGGACGGCAGTCATCCGATTCCCGTGGCGACGCCCAAAGCGCGCTTCTAAATCCTCCTAAACACCTTGTCTGGTTTGGCCAAGACTGCTGAAAAAGCGGTCGGGCTTCGCCACGCCTGAAGAATCTCAGGAGAACGCAAATGCGTGCTGCGCAATTGAAAGCTGTTTTGCCACGGGAGCTGTTGGCTTCGGTGGTGGTGTTTCTGGTCGCCCTGCCCTTATGCATGGGGATTGCAATCGCTTCCGGCATGCCGCCGGCCAAGGGCCTGATCACCGGGATTATCGGTGGCCTGGTGGTCGGTTGGCTGGCGGGTTCGCCGCTGCAAGTCAGTGGTCCGGCCGCAGGGCTGGCGGTATTGGTCTTTGAACTGGTGCGCCAGCATGGTGTGGCGATGCTCGGGCCGATTTTGCTACTGGCCGGGTTTCTGCAACTGGTGGCCGGGCGTTTGCGGCTGGGCTGCTGGTTCCGCGTGACGGCGCCAGCGGTGGTTTACGGCATGCTGGCAGGCATCGGGGTGCTGATCGTGCTGTCGCAGATACATGTGATGCTCGACGGAGTCCCTAAACCCTCAGGCCTGGACAACCTCAGCGGGTTTCCGGCGGCCGTTGCCCAAGCCTTGCCGACGCTGGGTGGCGGGCTGGGTTGGCAGGCCGGTCTGCTTGGGCTGTCGACGATTCTGGTCATGGGACTGTGGGAGAAATTTCGCCCGCAAGCGCTGCGCTTTATTCCCGGCGCCTTGCTCGGCGTTGGTTTGGCGACCCTTGCCAGTCTGGCGCTGGCATTGAACGTCAAGCGGGTCGAAGTCCCGGCTAACCTGGCCGAGGCGATTGACTGGCTGAAACCGTCCGACCTGTTGAATCTGGCCGACCCCAACCTGCTGATCGCCGCATTCGCCGTGGCTTTCATTGCCAGCGCCGAAACCCTGCTTTCGGCCGCTGCGGTAGATCGCATGCACAGCGGCGAGCGTTCGGATTTCGACCGCGAACTGTCCGCCCAAGGCATCGGCAACATGCTCTGCGGTCTGGTCGGCGCTCTGCCAATGACGGGCGTGATCGTGCGCAGCTCAGCCAACGTACAGGCCGGCGCCAAAACGCGGTTATCGGCGATTTTTCACGGTGTCTGGCTGCTGGCATTTGTGTTGCTGCTGTCCAGTGTGCTGCAAAGCATCCCGGTTGCCAGTCTGGCAGGCGTGCTGGTGTACACCGGGGTGAAACTGGTGGATTTGAAGGCGTTTCGCGGACTGGGACGGTATGGCCGGATGCCGATGATTACCTACGCGGTGACCGCGCTGGCGATTATCTTCAGCGACTTGCTGACGGGGGTGCTGGTCGGTTTTGGCTTGACCCTGGCGAAGTTGGCCTGGAAGGCTTCGCGGCTGAAAATCAGCCTGGTCGACCTTCCGGCAGAGGGCGAAATGGAGTTGCGATTGATGGGGGCTGCGACCTTTCTCAAGGTGCCGGCGTTGACCCGGGTGCTGGGGGCTATTCCGGCGGGCGCGACGGTGCATGTGCCGCTGAATAACCTGAGTTATATCGACCACTCATGCCTTGAATTGCTTGAGGAGTGGGGGCGGGCCAATGCCAGCAAAGGCTCGAAATTGTTGATCGAGGCGCGCGGTTTGAAGCGCAGGCTGGAGGGGCGACTGCGGACAACCGTGGGGATGGGATCCGTCAGGGTTTAAAGCAAAAGATCGCAGCCTCCGGCAGCTCCTACAGAGAATTACATTCATCCGTAGGAGCTGCCGAAGGCTGCGATCTTTTAGACGCTGCGGATCAAGCGGCTGGTTGATCCAGTTCCAGACCTACGCCCAGCTGGCGCGACAAACACGGCCAGCGCTTCCAGGCGGCGCCAGTGTCCGGGCTGTTGAGCTTTTCCCGGTAGGCTTCGACGGATTCCAGCGCGAAGCTTTCTTCATTCAGCATCTCGTCGACGGCGTGATGTACAGCCTCATCCAGTTGATTGGCGAAGTCCTCGCCGATCAGTTGGTGGGCAATCAGGTTGGCGACAGTCATGTCCAATGGGATCAGTGGCTGGCCGAAATGTTTGATGTAGAGGTCGTTAACCTCTTCTACCAGGCGATGCGCCAGATAGGCTTCGTCCAACAGACCATCCAGACCAACGTGACCGGCCATGATTGCCGGTGGCTGGAGGAAGAACTGCTCGGCGATTTTCAGCACCGGTTTGATCTGCGACTCGATCCCCGCTTCGCGCGCTACGTCGTTGGCAGCGTCGAGCAAGTCCGGCACTTGTTCTATATAAGCAGTGACAAAACGGGTCATCACGCCCTTGGCGTCGATGTCTGGCAATTGAATGGATGAATGCAGGTGCGGCAATTGGACTTCCAGCTGACGGGTCAGCTGACCGGTTTCGGCTTCATGTTGTTGTGCACGTTGAATCTGCTCGCGCAATGCGGCGGTGTTCATGAAAACTCCAGGAAACGAATGCAAGGAAATAGGGGAAGACATAAGTTAGCCTGCTTATACAAGTGGCTAAGACGTATTTGTCATAATTATTTCACCTTTCATGCCACTGCGTTATATCGATTTGCCATCACCAATCCCACATCCTTCTCCATCCGTGGCCTGTGGCGCAAGTGTCAGGTGTTTCAGCTCATTTACGCCATCGCATTGCGGGGGCGCACTCGCTGTCTATACTCGGATCTGAATGGAGTTAGCTGATGACGCCCGACTGCGTAGGCAGCAAGGCCCGGCGATTCAAGTTCGTAGTCTGAAAAAGCCGCTCCCTTGCCGTCGGTGTTAGCCGGCGGGATAACAAGAACGATAAGGGGAACCCGCAATGATGCGACATCCACATGTCTGGATGGGCCTCCTGTTGTGGTCGATTTTCGGTCAGGCGCAAGCGGCCTGGACTGTGAATATGGCGCCTGGAGCGACTGAAGTCAGTCACGCAGTATTCGACCTGCACATGACCATTTTCTGGATCTGTGTGGTGATCGGCATCATCGTTTTCGGCGCCATGTTCTGGTCGATGATGCTGCATCGACGCTCCACCGGGCAGGTGGCCGCCAAGTTCCATGAAAGTACGACGGTCGAGATCCTCTGGACCGTGGTGCCTTTCATCATTCTGGTCGCCATGGCCGTTCCGGCGACCGCGACCCTGATCAAGATGTATGACACCAGTGAGCCGGATATAGATATCCAGATCACCGGTTATCAGTGGAAGTGGCACTACAAATACCTGGGTCAGGACGTCGAGTTCTTCAGCAACCTGGCCACACCGCAAGAGCAAATCCACAACAAAAGTGCCAAAGGCGAAAATTACCTGTTGGAAGTCGATCAGCCGCTGGTGCTACCGATCGGTGCCAAGGTGCGCTTTCTGGTGACCTCTGCCGACGTCATCCACTCGTGGTGGGTGCCGGCGTTTGCGGTCAAGCGCGATGCGATTCCAGGGTTCGTCAACGAAGCCTGGACCCGCGTCGACAAGCCCGGCATCTACCGTGGCCAGTGCGCCGAACTGTGCGGCAAGGACCATGGCTTCATGCCGATTGTGGTAGACGTCAAAACCCAGGCCGACTACGACACCTGGCTGACTGAGCGCAAAGCCGACGCCGCCAAGCTCAAGGAGCTGACCAGTAAAGAGTGGACCCTCGACGAGCTGAAGGAACGCGGCGACAAGATTTATCACACCACCTGTGCTGCCTGTCACCAGCCTGAAGGCCAGGGTATGCCACCGCTGTTCCCGGCACTCAAAGGTTCGCCCATCGCGACCGGGCCAATAGAAGACCATCTGCATCGTGTGTTCTTCGGCAAACCCGGCACCGCCATGGCGGCGTTCGGCAAGCAGCTGTCGGAAGTCGATATCGCGGCCGTCGTGACCTACGAACGAAATGCCTGGGGCAACAACAAAGGCGACATGGTCACCCCTAAAGACGTACTGGCCCTCAAACAGGCGGCAAGCAAATGACCCGGTCTATTGCGTGTTCCCTTGAACGCTTGGGGCTAATCACCCCGAGCCGCCCAGCCCACCCGTTTGCAGGAGACAGGCCATGAATGCTGTGAACGATGACCACGGTCATGCAATCGTCGACAACCACGTCCATGGTCCGGCCAAGGGCCTGATGCGCTGGGTGCTGACCACCAACCACAAAGACATTGGCACGCTGTACCTGTGGTTCAGCTTCATGATGTTCCTGCTGGGTGGCTCGTTCGCCATGGTGATTCGCGCCGAGTTGTTCCAGCCCGGCCTGCAGATCGTCGAACCGGCATTCTTCAATCAGATGACCACCATGCACGGTCTGGTGATGGTCTTCGGTGCGGTGATGCCGGCGTTTGTCGGCCTCGCCAACTGGATGATCCCGCTGATGATCGGCGCGCCGGACATGGCCCTGCCGCGGATGAACAACTTCAGCTTCTGGCTGTTGCCGGCAGCGTTCCTGCTGCTGGTGTCGACGCTGTTCATGCCGGGTGGCGGACCGAACTTCGGCTGGACCTTCTACGCCCCGCTATCAACGACCTACGCGCCGGAAAGCGTAACCTTCTTCATCTTTGCCATCCACTTGATGGGTATCAGTTCGATCATGGGCGCGATCAACGTGATCGCCACCATCCTCAACCTGCGTGCCCCGGGCATGACCCTGATGAAAATGCCGCTGTTCGTCTGGACCTGGCTGATCACCGCGTTCCTGTTGATCGCGGTGATGCCGGTGCTGGCGGGTTGCGTGACCATGATGCTGATGGATATCCACTTCGGCACCAGCTTCTTCAGCGCTGCCGGTGGCGGTGATCCGGTGCTGTTCCAGCACGTGTTCTGGTTCTTCGGCCACCCCGAGGTGTACATCATGATCCTGCCGGCGTTCGGTGCCGTCAGCTCGATCATTCCGACCTTCTCTCGCAAGCCACTCTTCGGCTACACCTCGATGGTTTACGCCACGGCGAGTATTGCCTTCCTGTCGTTCATCGTCTGGGCGCACCACATGTTCGTGGTCGGCATCCCGCTGGTGGGCGAGCTGTTCTTCATGTACGCGACGCTGCTGATCGCGGTGCCCACCGGGGTCAAGGTGTTCAACTGGGTCAGCACGATGTGGCAGGGCTCGCTGACCTTCGAGACACCGATGCTGTTTGCCGTGGCGTTCGTGATCCTGTTCTCGATTGGCGGGTTCTCCGGGTTGATGCTGGCCATCGCCCCGGCGGACTTCCAGTACCAGGACACCTACTTCGTGGTCGCACACTTCCACTACGTGCTGGTGCCGGGGGCGATCTTCGGGATCTTCGCTTCGGCCTACTACTGGATGCCGAAATGGACCGGCCACATGTACGACGAAACCCTCGGCAAGCTGCACTTCTGGCTGTCGTTCATCGGCATGAACATGGCCTTCTTCCCGATGCACTTTGTGGGCCTGGCGGGTATGCCACGGCGGATTCCGGACTACAACCTGCAGTTCGCCGACTTCAACATGGTGTCGTCGATTGGTGCGTTCACCT
The DNA here is from genome assembly GCF_018986375.1 of Pseudomonas sp. CVAP#3. Classification (NCBI taxonomy): domain Bacteria; kingdom Pseudomonadati; phylum Pseudomonadota; class Gammaproteobacteria; order Pseudomonadales; family Pseudomonadaceae; genus Pseudomonas; species Pseudomonas sp. CVAP#3. The sequence continues at coordinate 25,877 of NZ_JAHMSC010000024.1, forward strand.
TCGGGGCGACGCAGATCTTCTTCCTGTTCATCGTGATCAAGACCATCCGTGGCGGTCCGGCAGCCCCGGCGAAACCCTGGGAAGGGGCAGAAGGCCTGGAGTGGAGCGTGCCGTCGCCGGCGCCGTATCACACCTTTGTCACGCCACCGGAAGTGAAATGAACGTTATAGCCGCTGAGGCCCGCCGTCATGGCTGACTCTATTTCCATGAAGAAGCTGGTCACCCGGCTGCTGTTAGTGGTGGCCAGCATGTTTGTCTTCGGGTTTGCCCTGGTACCGATCTACGACGTGATGTGCAAGGCATTCGGCATCAACGGCAAAACCGCCGGGCAGTACGAAGGCGAGCAGGTGGTCGATAAATCGCGGCAAATCCGCGTGCAGTTTCTGTCGACCAACGCCGTGGACATGGTCTGGGAGTTTTATCCCAAGGCCGACGACATGGTGATCAATCCGGGGGCGGTGAACGAGATGATCTTTGTCGCCCGCAACCCGACCGATCACCCGATGAGTGCGCAGGCGATACCGAGCATTTCTCCAGGCGACTCAGCGGTGTATTTCCACAAGACCGAGTGCTTCTGCTTCACCCAGCAGGTGCTGCAACCCGGTGAACGAATCGAAATGCCCGTCCGTTTCATCGTTGACCGTGAGATTTCCAAGGATGTGAAGCACCTGACGCTGGCTTACACGCTGTTCGATATTACCGCACGTCATCCACCGGTCGTGGCCAACACCAATGCCGGTCCTTGAGGCGTTCAAGCGTGCCCGATAAGGAGAACAATAAATGGCAAGTCATGAGCATTATTACGTTCCCGCCCAGAGCAAATGGCCGATCATTGCCACGATCGGCATGTTCGTCACCGTATTTGGCCTGGCCACCTGGTTCAACGACCTCAAGGCAGCGCGCCCTGAATCCCATGGCCCGCTGATCTTCTTCGTTGGCGGTCTGTTGCTGGCCTACATGCTGTTCGGCTGGTTCGGCACGGTGATCAAGGAAAGCCGCGCAGGGTTGTATAGCTCGCAGCTCGATCGCTCGTTCCGCTGGGGCATGAGCTGGTTCATTTTCTCCGAGGTGATGTTCTTCATCGCCTTCTTCGGTGCGCTGTTCTACGTGCGCAACCTGTCCGGGCCGTGGCTCGGCGGTGAGGGCGGCAAGGGCATCGCGCACATGCTCTGGCCGAATTTCCAGTTCGCCTGGCCGCTGCTGCACACCCCTGACCCGACACTCTTCCCGCCGCCCAAGGAAGTCATCAGCCCCTGGGGCTTGCCGTTGCTGAACACGGTGTTGCTGGTGAGTTCCAGCGTCACGGTGACCATCGCCCACCATGCCTTGAAAAAGGGCCATCGCGGTGCACTGAAGCTCTGGCTGGCGCTGACGGTACTGCTGGGCTGTGCGTTCCTCAGCTTCCAGGCCAAGGAATACATCCACGCCTATCACGAACTGGGGCTGACCCTGGGCTCAGGCGTGTATGGCGCGACCTTCTTCATGCTGACCGGTTTCCACGGCGCTCACGTGACCATCGGCACGATCATCCTATTCGTGATGCTGATGCGGATCATGCGTGGGCATTTCGATGGCGATCACCAGTTCGGCTTCGAGGCGGCCAGTTGGTATTGGCACTTCGTCGATGTGGTATGGATTGGCCTGTTTGTCTTCGTTTACGTGCTTTGAGGCGGCACTTACCAAGGGGCGCTGGACACCAACTGGCCGCTGAAGAATCCCCAGGCAATCAAGCCGACGGTGATGGCAGCCAGGCCGACACGAACACTCAGGGCGGTAACCAGGCGTTTTGAGCTGCTGTCGTCCTTGACCAGAAAAAACAGGCCGCTGAACAGGCTGACAACCGTGGCAATCAGCATCAGGACGATGGCTGCTTTGAGCATGGTGAGACTCCGGGGGAATGCAATGTACTTGAGTATAGCTACCCTGTTTATCAACTTTTCGGCAGCGCCATGAAGCGCTTTGCGCCGGGCATCGCGCCGACCCTGGTGGTCCTCGCGCTGCTGCCGTTGCTGGTCTTTCTGGGGTTTTGGCAATTGAGCCGGGGCGAGCAGAAACGCGTGTTGCTGGAGAGTTACGCCGAACGCCGCGTGGCTGAACCGATGGCCAGTGAACAACTGTCGAGCACACAAGACCCGGCATTCCGACGCGTTCGCCTGCATGGCCAGTTCGATGCGGCCCACAGTTACCTGCTCGACAACCGCACTCGTAATGGCCGGCCAGGGGTCGAGCTGCTGCAACCCTTTCACGACCAGGCGAGCGGTCTCTGGTTATTGCTCAATCGCGGCTGGCTGCCGTGGCCGAACCGGCGCACACCGCCAGTGTTCACCACCCCCGAGCAATCGTTGAGTCTCGACGCCTGGGTGTATGTCCCCCCGGGCGCGACCTTTCAACTGCACGCCGATCCGGCAAACGCCAACTGGCCACGGCTGGTGACGGCGATCGATCCGGCCAAGCTCTGGAGCGAGCTGGGCCGAACCGGGTTTGCTTACGAATTACGTGAAGAAGCCGGTCCGGCGTCCTACGAGGCCGATTGGCCGGTCGTGGCCATGGGGCCGGAAAAACACCTCGGTTATGCCGTGCAGTGGTTCGCCATGGCGCTCGCGCTGTTCGGTCTTTATCTCTATTTCGGATGGCACAACGCAAAGGAGAAACAGCATGGGAGCGGCCATGAATCCACCCAACATGTCTGAAGCGCAGACGCCACAGCGTCGTCGTGGGCGCTGGCAGTTGGTGCTGATCCTGCTGATGGTGATTGGTCCGATGATCCTCGCCACCGGCATGTACAAGTTGCAGTTCTGGGTGCCGGAAGGTCGCAGCTATCACGGTGAACTGATCGGCAACGGTCAGAGCCGTGCCGAGTTGGGGGTGCAGGCGGACGAAGACCGCTGGCAGATGCTGGTGACCGCACCGCAGGACTGCTCGGTCGATTGTCAGCAGTTGGTGTACCTGGCCCGGCAGATTCAGGTCGCTCTGGGTCGTGATGCCTCGCGTGCCAGCCATGCATTGGCCGTGGCCCAACCCTTGAGCGCGGACTATGAGGACAAGCTCAAGCGCGAATACCCGCAGTTGCAGCGTTATCCACTGGACCTTTCGATCTACACTAAAAATGTTCAGGGCAAAGGCTCGGCGCAGCTCTGGATCATCGATCCGCACGGCAATCTGGTGCTGCGCTTCGACCCTACCGTCAAAGGCAAGGACCTGCTCAACGACCTGCGCCACCTGCTGAAACTGTCGAACATCGGATAAGGGCATCGTCATGGCCAAACCTGGATTTCGCCTCGCGCTGTTTGCCACCTTGCTGGCACTGATTGTCGTCTTGCTGGGCGCCTATACCCGGCTGACCCATGCCGGCCTTGGTTGCCCGGACTGGCCGGGTTGCTACGGGTTTATCAGCGTGCCGAAGAGCGAAGCCCAACTGGCCCATGCCGAGTTGCATTTTCCAGACACGCCGGTGGTTGCCCACAAGGGCTGGAACGAGATGATTCACCGCTATTTCGCCGGCACCCTTGGCTTGCTGATTGTGTTGCTGGCGGCGCGTTCCTGGACTCATCGCCATCATCTGGACCAACCCCTGAAGCTGCCGTTGTTCTTGCTGGCGGTGGTGTTTGCCCAAGCGGCCTTTGGCATGTGGACGGTCACCCTCAAGCTCTGGCCGCAGGTGGTGACGGGACATTTGCTGGGTGGCTTTGCGACCTTGAGCCTGCTGTTTCTGCTGACCTTGCGCTTGTCCGGCGTATTGCCGGCGCTGATCGTGCCGCGACGTCTGCAGTACTGGGCGACGGCCGGGTTGTTGCTGGTGATCGGGCAAATCGCCCTTGGCGGTTGGGTCAGTGCCAACTACGCGGCGGTGGCCTGTATCGACTTCCCCACTTGTCACGGCCAATGGTTGCCACCGGCTGATTTCGCCAACGGCTTTCACCTGACCCAACACATCGGCCCCAATTACCTCGGCGGGCAGCTCGACAGCGATGCGCGCACGGCGATTCACCTGACTCACCGCATTGGCGCGCTGCTGGTCACGCTGGTGCTGCTGGGGCTGGCCTGGCAGCTCAAAGTCGTCGGCATGACCCGACTCGCCGGGTTGGTACTGGGGGCGTTGGCGGTGCAGATCACTCTGGGCATCAGCAATGTGCTGTTTCACCTGCCGTTACCGGTGGCTGTCGCCCATAACGCGGGTGGCGCGGCGCTGTTGCTGACGATGGTGCTGGTCAACTATCACGCACGAACCAGCCTGGTTCGAGTCAGGCAGCAGACGCCCGGGCGCTGGCGCTTCAGCCTGCGTAAACACACGGCCGGGCCGATAACAATAAAAGGAGAAATGCCATGGCGACTCTGATCGGCGAACGACGGCGCCAAGCGATCTGGCGTGACTATCTGGAGCTGACCAAGCCGAAAGTCGTGGTGTTGATGCTGATCACGTCGCTGGTCGGTATGTTTCTCGCCACGCGTGCCGGGGTGCCGTGGACGGTGCTGGTGTTTGGCAACCTGGGGATCGGACTGTGCGCGGGCGGCGCGGCGGCGGTCAACCATGTGGTGGACCGGCGGATTGATGCGGTGATGGCGCGCACGCACAAGCGGCCACTGGCCGAAGGCCGGGTTTCACCAACCGCCGCACTGACCTTCGCGCTGTTATTGGCGGTGGCCGGGCAAGCCCTGCTGCTGGCGTTCACCAACCCGCTGACCGCCTGGCTGACCCTCGCCTCGCTGCTTGGCTACGCGGTGGTCTACACCGGTTTTCTCAAGCGGGCGACGCCGCAGAACATCGTGATCGGCGGACTGGCCGGCGCTGCACCGCCACTGTTGGGCTGGGTCGCCGCTACCGGGCATGTCAGCGCCGAACCGCTGCTGCTGGTGCTGATTATCTTTGCCTGGACCCCGCCACACTTCTGGGCGCTGGCGATTCATCGCAAGGAGGAGTACGCCAAGGCCGATATTCCCATGCTGCCGGTGACCCACGGCGAGCATTACACCAAGATCCACATCCTGCTTTACACCTTCGCCCTGCTGGCCGTGAGCTTGATGCCCTACGTCATTCACATGAGCGGCTTGCTGTACCTGATCTGCGCCCTCGGGCTGGGTGCGAGGTTTCTGCAATGGGCCGTGGTGCTGTACCGTGGCACTCAGCCGCACGCGGCGATCAACACCTTCAAGTACTCTATTTACTACTTGTTTCTGCTGTTTATCGCCCTGCTCGTAGACCACTACTTAATGTTGAACCTATGACCCGAACCCAGAAAACCGTCTTCATTCTTGTTGCCCTGATCGCGCTGGTCCTGGGGCTTACCGTCAACAAAGTACTGTCTGGCAAAGGCCAGGGCGATCCGACTGCACTGATCGACGCCGGGATCATCCTGTTGCCGCAAAGCCGTAACCTGCCGGACGTGCAGATGACCAATCAGGACGGCCAACCGGTCACGGTCAACGCCTTGAAAGGCAAATGGAGCCTGCTGTTCTTCGGCTACACCTTCTGCCCGGACATCTGCCCGACCACCCTGGCGCAACTGCGGCAGATCAAGAGCGAGCTGCCAGCGGACGCGGTCGACAAGTTGCAGATCATTCTGGTCAGCGTCGACCCGAACCGCGACACCCCCAAGCAGCTCAAGCAGTACCTGGGCTACTTCGATCCGCAGTTTGTCGGCCTGACGCCGGCTTCGGTCGAAGACCTGCAGAAAGTCGCCAATGCGGTGAGCATTCCGTTCATTCCGGCTGACACCAGCAAACCCAACTACACCGTCGACCACAGCGGCAACCTGGCGGTGATCGGGCCGGACGGCACCCAGCGCGGGTTCATTCGCGCACCGTTGAACAACACGAAACTGGTGGCCCAGTTGCCGGTGATGCTCAAGCGTATGTAATTTTTCAGGCATAAAAAAAGATCGCAGGCTGCGATCTTGATCGTTCCCACGCTCTGCGTGGGAATGCCTCACCGGACGCTCTGCGTCCGCTTCTAAAATGGGACGCAGAGCGTCCCTGGCTGCATTCCCACGCGGGAGCGTGGGAACGATCAGCGTCGCGAGGTAGATCAGAACGCCGGCAATACCGCGCCTTTGTATTTCTCCAGAATGAACGCCTTCACTTCCGGGCTGTGCAGGGCAGCAACCAGTTTCTTCATCGCGTCGCTGTCCTTGTCGTCCGGACGGGCGACCAGGATGTTCACGTAAGGCGAGTCCTTGCCTTCGATCACCAGCGCGTCCTTGGACGGATCGAGCTTGGCTTCCAGCGCGTAGTTGGTGTTGATCAGCGCCAGGTCGACCTGGGTCAGCACGCGCGGGATGGTCGCGGCTTCCAGTTCACGGAATTTCAGGTCCTTGGTGTTCTCGGTGATGTCCTTGACGGTCGACAGGATGTTTTTCGAATCCTTCAACTTGATCAGGCCAGCCTTCTCCAGCAGCAACAGCGCACGGCCGCCGTTGGTGGCGTCGTTCGGGATCACCACGTTGGCGCCGCCTGGCAGTTCAGCGAGGGTCTTGTACTTGCTGGAGTACGCGCCCAGCGGCTCCAGGTGCACGCCGGCAACGCTCACCAGGTTTGTGCCCTTGGCCTTGTTGAACTCATCGAGGTACGGCTGGTGCTGGAAGAAGTTGGCGTCCAGGCGTTTCTCGGCAACCTGTACGTTCGGCTGCACGTAGTCGGTGAACACCTTGACCTTGAGGTCTACGCCTTCTTTGGCCAGTGCCGGCTTCACGAACTCGAGGATTTCCGCGTGCGGAACCGGAGTAGCAGCAACGGTCAGGGTTTCAGCGGCCTGAGCGGAGAACGCTGCAACGGCAGCGAATGCGACGAGTAGTTTTTTCATCCAGCAAACTCCTTGTGAGGCGCCCTTTCAAGCGCCTGCCAGCCGTGGCCGGCGATTGCATTTATTTTCGGGAAAAGTGCACCACCAGCTTATCGCCGACGGTTTGCAGAACCTGGACCAGCACCAGCAGCAACACCACAGTCACTACCATCACGTCAGTCTGGAAGCGTTGGTAACCGAAGCGAATCGCCAGGTCACCCAAACCACCGGCACCGACCACACCAGCCATCGCCGTGTAGGACACCAGCGTAATCGCGGTCACCGTGATCGCTGCGAAAATGCCCGGACGGGCTTCCGGCAGCAGCGCGTTGACGATGATCTGGCGGGTCGTCGCGCCCATGGCCTGGGTCGCTTCGATAATGCCGCGATCGACCTCACGCAGAGCGGTTTCCACCAGACGGGCGAAGAACGGCGTAGCGCCCACCACCAGCGGCGGGATCGCACCGCCGACGCCCAGCGAGGTGCCGGTGATCAATACGGTGAACGGGATCATCACGATCAGCAGAATGATGAACGGCAGCGAGCGCAGGATATTCACAATCAGCGACAGCAGGGCGTAAACGCCTTTGGCTTCGAGCAACTGGCGCGGGCTGCAGAGGAACAGCAACACGCCCAGCGGCAGGCCGAGCAGTACGGTGAACAACAGCGAACCACCGAGCATCAGCAAGGTGTCGCCGGTAGCCTGCCAGATTTCGAACCAGTCGATATTGGCGAAGAAACTCATCAGGGCTTCCATTAACGCAGCACCTCCATGTGGACGTCAGCCGCGGTGAAGCGGGCAAACGCCGCGTCCATGTCGCCGCCGGTGACCGCCAGGGTCAATTGCCCGTAGGGGACGTCTTTGATGCGGTCGATACGACCGGCGAGGATGCTGTAGTCCACACCCGTTTCGCGGGCGACGGTGCCCAGCAACGGCGCGTAGGTCGCGTCGCCCTGGAAGGTCAGGCGAACGATACGGCCCGGCACGTGAGCGAAGTCGTCGCGCTGTTCGCTTTCGTCGATTTGCTCGTCTTCCTGAACGAAACGCTTGGTGGTCGGGTGCTTCGGGTGCAGGAACACGTCGGCCACCGGACCTTGCTCGACGATCACGCCCGCGTCCATCACGGCGACCTGGTCGCAGACCCGGCGAATCACGTCCATTTCATGGGTGATCAGCACGATGGTCAGGTTCAGCTCACGGTTGATCTCGGCCAACAGTTGCAGGACCGACGCGGTGGTTTGCGGGTCGAGGGCGCTGGTGGCTTCGTCACACAGCAGGATTTTTGGTTTGGTTGCCAGGGCGCGGGCGATGCCGACGCGCTGCTTCTGGCCACCGGACAGCTGCGCCGGGTACTTCTTTGCGTGGTCGGCCAGGCCGACACGCGCCAGCAACTCGGCCACTCGCAGGTCGATCTCGCTGCGCGACAGTTCACCGGCCAGGGTCAACGGCAGCGCGACGTTGTCGGCAACGGTCTTGGAGGCCAGCAGGTTGAAGTGCTGGAAGATCATCCCGACTTGCTGACGGAAGCGGCGCAGCGCATTGGCGTCCAGCGCGGTGACTTCTTCGCCATCGACGATGATCTTGCCGCCGCTGGAGTTTTCCAGGCGGTTGATCAGACGCAACAGGGTACTTTTTCCCGCACCGGAGTGACCGATCAGGCCAAACACCTGACCGTTCTCAATCGACAGATTGGTGGGGTGCAGTGCAGGAATATCCTTACCGGCAACGCGGTAAGTTTTATGGACGTTTTGAAACTCGATCACGTAGCGAACCTTGTGGGGCGCGTTAGAAAAGGATCAGCGGTTAGCCGGGCGGGCATTTTAGCGTGTCCGTATAGAGGTTCTTAGCATTTATTTCGCATTCATCCAGTCATTTGGAAATAACGCGATAAGCCAAGATGAACAAAAGATCGTCCGAACGCGGCCCGAACCTGCGGCAGCTCCTACGAACCGGTGTAGGAGCTGCGCAGGCTGTGATTTTCTTCTTTTAAGGCTTGCGCGGCGTCAGAACCATCTGTGCCGGGACATTGCGCAGAATCTGCCGCTCGATCTTCAGGTCGAAGTCGGCATCCAGCTTCTTCACCCGTTTGGTCAGCAGCGTGGCCAGCCACGGGTAATCTTCGGTGCGCGGCGCCTGAATGCTGACGTCGCACTCATAACTCACCACATCGCTGGCAATCGCATCGAGTTGCCGACGCAATTGCTTGCTATCGGCGATGTTCAGCGCAACGGTGGTGCTCTCTGCTGTTGGGTCGATGACCTTGGCGACACGCTTGGCTTCGGCGGCCTTGAGGGCGGCCTCTGCCTGGTCCAGTTCGGCCTTGCGGGCGTGGCTGATGGCGTTGTTGACGCCACCGGTCAGCGCCGGAGCTTTGGGCATCAACGCACGGGCCCGGCTCAGGGCCGTGGCGGCGGCATTCACGTCGCCTTTTTGCAGAACGATCTGGCTGCGTTGCAAATAGGCTTCGGCGAGTTGCCGTTGATATTGCTCCAGCGACTGATCGTTGGGTGATTCGGCCTGCAAGGCGGCCAATTGATCCTCGGCGGTGGCCAGTTCACTGCTGGCCAGGCTTTGCTCCAGCTGCGCGATCGCCGTAGCCCGTGCGTCCGGGACCTCGGGGGCCGGCGGCGTGCTTTGGCAGGCGCCAAGTAGCAGCGAAAATGCAACAAGGAGCAGATAACGGGAGGCGAACGGCTTCATTCCTGCGACTCTCTGATTGCGCAAAAAACGAGCAAGTCTACACCCCTCGACGGGGCAGGACAAAACTCAGCAGAAACAGCGCGGCGGCAGCCACCACAATCGATGGGCCGGCCGGCGTGTCCTTGAACCACGACAGCGCCAGGCCACCGCAGACCGCGAGTATACCGAGCAAACTCGCGCCCAAGGCCATCTGCTCTGGAGAACGTGCGTGACGTTGTGCCGCAGCCGCCGGGATGATCAACAACGAGGTAATCAGCAGCACGCCGACGATTTTCATCGCCACCGCGATCACCACCGCAATCAGCAGCATCAAGGTCATGCGCAATGCTGCTACCGGCAGGCCTTCAACCGTGGCCAATTCTTCGTGCACGGTAATCGCCAGCAACGGCCGCCATAGCGCTACCAACAGCAGCATCACCGCAGCGCTGCCGCCGAGGATCCACGCCAGATCGGTTGGGCTGATCGCCAACAAGTCGCCGAACAGATAGGCCATCAGGTCGATCCGCACTTCATGCATGAAGCTTAGTACCACCAGGCCCAGAGAGAGCGTGCTCGGCGCAAGAATCCCCAACAAGGTGTCGGAGGCCAGCGGCTGGCGCTGTTGCAAGGTCACCAGCAGCACGGCCAGCAACAGGCAGCCGACGGTTACCGCGATGGTCGGACTGACATCCAGCAGAAAACCCAACGCCACGCCGAGTAACGCCGCGTGGGACAGGGTGTCGCCGAAATAGGCCATGCGCCGCCAGACCACGAACGATCCCAGCGGACCTGCGACGGCGGCCAGGGCCAGGCCTGCGAGCAGGGCGTACAACAGAAAATCAGCCATGCTTGCAGCCATCTCCATGAACGTGGGTGTGAGCGGTCGGTGCCGCGCTGACGACCGAGCCATGCAAGTCGTGGGCGTGGTCGTGATGATGGTGATAGACCGCCAGGCTCTGCGCGTTCTTGCCGAACAGCTCGACGAACGCCGGGTCGCCGCTGACCTGCTCGGGATGCCCGGAGCAGCAGACGTGGCGATTGAGGCAGACCACCTGGTCGGTCGTGCTCATCACCAGGTGCAGATCGTGGGAAACCATCAACACCCCGCAACCGTGGCGGTCGCGCAGGCGGGTGATCAGGCTATAGAGCTCGGCTTGTCCGGCCACATCGACGCCTTGCACCGGCTCGTCGAGCACTAGCAGCTCGGGCTCGCGCAACAGGGCGCGGGCCAGTAATACGCGTTGCATTTCGCCGCCGGAAACGCTTTGCACCGGGCTGTCGATCACCTGTTCGGCACCGACTTCCTTGAGCGCTGCCAAGGCGCGCGCACGATCTACGCCCGGCACCAGGCGCAAGAAGCGCAGTACCGATAGCGGCAAGGTCGGGTCAACGTGCAGTTTCTGCGGCATGTAGCCGACCCGCAGTTTCGGCTTGCGCCAGACGCTGCCGCTGTCGGGCTTGAGCAGGCCAAGTACGGCGCGGACCAGCGTGGTCTTGCCGGCGCCGTTGGGGCCGATCAGGGTAACGATCTGTCTCGGCTCGACGCTCAGTTCGATGTTGTCCAGCACGCTTTGCCCGGCGAAGGTCACCGCGACCTGATTGAGGCGGATTAACGCAGTGCTCATCAAGCCCCCTGGCAACCCGAGCAGAGGCCGACTACTTCGACAGTCTGGCCTTCGACCACAAATCCGACTTCGCCGGCGCTGTGGATGATGGTGTCGCTGATGGATTTCTGTTCGAGCTCGATGGCCGCATGGCATTCGCGGCAAATCAGGAACTGGCCCTGGTGGGCGTGCCCCGGATGATTGCAGCCGACGAAGGCGTTGAGCGAAGAGATGCGATGAACCAGGCCGTTATCCAGCAGGAAATCCAGTGCGCGATACACCGTCGGCGGCGCGGCGCGGCGGCCATCCTGCTCGCTGAGTACCGCCAGAATGTCGTAGGCGCCTAGCGGCTTGTGGCTTTGCCAGACCAGTTCCAGCACCCGCCGACGCAGCGCGGTCAGGCGCAAGCCCTGACGTGCGCAAATGACATCGGCCTCGGACAATGCGCTGTGCACGCAATGAGAGTGGTCGTGGGGACGGCTGGCTAGCGGTGTTTTAGGCATGAGCGGCGACGAGTTTTGTGAGAGACGTTATTATGTTACCCGTTCTCGCCTACTTGAGTGGTCATCGTGCCCAGACTTTTTGCCATTTTTGTCACATTTACTGCCGGTTTTTTTGCGATCAGCGCCGCTCATGCCGAGGTGAACGTACTGACCAGCATCAAGCCGCTGCAGCTGATTGCTGCTGCGGTGCAGGATGGCGTCGGGGTTCCCGAAGTGTTGCTGCCGCCGGGTGCGTCGCCACATAACTATGCCTTGCGCCCTTCCGACGTACGGAAGGTGCAGTCGGTGGAGCTGCTCTACTGGATCGGCCCGGACATGGAAGGTTTCCTTCCGCGCGTGCTCAAGGGTCGTAGCCTGCCGTCGGTTGCGGTGCAGGATCTGCCGGGTTTGAAGCTGCGGCGCTTTGCCAAAGACAGCCACTCTCACGCAGAAGAGGCCGACGAGCACGATCACGACCATCGCCCTGGCAGTCTCGATGCTCATCTCTGGTTGTCGCCGGTCAATGCGCGAGTGATCGCGGCAAAAATCGCCACCGACTTGAGTGCTGCGGACCCTGCCAATGCGCCGCGCTATCAGAGCAACCTCAAGGCGTTCGATGAGCGCCTGGATGCGCTGGATCTGCGCTTGAAAGCGCGCTTGGCCGGTATCGCGGGCAAGCCTTACTTCGTGTTCCATGAAGCGTTCGATTACTTCGAAGACGCCTACGGCCTCAAGCACACCGGCGTGTTCAGTGTGGCCGCTGAAGTGCAGCCAGGTGCCCAGCACGTTGCAGCGATGCGCTCGCGCTTGCAGGAAGTCGGCAAGACCTGCGTGTTCAGCGAACCACCGTTGCGTCCACGCCTGGCCGAGACGCTGGTGGCCGGTTTGCCGGTGAAACTGGCGGAGCTGGATGCGTTGGGTGGTTACACGCCGGCGACGGCTCAGGGCTATGAGCAGGTGTTGGAGAAGTTGGGGAATGATTTGGCGGGTTGCCTGGAGTCGCTTTAACCCCCGAGCGCAGACCCTGTGGCGAGGGGGCTTGTCGGAACGCCGCAACGCCCCGTTGGGTTGCGAAGCAGCCCCAAATGGAGCTGCTCGGTTTGATTGCATGGGAACGCTTCGCGCTCCAACGGGGGCAAGCCCCCTCGCCACGGTTTAGAGGGCGAACGGCAACGGTGTGCTGACGTGCTGGCGCTGGGCCAGGCGCTGCTGGAACTCCATCGGATCGTGAATCAGCACGTCCTGCCCGGCAAAGGATTCGGCGGCGATCAAGCGCGACAACCAGAACCGCACGCACGCCACCCGTAGCATGGTCGGCCACAGCTCGGCCTCGGCGGCGGTGAACGGACGTAGCGTGGCATAAGCTCCGAGCAATGCCCTTGCTCGCGGCCCGTCAATCAAGCCATCTTCGTCCGAGCACCAGTCATTCAGGGCAATCGCCACGTCGTAGAGCATCGGGCCTGAACAGGCATTGTAGAAGTCGATCAGCCCGGTCAGGTGCGTGCCTTCGAACATCGCGTTGTCGCGGAACAGGTCGGCGTGGATGTTGGCCCGAGGCAGCGCCAGGATTTTGGTCTTCTGCTCAGTGATTTCATTCAAGGCGCGTTGCAGCAGATCGCTTTGCGCGGCATTCAGGTGCGACAGCAGCTGCGTGCCTTCTTCAAGCATCCAGTCGAGGCCGCGATCGGTTTTGCGCTTGATCATGTGGTCTTTGGTTGCCAGATGCAGGTGTCCCAGCAATTCGCCGACTTGCGCGCAATGCTGTGCGTTGGCTTCCTTGATGTGCTTGCCGGCCAGCCGTGGCTGCAACAGCGCGGGCTTGCCGGCCAATTCGCGCAGGGCGATGCCGTCGGTGGTACGCAGTGCGTAGGGCACCGGCAAGTCGGCGTCGTGCAGCACGTCGAGCAGTTCGATAAAGAACGGCATCTCCTGCACAGGGCCGCGCTCAACTAGGGTCAGGACAAACTCGCCCCGCTCCAGGCTGATGAAGAAATTGGTGTTTTCGCTACCCGCGGCAATCCCCTGGAAATCAAGCAGGCGGCCGAGCCCATAAGGGGCGAGAAAGGTTTCCAGCTCGGGCCGAGCCAGGGGGGTGAACACAGACATGGTTAAAAACTGCTCAGTTCGGGCGCCGCGGTTGAGCCAGCGCCGATTAAAGTTAAGAAACTACTTCCACGTAAAAATTTCCCACGCCGGAATCAGCATATTCGGCTGATCCGAGCGGATATAGTTTGCCTCCGTTCCGTCCGCACGTATCAGAAAGTACGGTTTTCCGCCCTTCGGTGTGACCTTGATCGCGTACACGAAGCCGTTCTGGCGGTACTCCTGAATGACTTTGTCGCCTTCGGTGTGGATGGTGACTTCCGGTTCCGGCGTCGGTGCATCATTGGCTGCCATGACGGCCAGGGGAGTGATTGCAAAGAAGCCAGCCAGTAACAAGCGATTGAGTGAGCGCATGATAACCTTGTCCCTTTGTCGTCAACGGTCCCGCTATTCTAGCGCCGGACCCGCCGAAAAGGTTGATCCTGCTCATGAGCCAAGCCCCCCTCGTCCTGGTGGACGGTTCTTCTTACCTCTACCGCGCCTTTCACGCGCTGCCACCGCTGACCACGTCCAAAGGCCTGCCGACCGGTGCGGTCAAGGGCGTGCTGAACATGCTCAAGAGTCTGCGCAAGCAGTACCCGGACAGCCCGTTCGCCGTCGTATTCGACGCCAAGGGTGGGACGTTTCGCGATGACATGTACGCCGAGTACAAAGCCAACCGCCCAAGCATGCCCGACGATATGCGCGTGCAGATCGAGCCATTGCACGCGAGCGTGATTGCCTTGGGCTTTCCGTTGCTGTGCGTCGATGGTGTTGAGGCCGACGACGTGATCGGCACGCTGGCCCGCAGCAGCGCGGCCGCCGATCGTCCGGTGGTGATCTCTACCGGCGACAAGGACATGGCGCAGTTGGTCGACGGGCACATTACCTTGGTCAATACCATGACCGGTAGCGCGATGGATGTGGCTGGCGTGAAGGAGAAATTCGGCGTCGCTCCCGAACAGATCATCGATTACCTGGCACTGATGGGCGATTCCTCCGACAACATTCCGGGCGTGCCGGGCATTGGCCCGAAGACGGCGTCTGGCCTGCTGGTGGGTGTGAACGGTGGCCTGACCGAACTCTATGCGCAGCTCGATATCGTCCCGACATTGCCGATTCGTGGCGCTAAAACGCTGCCAGCCAAGCTTGAAGAGCACAAGGAGATGGCGTTCCTCTCCTATCAACTGGCGACCATCAAGGTCGATGTACCGCTGGAGGTCGGTCTAGACGACTTGCACCTGCGTGAGCCGGACCGTGAAAAGCTCGCCGAGCTCTATACCCTGCTCGAATTCAAGAGCTGGTTCGAGGACGTTCAGCGTGAAGCCAAGCGAGCGGGCCAGGAAGTGGTCGCGGCGGTTGAAGAAGCCGTAGCCGATAGCGATGGTCCCCAGTACACCACGGTCCTCACCCAGGCAGATTTCGACGTGTGGTTGAAGAAACTGCAAAACGCCAAGCTGTTCGCCTTCGATACCGAAACCACGGGTATTGACGCGCAGCAAGCGCAGCTTGTCGGGCTGTCGTTCGCTGTGCAGGCCAACGAAGCGGCCTACATCCCGCTGACCCATTCCTACATGGGTGTGCCGGATCAGCTGGACCGCGACACGGTGTTGCGTGCGCTGAAACCGATTCTGGAAGACCCGAGCAAACTCAAGATCGGCCAGCACGCCAAATTCGACATGAACATCCTGGCCAACTGCGCCATCGATGGCGATCAGAGCTGCGGCATCATGGTGCAAGGCATCGCCTTCGACACCATGCTTGAGTCCTACGTGCTGGATTCGACTGCGACCCGTCACGACATGGACAGCTTGGCGCTCAAGTATTTGGGCTACACCACCACCAGCTTCCAGGACATCGCGGGCAAGGGCGTCAAGCAACTGACCTTCGATCAGATTTCGCTGGAGCTGGCCGGGCCATACGCCGCCGAAGACGCCGATGTAACGTTGCGCCTGCATCAGACCTTGCATGAAAAACTCGACGCCATTCCAAGCTTGAGCAAAGTCCTCAGCGAGATAGAAATGCCGCTGGTGCCCGTGTTGGCGCGTATCGAGCGTCAAGGCGCGTTGGTCGACGCCAACCTGCTGGGCATCCAGAGCGTTGAACTGGGTGACAAGCTGGTCGCGCTGGAGCGTGAGGCGTTTGCCATTGCCGGTGAGGAGTTCAACCTCGGTTCGCCGAAGCAATTGGGCGTGATCCTCTACGAAAAACTCGGGCTGCCGATTCTCAGCAAAACTGCCAAGGGCCAGGCTTCGACCGCCGAAGCGGTACTGGCGGAACTGGCGGAGCAGGATTACCCGCTGCCCAAGGTATTGATGCAGTACCGCTCCTTGAGCAAGCTGAAAAGCACCTACACCGACCGTCTGCCAGAGCAGATCAACCCGCGCACCGGGCGGATTCATACGTCCTACCATCAAGCGGTGGCAGCGACCGGTCGCTTGTCTTCCAGCGATCCAAACCTGCAGAACATTCCGATTCGTACCGCCGAAGGTCGACGGATTCGTCAGGCGTTCATTGCCCCCAAAGGCTACAAGCTGCTGGCGGCGGACTATTCGCAGATCGAACTGCGGATCATGGCCCACCTGGCCAAGGACGAAGGGCTGTTGCACGCCTTCCGCAACGACCTGGACGTGCACAAAGCCACCGCTGCCGAGGTGTTTGGGGTTGAGCTGGCGGACGTCACTACCGATCAGCGGCGCAGCGCCAAGGCGATCAACTTCGGCCTGATCTACGGCATGAGCGCATTTGGCCTGGCCAAGCAGATCGGCGTCGACCGTAAACAGTCCCAAGCCTATATCGACCGTTATTTTGCCCGCTATCCAGGCGTGCTCGAGTACATGGAGCGCACCCGCGCCCAGGCGGCCGAGCAGGGTTTCGTCGAAACCATATTCGGTCGTCGCCTGTACCTGCCGGACATCAACGCGAAAAACCCGGCCCTGCGCAAAGGTGCCGAGCGCACGGCAATCAACGCGCCGATGCAAGGCACTGCGGCGGACATCATCAAAAAGGCCATGGTGGCGGTGGATAACTGGCTGCTGACCTCAGGTCTGGACGCCAAAGTGATTCTGCAGGTGCACGATGAATTGGTACTTGAGGTTCGCGAAGACCTGATTGACCAGGTTCGTGAGGAAATTCGCGTTCACATGAGCAGTGCAGCGACCCTGGATGTACCACTTTTGGTGGAAGTCGGCGTTGGAAATAACTGGGATGAAGCGCACTAAGCCGGTGTGAGGCACTTTTTCGGGGATAGCGCCGCGACGTAGTGTCGCGGCAAGTCGCCAGCGAAGGGCTCTTAGTTCGGAAAATTCTTGGGGTTATTCCCAATAGGTTTTGAAATTAACCGGAACTAAATCCGTGAAGCGCCACTCAGAGTTACTGAATGGGTGGTGAAGCCCTTCGATGCTCCTATGTTGTGTTAAGTGTTGGCAGATATCTGGACCCCGCCCTAGCGGTCCGGAAACTTAGACCCCGAATTACTCTCTCCCCATACGTAATTCGGGGTTTTTTTTGCCCAAAAACTGGCTGTGAAACGGTCAGACTGCGTTAAAAGTGTGGCTCGAAATGCTCATTTAGGACCCTAAAGTCGAACGCGACCCCGGCCGTTTCGAGCCACACTTTTGCCTTGCCTGACCGTCCCACAGACAGTTTTCCGTATATCGGATTTCCCCAAAAGCTTATTGAGCTTCTGTCTCGGCGCCTTTGTCGGCCAGTTCCATCCAGTTCGCCAGTACGGTGTAGGCGTCTTCCAGGCCCAGGCGTTTTGGTGCCGAGAACAGCTGGATCGTCACGGTTTCGCCCCAGCCTTTACGGATTTCTGCCTGAACTTTGAGCAAGGTGTTCTTCGCCGCGCCGTAGGTCAGTTTGTCGGCCTTGGTCAGCAGAATGTGCATCGGCATGCCGCTGGCCACGGCCCAGTCGAGCATCAGCAGGTCGAAGTCGGTCATTGGATGACGGATGTCCATCATCAGAATCAACCCCTTCAGGCTCTCGCGGCTACCCAGATACGCTTCCAGGTGGCGCTGCCAGTGTTGCTTCAGCGGGATGGGTACTTTCGCATAACCGTAACCCGGCAGGTCGACCAGACGGCGTTCATCGTCTAGCTTGAAGAAGTTCAAGAGTTGTGTGCGGCCTGGTGTTTTCGAGGTGCGCGCCAGGCTGGCGTGAGTCAGGGTGTTCAGGGCGCTGGATTTGCCAGCGTTGGAACGCCCGGCGAAGGCCACTTCAAAGCCTTCGTCGTCAGGACATTGGTCGACTTTGGCGGCGCTGAGCATGAAGGTGGACTGTTGGCACAGGCCGAGGATGGGGTTCTTGAGTTGCATGGGATTTCCGATGTGGGCGGTGCCGAGATTGGTCGCAAAGAGCAGCGTCGTTTCCGTTTCAGTGACGCCAGTATATAATGCCGCAGATTTTGTGTGCGCTTTGTCCCGGCGTAGGATGAAGTTCACGAGAGCGATTAACCTTGATTGCGCACTAGAACGCAGCACGCTCTCAACCCTGAAAAGGTCGTTTTATGACGAAATGGCTGCTAGCTGCCGGTGTCTTGATGCCGCTTTACAGCGCTCAGGCTACACAGGATCCGGAAGCTGTGTACAACCGTGTTTGTGGAGCCTGTCATTCCGGCCAACTCCCAACGGCGCCTCAAAAGGGCGATAAGGAAGCTTGGGCGCCAAGACTGGCGCAAGGTATGGAGACGCTGGTGCAACACGTGACCCAGGGTTTCAAGGCGATGCCGCCGCGTGGTTTGTGCATGGACTGCAGTGCCGAGGATTACCGAGCAATCATCCAGTGGATGAACGAGTGATCCCGGTCCATAACTCTTTAACCCTTAGCCGTAGTTGGATTAGCTGATGAACAAATTGATCGTGAGTCTGCTGTTGACCCTGGGGATCTCCGGCATAGCCCATGCTGCAGGCGATGCGACTGCTGGTCAGGCGAAAGCCGCAGTATGTGGCGCCTGTCATGGCCCGGACGGTAATAGCATGGCGCCAAACTTTCCAAAACTGGCGGGTCAGGGTGAGCGTTACCTGAACAAGCAACTGCACGACATCAAGTCGGGCAAGCGCACCGTTCTGGAGATGACCGGCCTGCTGACCAACCTGAGCGATCAGGACCTGGCTGACCTTGCTGCCTACTTCTCCAGCCAGAAAGGCAGCGTCGGCGCAGCAGATCCTAAAGTCGTGGCTCACGGTGAAGAGTTGTTCCGTGGCGGTAAACTGGACCAGGGCATGCCTTCGTGCACCGGTTGCCACTCGCCTAACGGTGCGGGTAACGCTGCTGCAGCCTTCCCGCATCTGGGCGGCCAGCACGCTCAATACATCGCCAAGCAGCTGACTGATTTCCGTGAAGGTAACCGTACCAACGACGGCGACACGAAAATCATGCAGAGCATTGCTGCAAAATTGAGCAACAAGGACATCGAAGCGGTGTCCAGCTACATTCAGGGCCTGCACTAAGGCTTGTTGAGCGGGCGTTGCGCAGGGTGTTGATCTCGCGCAATGTTAACGCTCGATTAATCCTTCGATGCAAACATAAAAAGGGTGGCTTAGGCTGCCCTTTTTTGTGGCTGCTGCCGTTACACTAGAGCACTAATGCCCGCCATGATCTGCCAGAAAACAGGTCGCGCGAGGCGACCCAATTTGTTCAGGAGTAAAGCATGCGTAATCTGATTCTCAGCGCCGCACTCGTCACTGCCAGCCTGTTTGGTATGACCGCCCAAGCTGCCGAACCGCTTGAAGCCGGTAAACAATATGTCGAATTGGGCAGCGCCGTTCCGGTGGCTGTGCCTGGCAAGATCGAAGTCGTGGAGCTGTTCTGGTATGGCTGCCCGCACTGCTATGCATTCGAGCCGACCATCAATCCCTGGGTTGAAAAACTGCCTGCAGACGTGAACTTCGTGCGTATTCCGGCCATGTTCGGTGGTATCTGGAACGTTCACGGCCAGCTGTACATCACCCTGGAAGCGATGGGCGTGGAACACAAGGTTCACAAAGCCGTCTTCGAAGCAATCCACGGTGGCAAGAAGCTCGCTACCCCGGAAGAAATGGCTGAGTTCCTGGCCGGCGAAGGCGTCGACAAAGAGAAGTTCCTGAGCACCTACAACTCGTTCGCCGTCAAAGGCAAAGTTGAAGATGCCAAGAAAAAGGCTCAGGCCTATCAGATCTCTGGCGTACCAACCATGGTCGTGAACGGCAAATACCGCTTCGATCTGGGCACTGCCGGTGGTCCTGAAGGCACCTTGAGCGTGGCCGATCAGCTAATCGCCAAGGAGCGCGCCGCTAAGTAAGCGGCGCCCGCCATGCGCCGCTGGGGTACTGAACGTCTCGTTGGTCTGCATGATCCGCAGGTCAACGAGCATCATCTGGAGTCCTCGGGCTTGCCTGCAGACAGCCGTCTGCGTTTGCTCAGTTTCAACATCCAGGTCGGTATCAGTACCGAGCGTTATCGGCATTACCTGACCCGTAGCTGGCAGCATTTGCTGCCGCACACCGGGCGAGCGGATAACCTGCAGAAAATCGGCAATCTGCTGGGCGACTACGATCTGGTCGCTTTGCAGGAAGCCGATGGCGGCAGCCTGCGGTCAGGCTACGTCAATCAAGTCGAACACCTGGCCCAGCTCGGTGCCTTCCCCTACTGGTATCAACAACTCAATCGCAACCTGGGCCGCCTCGCCCAGCACAGCAATGGCGTGCTCAGTCGATTGCGCCCATGGGCGATTGAAGATCATCCGCTGCCGGGGCCCAAGGGCCGTGGTGCGATTCTTGTGCGGTTTGGCGAAGGACCGGATGCGCTGGTGGTCGTGATGATGCACCTCGCGCTGGGGGCGCGCGTGCGGACGATGCAGTTGGCCTACATTCGCGAGCTGATCGGCGACTACAAGCATCAGGTGTTGATGGGCGACATGAACACCCATGCCAGTGATCTGCTGCAAACCTCTCCTCTGCGAGACCTGGGCCTGCTCGCGCCGCAAGTCGAAGCGACCTTCCCCAGTTGGCGCCCGCAACGCTGTCTTGACCATATTCTGCTCAGCCCTACGCTGGTCCTTGAACGGGTCGAAGTGCTGGCGCAACCGATTTCTGATCACCTGCCCGTCGCGGTAGAGATTCGTCTGCCGGGTTCGCTCACGGTCGATGCATTGCCCGCGCTGAGTCCTGCCCTTCGCGGAACCCCTGAATGAGCGACGAAGCACAGCGCTGGAAAGAGAAATACCTCAAAAGTATCGAACAACAGGAAAAGCTCGAGCGTCGTTGGGATGCCCGCCTCGACTTGCTGCGTCGCGGACTGGTTCGCAGCACGCTGGCGGCCGAGGGCACCGACCGTGCGGTTGACCAGTGCATGAAGGAAATGCGCGAAGTCATCCGCACCAACGATATGGATGCTGGATTGGCGGCATTGCTGCCACGCCTGGAGAAAGCGGTGCTCGACTCCGAGCAGCGGCGCGAGACCCGGGTCAATCAAGTCAGCGCTGCGTTGACCGCCCTGGTCAGTCAGCTCCAGGCGTTGCCGTTGCCGCGCGAGATCAGCCGCCCACTCAAGACCTTTGCCAAGCAGCTCGACGGACGGGTTGGCCAGGCACGTGAAATTCCCCTGTTGCTCGGTGAGCTCAGTGGTTTGCAAGGTCAGGCGCTGAACCTGCTGGATAACCCTGCCGAGCCAAGCCGCCCAGGTTTGCTGCAGCGTTTGTTTGGCGGTAGAGAGGCGGATGCTCAGGCTTCAGAAGCCGGTGCGCTACAACACGAAGCGCCTGCTCCGAGCCCTGTTGAGCAAGTATCGGCACCTGTAACAGAGGCGACAGCCGAGCCGGTGCATGAATCACCAGTGCCGTTGCCGATCCAGGTTATTACCCCCGCTGTACACGAAATCCCGGCACCCACCGTGCAGGTGCCGCACGCTGTGATTGCAGAGTCGGAGCCGTTGGCACCTCAGTCGCTGGAAGAAGCAAAGCCATCACCTGACGTGGTGGCTTTTGTTCCTCCAGTGCTGGCCGTCGAAGCTGCGCGTGGCAAAGCGCAGGTAGCGGAACAGAATCTACCGGATGTGGATACGCCGGAAGAACCGCAGATATCCCCGACACCCGACCCGGTGACGGCTGCTGATTCAGTGGCGATCAATCCCGACGAGCTGACATCCGACGTCCCTCGGACGGGGGATGAAGCTTCGCCGTTAATTGATAGCCTTCCTCCCCTGCCGGCGATGGCAGAAGCCTTGGCTACTCTGGACCCGGAGCATCCTGAGCAGGATGTTCTTTACGCACTGCCCGACTCGCCGGAGCCGTCCTACAGCTCGGTGGCCAAACACATCGAGAGCACGCTGCTGGGGCTGCTGGACGATTTGTCGCTGCCCGAGCGTCATCGTCCGCAGGCCGAGGCGATGCGCGATCGGCTGCAAAATGGCTTGAATTGGTACGAACTACTGCCGATCCTCGATGATCTGGCGGTTTTGATGCTGGCGATCACTGACAGTGGTCAGCATGAGTTCGAGGTTTATCTCAAGCAACTCAATGAGCGATTGGAGTCCTTCCAAAGCAACCTGCAAGCGGCCAGTGAGGGTCATGCCGACAACCGCTCTGCTGCGCGGGAGATGGACACGCAGATCCGTGAGCAGGTCGATGGCTTGCAGAGCAGCATGCAGGACGCCGCCGATCTGGAGGGCCTCAAGCATGTGCTGGAGAACCATCTGGAAGGGTTGCTCGGCACCATGGATCAGCACCAGAAACAGCGCGACGAGCGTGAGCAGGAGGTTGCTGCACGCCTGCAAGGCTTGGCCGAGCGAGTTGCGAGCATGGAGCAGGAGGCTCAGGGTTACCGCGAGCACCTGGAAGAGCAACGTCAGAAAGCCCTGGTCGATCCGCTGACCGGTTTACCGAACCGGGCGGCCTGGAGCGAGCGTCTGGAGCATGAGATTGCCCAGTGGCAGCAACACGGAAACTCGCTGTTGCTGGCGATGCTCGATCTCGACCACTTCAAGCGCATCAACGATAACTACGGTCACCTGGCCGGCGACAAAGTGCTGAAGATCATTGCCAGCGTGCTGCGTAAGCGCCTGCGCGGTACGGACTTCATTGCCCGTTTCGGTGGTGAGGAGTTTGTCTTGCTGGTGCCCAATACCCCTTTGGCAGTCGGCGCCAAGTTGGCAGAAACCCTGCGCGCGGCTATTGAAGCCTGCCCGTTTCATTTCAAGGGTGAGCGCGTGACGATCACGGTTTCCATGGGAATGACGGCGTTCAAAGCGGGAGAACACAGCGATCTTGTGTTGAAAAGAGCCGATCAGGCGCTTTACCGGGCGAAAAATGCCGGCCGAAACCGAGTGGAGCTGGGCTGACGATAAGTGATCCATCGGGTTAAATGCCAGGCTTTGCCGGTCCAGAAGAAGGCGGTACGTTACACTGTTGCATTACTATCTCAGCGTATTGTCCAGATCATGAAATCGATTCCTCTGCTTTTGGTACTTCTGGTCCTGGCGGGTTGCGCCAGCGGTCCTCGAATCGACACCCGCCATCCTTCGGTAAATTTCGACAATCGAGTGCAGTTTATCGTGGTGCATTACACCACTGCCTCGCAGGAGCGTTCGTTGGCATTGTTGACCCATGGCGAGGTCAGCAGCCATTACCTGGTGGGCGATGACAAGAGCGCCACTATTTTCAAGCTGGTGGATGAAAGCCGTCGGGCCTGGCATGCCGGGGAAAGCGAGTGGCAGGGCCGGACCTGGCTGAATTCAAGCTCGATCGGCATCGAAATCGTCAATCCGGGGTTTCGCGATACGCCTGCCGGGCGCGTCTGGTATCCCTACAGCGAGGCGCAGGTTCAGTCTTTGATCTTCCTGATCAGGGACATCAGCAAGCGCAACAACATCAGCCCGCGAAACATCATTGGCCACAGCGACATCGCGCCGCTGCGCAAGCTTGATCCGGGTCCGTTGTTCCCGTGGAAACGTCTGGCCGACGAAGGGCTGGTGGTCTGGCCCGATGCCCAGGACGTAGCGCGTCAGCAGGCGTTATTCGAAGCACAACTGCCGAGCATCAGCTGGTTTCAGGAAGAGCTTGCGCGTCTGGGCTATACAACGCCGCAGACCGGTGAACTGGATGTGGCCACCCGGCATGTGCTGGCAGCTTTCCAGATGCACTATCGACCTTCACGGTTTGACGGTACGCCAGACGCGCAAAGCGCCGCGATTCTGCAGGTGCTCAACCAGACAAAATAATGACGCCCGCCGGACGGTCAGGGCTATTTTCTGATCAGTAGCTATAACTCATTGGTAATCCTTCGGATATTCAATGATGGCAGTCGCTGGCGAAACCCTGCGCAGTTGGTTCTATCGCCCTTGGTCTTTGGCGATACTAGCGGCTGCGCTGAGTGCGGTCTTGCTGTTGGCTGGCAGCCTCGGAGTGGCGCAGCGGCAGGTCCAGCAACGTGAAAGCGAACAGATGAACGCTCAGGGCGAACGCTTTCTGGAGCGTCTGGAGCAACTGTTCGGTCAACTGCGCGAAGGCCTGGATGACCTGGAAGCGCAGCCGTTGCGTAGCTGCGACACAGACATGATCGCGACCTTGCAGCAGGTCAGTTTCAATTACCGCTTCGTATATGAAGCGGCCTATATCGATAGCACGCAATTTTGTTCGAGCCGACCGCGGCAGGATGGGCTTTCGGCAATCCGACCACCGGACATCAAAGGGCCGACCTACAGTTATTGGCTCAACACCTCGACCGAGCCCGATGAAGACCGTGCAGCGCTGATGTTGGGACGCGGTAATTTTCGCGTCGCTACCTCCCGAGGGCATTTGACCGACATGGTTGATCTGACACCCGGCAGCAGCCTGTTGGTAGTGGTCGATCATGGCGCTCGGGCGATCCCGGTACTCGGCACACCACAAACCTGGCCGCTCAGCGACCCTTGGTTGCCCTTCAGCCGTGAACCGTTGCAGGTCACGAAAACACGGCTGATCTATCGCATGCCGACCAACAATCCCGAGTACCAGTTGGTGTTGATCAGCCCTAGAACCGCATCGCACCTGCCCACGCTGTGGTGGTGGCTGGTGCCGGCAAGCCTGGTGCTGGGCTTGAGCATTGGCGGTTTGGTGTTTCTGCTGGCCCGTCAACGGCAATCGTTGGGCGGTGAGTTGCAGGGAGCCCTCAAGCGTGGCGAGTTACAGGTCCTGTATCAGCCGATCTTCGATCTCAAGAGCCGTCACTGTGTCGGTGCCGAAGCCTTATTGCGCTGGCGCCGGCCGGACGGCACGCTCACCAGCCCGGACCTGTTTATTCCCATGGCGGAAGACTCCGGGCAGATCCGTCAGATCACTGACTTCGTGTTGCAGCGATTGCTTGAACAGCTCGGTAAGTTACTTCGCGCCAACCCGCAGTTGTATATTTCGGTCAACCTGGCGGCCTGCGACGTCATGGTGCCGCGGGTTGGCCAGGTCATGGCAGGCTTGCTGGCCACGCACCGGGTCGCTGCGCGGCAGATCGCATTTGAGGTGACCGAGCGCGGGTTGATCGATGTGGTGGTCGCACGGGAGAACCTGCAAGCGTTGCGCGATGCCGGGCATCAAGTGTTGATCGACGACTTTGGCACCGGTTATTGCAGCCTGGCTTACCTGCAAACCCTGCCAGTGGACTACCTTAAAATCGACAAGGCTTTCATTGATGCGCTGGGCCACGACGCCGCCAGCAGCGGCGTGGCGCCGCACATCATTCGCATGGCGCATGCCTTGCAGCTCAAGGTGATTGCCGAAGGTATCGAACATGAAGCCCAGGCCACGTTGCTGAGCAGTGAGGGAGTGAATTACGGCCAAGGCTGGTTGTTCGCCCATGCCTTGACCGCGACGCAGTTCATTGAACTGATCACCCGAGGCCGTCGGTTGGCGTCACGGCGGCTGGATGACGAGGCGTGATCGCTCGTTAGAGTGGCAGTGCCATATAGAACTGAGTGCCCTGCCCCGGCCGGGAATACACGCCCATGCGACCACCGTGCAGCTGCACGATTTCCTTGCACAGTGCCAGGCCGAGCCCGGCGCCACCCTTCTTGCGCCCGACTTGAACGAAGGGTTCGAAAATCCGCCCCTGCTGGCCGTAAGCGATGCCTTCGCCATTGTCCTCGACGCTGACGATCACCCTTTCGCCGTGCCGGCGAGCCTGCAAGCGTATCTGCCCATGGTGGCTGGTATGGCGTAGCGCGTTGTCAATCAGGTTGTCCAGCACCCGGTCGAGTTGCGCCTGATCGGCCTGCAGGCGCGGGAGTGGTGTGTGCACTTCCACCAGCAACTCGATGCTTTGCTCATTAGCCCGCTCGGCGAAACGCCCCTGTGCCTGCTCCAGCAGGTCATCGATGTTGCACGGCGCCAGGGTGAGTTTTTGTAGACCATTCTGATAACGCGAGAAGTTCAGCAGGTCGTTGATCAACTGCATCAAACGCTGCATTTCCTCATTTACCGTGTTCAACAGGTCGGCTTCGCGAGAGTCCTCGGTAAAGTGCGCGCGCTCGCGGAACAGGCCGAAGGCCATGTGCATGCCGGTGACCGGCGTACGCAGCTCATGGGAGGCACGCAGTACGAACTCGCTGCGCACCCGTTCAAAGGCCCGTTGCTCGGTGACATCGTGCAGCACCATGACGGCGCCGAGGATATGCCCCTGGGGATGAATGACCGGCGTCAGGCTGTAGGTCAACAGCCGCGACTCGCCATCGACTTCGATGCTCAGGTCTTCAGGCGCACGCTCCGGCGTTCCGCCGCGCAGTACCGTTTGTAGTTGTTCATCGAGCTCCGGCCGTTGGAGTGCGGTGCCCAGGCCTTGGCCGAGGCGGCCTTCGTCCCAGCCCAACTGACGCTGTGCGACGGGATTAAGGTGCTCCAGTTGGCCCTGACGATCAATCATCAGCAAACCGTCATCGATGCTGTCGAGCACGGCTTGCAAGCGTTGCTGACCGGCGAGCAGTTCATCGACATTGGTTGCCTGATGCTCGCGCAAGGCTTCGGCCATGATCCCGAAGCGCCGGGTAAGCTGGGTCAGCTCCACCGCCGGGGAAATCGGCAGGGTGACATCGAAGTTACCCTGGCCGATGTTATCCGCGGCCTTGGCCAGTGCCTCGATCGGCTCACCGAAGCGCCGGGCGATGCCGTGAGCCGTGATGAAACCGATGGCCAGTACCCCCAACCCGACCAACCCAAGCAAACCGGCAATCAGCAGCGCATGTTCGCGGGCGTTGCGTTGGGTATCGTTGATGTTGTCCAGTGCCTGTTTGTGTTCGGCGATCAGGCCGTTGCGCAGCACGTTGAACTTTTCGGTGAGGTCCCGATTACCGGCGAGCTTGCCGGAAGGTTCCTGCGTGAGGCTGAAGGCCTTGAGAAAGGACAGGTAGTCCGTGCGGGCCTGCTCGAAGCCGTGATGCTCGCCATTGAAACTGTTTTCATGCTCGATGCCTTGATCCAGCAGCTCGAAGTAGCGCCGTTCAGAGGATTCCAGTGCCTCAAGGTCGGGCTTTATGCTGAGCATGTTGATCAACTGATCGTCCAGGGTCTGGCGCAGCTTGAGTTCCAGGTCCAGGGTGATGAAGTTGTCGCGGATCAGCACTTCCTGGTTACTGGCTATCTGCATCACGCTGACCAGCCCGAGTATCAGGCCGAGCAACGCCACGGTGATCAGTGCCGAGATACTCAGAAACAGCCGTGTGCGCAACTTCATCGCCAGCTTCATAAGGTGTTGCTCACAGGTTGTACTGCTTGCGTTTGCGGTACAGCGTCGAGGCGTCGATACCCAGGGTCTTGGCTGCTTGATCGAGAGTGCCGGCGCTGGCCAGTACCGCGCCGATGTGGGCTTTTTCCAATTCATCCAGACTTAGCGCCGCACCGATTCTGGGAGCGTTGCTGGTGGTTTGCTCGGCCATGCCCAAATGGCTGATCTCGACTCGCTCCTGTGGGCAAATGATGCTTGCTCGTTCGACCACGTTACGCAGTTCGCGGATGTTGCCTGGCCAGCGATAGCCGAGCAGCGCCTCGCGTGCTTCGTCGCTGAAGACACGAGCCGGCCGCGCGTATTCCTTGACGAAGCGTGCCAGGAAGCGCTCGGCCAGGGCCAGAATGTCCTCGGTTCGTTCGCGCAGTGGTGGCAGGTGCAAGGTGATGACGTTCAGCCGGTAGAGCAGGTCTTCGCGGAAACGACCGTCGCGAGTCATGTCTTCAAGATTGAGGTTGGTGGCGGCGAGGATTCGCACATCAGCGCGACGGGTCACCGGGTCGCCGACCCTTTCGTATTCCTTGTCCTGAATGAAGCGCAGCAGTTTGGGCTGCAAGGCCAGCGGAAAATCGCCGATCTCATCAAGAAACAATGTACCTGCGTCGGCCTGATTGACCCGGCCGAGGGTACTTTCGCTAGCACCGGTAAATGCCCCGCGGCTGTGGCCGAAGAGCTCGCTTTCCATCAGCTCGGTTGTCAGTGATGGGCAGTTGATGGTGACGAAGGATTTCTTCGCGCGTTTGCTCCAGCCGTGAATGGCCCGGGCCAGTTCGCCTTTACCGGTGCCGGATTCGCCGAGTATCAGAATATTGGCATCGGTGCTGGCGACCTGGCGGGCGGTTTCCAGTACGACTTTCATCGCCGGGCTGTGGGAATCCAGGCCCTCGTTGGGTTTGCGGACTTCACCTTCGAGGGCTTCAAGGCGTGCCGAGAGCTGGCGCATTTCCAGTTGTTTTGCGGTGGCCAGGCGCAATTGGTCGGGGCTGCAAGGTTTGACCAGATAGTCGGCGGCGCCGGCCTGGATAGCATCGACGGCGGTGTCCACGGCCGAGTGTGCGGTGACGATCACTACGCGCATCCAAGGCGCCTGCACACGCATTTGCGCCAGGACGTCGAGACCGTTGTCTTCGCCCAGACGCAGGTCAAGGAAGCACAGGTCGAAGACCTGCCGTTGCAACAAGGCGTCGGCCTGGGCCGCGCTGTTGGCGGTGGCAACGCTATAGCCTTCGTCTTCCAGGCAGTAGCGGAAGGTGCGCAGGATGGCGGATTCATCATCTACCAGCAAAATGCGGCCTTGATGCTCGGTGGCGGATTCCATTTTTCCTACGCTCCTAAAATGAATGCTCTTAATTTAGTCTCGGAAAAATCGGGCAAGTTGCATGGTTGATTCTGGGCGCTTCTTATCAGAATGGGGTAGTTGTCTGTTCTAAGCTCTATTAACTATATGATTTTAATAGTCTTTATTTTTACAGCGACGATCCTGGCGATTTCCCGTCTCTTTTTCTGACATCCGTATCCCTTCATACATTCCAAAAATTTTCGATTTCCTGCAAATCGATCGTGCATTACGCACGATCCTCTGCGGGCCATCGTGCAGGATGCGTCCGAATGCATTTTGTTAATCAAAATATCTATTTGATTTTATTGAGCTTATTTCGGAGTGGGAGCTGGCATGCAGGCTGCAACGGTCTGGTTAAGCCGGGCATTCAAGAAAGAGCGCCCTCTGACCAGTAACCACCAGTGTGGGAGGAGTTTCGGATGAATCGCCAACGTGCCGCCCAATTGCGTATCTCGCCACTGTCTATTCAGCAAGGGATGTTTGCCGTGTTTGCCTTGTTGATCACTTTGATCGGCGGCCAGCAGTTCTTGCGCTGGGAGCAAAGCCAGCAGCCAGAGGCAGCGATTGCGCCAACTCATCACTTGACCCAAACCCATTTCAGCGCAGTGGGCAGTCGGCCTGCTGATGCAGCCTCAATGAGAATGATGAGTGTGGACCCGGCCGAACCGGGTGCCGTGGCGCTGCGTCAGGACCGTTGGGTGTTCTAGGTAACTGGCTTGGCGCGATGTTCATGTGCCGGGAATAGCAGCACCTCTAAATAGAAGCGTAAGGAGAATCACCATGTTGAGCTGGGCAATTACATTTTTGATTATTGCCATTGTCGCTGCCGTACTGGGCTTCGGTGGTATCGCGGGCACCGCCACGGGTATCGCCAAGATTCTCTTTGTCGTGTTCCTGGTGATGTTTATTGCTTCGTTCATCTTTGGCCGTCGCGGTCGAGGCTGATCATGGACGTTTGCTTGAAGACAGACCCGAACGGGTACCGGGTTTGAAAAACAGAAGGAGGTCAGCAATGCCTCTTTCCTTTGCGCCCACCCGAGGAGGGTGCGCGCATGGCCAAGGGGCCGGGACGTTCTGATTGCTTCAGGATTGGAGTGACCTACGGGTACAGGGAGTGCCCGCGCAAGGGCCGGGTCAGGACAAGCAGCGCCGCGTATTTGACCGTCATTCATGACGCGACAAATCTGCGGCGCGCTTATATGTGCAAAGCGTTGACCTAGAGCTGCCAAACCATTTTTATCGCTACCCCGGCCGGCAAAAAAACCATCGGTGTTCTTCACAAAACATTTCGCAGTGTTTCCGGGTGACCGTATATCGACAAATTTGGCGCTGATTGCTGCTCATTATTCACTACGGCGCGTAGGATTTTTCCTTGGTTTTTGTTCATATTGCGTTGCTCAAAAAACGATCAATCTCCTCTGCGATGGCCGGTTCACGGCACTTATGCCTGCCGAAATGTCGTATTCGAACCGGTTGGGACGGCGGTTTGCTTTGAAAAAACTCATGCCGATTCGGCATAGGGTAGGCGTTTACGGCATTAGACGTCGCTCTCGTGCATCGGAATAGTTGCGCCTTTTTTATCTGCCAGAGAGCCGTAATTACGCGCTCCGGGCGACCTTATCCGGGGGCAGATGCACAGACTTTTCCGCCATTGGGCGTTCCAGTTTGTGCATCTTCCCGAGTCCATTTATAAGAAAAGGGTAATGATATGAAGAAGGCAAAGCTGAGCCTCGCCTGGCAGATCCTCATCGGTCTGGTACTGGGCATTGCAATCGGTGCGTTGCTCAACCACTTCAGTGCGGAAAAAGCCTGGTGGATCAGTAACGTCCTGCAACCGGCGGGCGATATCTTTATCCGTCTGATCAAGATGATCGTGATCCCGATCGTGATCTCCTCGCTGGTCGTCGGCATTGCCGGTGTGGGGGATGCGAAGAAGCTCGGGCGCATTGGTCTGAAGACCATCGTTTACTTCGAAATCGTTACCACCATCGCCATTCTGGTAGGTCTGGTGCTGGCCAACGTGTTCCACCCGGGCTCCGGCATCGACATGAGCACCCTGGGTACTGTGGATATCTCCAAGTACCAGGCGACCGCGGCCGAGGTTCAGCATGAACACGCGTTCATCGAAACCATCCTCAACCTGATTCCATCGAACATCTTTGCCGCCATGGCGCGTGGCGAGATGCTGCCGATCATCTTCTTCTCGGTGTTGTTCGGTCTTGGTCTGTCGAGCCTGCAATCGGACCTGCGCGAGCCGCTGGTGAAGATGTTCCAGGGCGTCTCGGAAAGCATGTTCAAGGTCACTCACATGATCATGAACTACGCCCCGATCGGCGTGTTCGCACTGATCGCAGTGACTGTTGCCAACTTCGGTTTCGCGTCCCTGCTGCCGCTGGCCAAACTGGTGATCCTGGTTTACGTCGCCATCGCCTTCTTCGCCTTCGTAGTGCTGGGGCTGATTGCTCGCCTGTTCGGTTTCTCGGTGATCAAGCTGATGCGCATCTTCAAGGATGAGCTGGTGCTGGCCTACTCCACCGCGAGCTCCGAAACCGTGCTGCCGCGCGTGATCGAGAAGATGGAAGCCTACGGTGCACCGAAAGCCATTTGCAGCTTCGTGGTGCCAACCGGTTACTCGTTCAACCTCGATGGTTCGACCCTGTACCAGAGCATCGCGGCGATCTTCATTGCCCAGCTGTACGGTATCGACCTGTCGATCAGCCAGCAGTTGCTGCTGGTACTGACGCTGATGGTCACCTCCAAAGGTATCGCCGGCGTGCCGGGCGTGTCGTTCGTGGTTCTGCTGGCAACGCTGGGCAGTGTCGGTATTCCATTGGAAGGCCTGGCGTTCATCGCCGGTGTCGACCGCATCATGGACATGGCCCGTACCGCACTGAACGTGATCGGCAACGCCTTGGCCGTGCTGGTCGTCTCCCGTTGGGAAGGCATGTACGACGACGCCAAGGGCCAGCGCTACTGGAACTCCCTGCCGCACTGGCGCAGCAAAGAGAAGCTGCCGGCTGGCGAGGCTTCCAGCAACTGACAGTGCCCTCTGTAGGCGCCCCCCCCCCGCTCCTACAAGTAGAGCCAAACAAACCCCGGAGAAATCCGGGGTTTGTCGTTTCTGCCCACCCCGCTATCATTCGCGGCATCTTCTGGGGGATTTGACTGATGCTCAATGGCCTGTGGCTTGGCTTTTTCATCGTGGCGGCCGTTTCGGCACTCGCGCAGTGGCTGATCGGCGGCAATGCCGGGATCTTCGCGACGATGGTGGAAAGCATCTTCGCCATGGCCAAGCTGTCGGTCGACGTCATGGTGTTGCTGTTCGGCACCCTGACCCTCTGGCTGGGCTTTCTGCGGATCGCTGAAAAAGCCGGGATCGTCGACTGGCTGGCCAAGGCGCTGGGCCCGCTGTTCCTGCGCCTGATGCCCGAAGTGCCGGCGGGTCATCCGGCCATCGGCCTGATCACCCTCAACTTTGCTGCCAACACCCTGGGGCTCGACAATGCCGCTACGCCGATTGGTCTCAAGGCGATGCGTGCGTTGCAGGAGCTCAATCCCAGCACCACGGTCGCAAGCAATGCACAAATCCTGTTCCTGGTGCTTAACGCCTCGTCCCTGACCCTGCTGCCCGTGACTATCTTCATGTACCGTGCCCAGCAAGGTGCGGCCGACCCGACGCTGGTGTTCCTGCCGATTTTGCTGGCGACCAGTTGTTCAACCATCGTCGGTCTGCTGTCGGTATCGTTCATGCAGCGTCTGCGACTGTGGGACCCGGTGGTGCTGGCCTATCTGATTCCGGGTGCGCTGCTGCTGGGCGGGTTCATGGCGCTGTTGACGGCGCTCTCAGCCACTGCTCTGGCGAGCCTGTCATCGATCCTCGGCAACCTGACGATGTTCGGGATGATCATGCTGTTTCTGGTGATTGGTGCACTGCGCAAGGTCAAGGTCTACGAAGCGTTCGTCGAAGGTGCCAAAGAAGGCTTCGATGTCGCCAAGAACCTGCTGCCTTATCTGGTAGCGATGCTGTGTGCAGTGGGCGTATTGCGCGCGTCCGGGGCGCTGGACTTCGGTCTGGACGGGATTCGCCATCTGGTGCAGTGGGCCGGATGGGACACGCGTTTCGTCGATGCCCTGCCGACCGCGATGGTCAAACCGTTCTCCGGCAGCGCTGCACGGGCGATGCTGATCGAAACCATGAAGACTCAAGGCGTCGACAGCTTCCCGGCGCTGGTGGCAGCGACTATTCAAGGCAGTACCGAAACCACGTTCTATGTGCTGGCGGTGTACTTCGGAGCGGTGAGCATTCAGCGTGCGCGACATGCCGTGGGTTGCGCACTGCTGGCGGAACTCGCCGGGGTGCTGGGGGCGATCGGGGTTTGCTACTGGTTCTTTGGGTAGTCCGCTATCTCTGTGGCGAGGGAGCTTGCTCCCGCTGGGTCGCGTAGCGGCCCTAAAACCTGTGATTACGTTCTGTCTGGCACACCGTGCCCAATGGTTTGCGACTGCTTCGCCCGAGCGCGGACCGGCCGGCGGGAGCAAGCTCCCTCGCCACGGGTACGGTGCTGGCTCAGGGCTTCATGGTCGCAGTCTTCTGCCCCTGCTCTACCGTCCACGCAATCACCTGCGCCGTGAGCGTATCACTGGCCTGACCAAACCCGGTCACCACTGCAGGCACCTTCACATCGCTCAATGGCTGGCGCACTTCGAAGCGGCGACTGGCGAGGATCCGCTGGTCATTGCCTCGCACCAGTAGCGCATCCAGGCTAATGACCACTTGCGCGGTGTTGCCTTGATATTCCGTCTGGAACGCTTGCAGGTTCCCGCCCAGCTCCAGATCCGTCTGCAAGTTGCTGTCGTCGGTGCTGAGCCGCTGTACGCGGCCATCCTGGGCAAACCCGGCGAGGAGCCGATTGCGCAACAGGATCGGTGTAGGATCGCTCCAGCGCGAAGCCTTGTAGCTGCTGATCAGATCGCCTTGAGGGATCACGGCGATTTTTGCACTGTTGAGCACGTCGCTGGCCTGGGGTTTAGACAGACGTAGCGACCACGGCACCGAGTTGGCGTGCATCGATGACGCGGCGCTTGGCGCGACAGGCAAGCGGTAGACATCCTGGGGGTCAGCCTTGGGTAAAATCGAGCAGGCACTGGTCAGCGCGAAACTCGCCAACAGCGCGCAGTGCGCAAAGGCGCGGAAGACGGGTTTCATGGCGTGAACTCCTTATCCTTGTCGCCGCCCAGCAAGTAACCACTGGGGTTGGAGTCCAGGCGACGAGAGATGGCGCGTAACGAACTCAGGGTGTCGCGCAACTCACGTATCGCCGGGGCCAGACTGTTGAGCCCCTGCATGCCGTTATTCAGCGCATCCTGATTGTCGGTCAGCAAACCGTTGATGGTCGCGCTGCTCTGCTCCAGCGACTTCATGGCTTGCTCGGCACTGCCGACCATCTGTTTGCCTTGATCGTTGAGCATACCGTTGGCGTTACGCATCAACGCAGAAGTCTGCTCAAGGGTGGCGCTGGCCTGTTTGCCTACCGACGCCAGTTGCTGCATGGCCTGGCTAAGATCCCCGCGCTGCTCGGCAATGCTTCCGGTGGTTTGCTCCAGGTTCTCAAGGGTTTTGCCCAGGCGGTCGACGTTTTCCGGCGACATCATCTGGTTGGCGCTATGCAGCAACAGGTTAACGCTGCTTATCAGGTCATCACTGTTGTTCAGCAATCGTGAGATGGGCGAAGGCGAGGCAACGATCTCCGGCAGATTGCCGTCCTTGCCACGCAGCTCGGGGCTTTGCGGCGTACCCCCGCTGAGCTGGATGATCGAGGTGCCGGTAATCCCGGTCAGCGCCAGTTTCGCCTGGGTGTCTTCCTTGATCGGGGTTTCGCCACCCAGGCGAATCCGCGCCAATACCCGGCGCGGGTCTTTGGGGTCGAGGCGCAAACTCACTACATCGCCGACCTTGATCCCGCTGTACTGCACTGCACTGCCTTTGGACAGACCGCTGACCGCCTCGTTGAAGACGACCTCATAATCCTTGAACTCGCTGTCGACGCTGGACTTGGCCAGCCACAGGCCGAACAGCAATGCACCGGCCACCACCAATACGGTGAACAGGCCGATCAATACATGGTGGGCTCGGGTTTCCATGTCATACCTCGTTAAGCTGTGAAGCGGCTGAAAGCGCCGCGCGGCCGCGTGGGCCGTGGAAGTATTCGTGAATCCACGCGTCGTCGGTTTCCGACACGGTGTCGATGGCGTCGGCCACCAGTACTTTTTTCTGCGCCAGCACCGCGACCCGGTCGGTGATGGTGTACAGCGTATCGAGGTCGTGGGTGACCAGGAAAACGCTCAGCCCCAACGCATCACGCAACGTCAGGATCAACTGATCGAACGCCGCGGCGCCGATCGGATCGAGGCCGGCGGTCGGCTCATCGAGGAACAGAATGTCCGGGTCCAGTGCCAAGGCACGGGCCAGCGCCGCGCGTTTGATCATTCCACCGGACAGCGACGCCGGGTACTTGTCGGCAGCCGACAGCGGCAGGCCAGCCAAGGCCAGTTTAACCGCCGCCAGATGCTCGGCGTCGTTGCGACTCAGGCCGGCGTGTTCGATCAAGGGCAAGGCGACGTTTTCGGTCACGGTCAGCGAAGAGAACAACGCACCCTTCTGAAACAACACGCCGAAGCGCCGCTCGACCAGTGAGCGTTCATGCTCCGTCAGGCTCGGCAGGTTCTTGCCAAACACCTTCACCATGCCTTCGCTGGGCTGGCGCAGGCCAACGATGCTGCGCAGCAACACCGATTTGCCGCTGCCTGAGCCGCCGACCACGGCGAGAATCTCGCCCTTGTACAAATCCAGGTCGAGGTTTTCATGCACGCTCTGGTAGCCGAAGCGATTGCACAGCCCACGGACTTCGATCACCGCCTCAGAGGGCACACGGGGTAAACGACTCACCAGCCCATCTCCATAAAGAACAACGCGGCGACCGCATCGAGCACGATCACCACGAAAATCGACTGCACTACGCTGGACGTGGTGTGGGCGCCAACGGATTCAGCGCTGCCACTGACCTTGAAGCCTTCCAGACAACCAATGGAGGCGATCAAAAAAGCGAAGATCGGTGCTTTGACCATGCCGACCAGAAAATGTTGGACGCCGATGTCCGATTGCAGCAAAGACAGGAACATCGCCGGCGAGATGCCCAGCGATATCGCACAGACCACCCCGCCACCGACAATCCCCGAGAGCATTGCCAGAAAGGTCAGCATCGGCAGCGCCACCAGCAACGCCAACACCCGTGGCACCACCAGCAGCTCCATCGGGTCGAGGCCCAAGGTACGGATCGCGTCGATTTCTTCGTTGGCCTTCATCGAGCCGATTTGCGCGGTAAAGGCGCTGGCAGTGCGCCCGGCCATCAGGATCGCGGTCAGCAACACACCAAATTCACGCAGGAACGAGAATGCCACCAGGTCCACGGTAAAAATACTCGCACCAAAACTGGCGAGTACCGTGGCGCCGAGGAAGGCCACCACTGCACCCACCATGAAGGTCAGCAAGGCGACGATGGGTGCGGCGTCGAGGCCGGTTTGTTCGATGTGCGCGATCATCGGGGTGATCCGCCAGCGCTTGGGGTGAAACAGGCTGCGAGCGATGGTTTCCAGAATCAGCCCGACAAACCCCAACAGTTGCAGCGTGTCCTGCCAGACGGCATCGACCGCGCGCCCGATGCGGGTCAGCAGTTGAATGCCGACACTGATTTCGGGCTCTTTGATGGGGATGCAGAAGTCAGTCAGCGAGCAATAGACGGTTTGCAGCAGCGCACGGTCGGCTGTGGACAGGCTGCAATCGGGGTGTTCGGCGGACTTGCCGAGGCGTTCGGCACCGAGCAGTTCGACCAGCAGCGAGGCGCCGGCGGTGTCGAGCGCGCCGAGGCCGTTGAGGTCGATGGGGGTTCGGTCGTCGTACTGGCCTTTGAGAGTGTTGCTCAGGCGTTTGAGGTCGGCGTAATGGACAAGCGTCCAGTCACCCGTGACCCGCAACCGCGCAGGGGTGTTCGAAGTATCGAGTTGGGCACTGCCGGCAATTGTGCTGCTCATAATCTCCGTGCTTGTTCGACTGATACGCAGTGCTACGTAATAGCATGATCCCGGTTATTTTGCCTCGCTCGGCGTCGTGCCGTTTTGACTGGCGTCGGTCACCTCAAAGCGCAGTACGCCGATCACCTGACCGTCTTCAGTCAGTACCCGTACTTGCCAGTCGCCTGCCGGGTTGCCGGGGAAGTTCTGTTTATGGCTCCAGGCCCGGTAGCCTTCCTTGCGCCCGCCGTGGATATCCAGTGCGATGCGGTCGACCTCTTGGCCGTTGAACTGCCAGACGTGGTAAATCCGCTCGTCGAGCCCGCGCGGTGCGTTGATCGCGGTGTAGGCGTACAGGCCATCGGGGCGCAGCTGGGCGACGCTGACTTCATTGTGGCTTTCGCCGGGTGTACGGTCTTGTAGTTGTGTGCTGATTGCCACTTGCGTCATCCACAAAGTGGCCGGCGGCACCCAGGAGCGCAGCAACCAGCCGGCGCAGCCGATGGCCAGGGTGATGCTCAGCACGCTCAGGCCGCCGCGGATCGTGCGAATCGGAAAGATCGACGCCAGGCTTGGAAAAGACAGCAGCAT
The DNA here is from genome assembly GCF_018986375.1 of Pseudomonas sp. CVAP#3. Lineage (NCBI taxonomy): Bacteria > Pseudomonadati > Pseudomonadota > Gammaproteobacteria > Pseudomonadales > Pseudomonadaceae > Pseudomonas > Pseudomonas sp. CVAP#3. The sequence goes on from NZ_JAHMSC010000024.1 coordinate 63,221, forward strand.
TGCGGTGCCAAGAGCCAGTTTGAAACTCTGAGCGGTGGTCAGGTTCAGGATGATCGGCAATGCGGTCAGCAGCGCGGCAAACAGCGTCAGGGTGTGCATCGCCAGGAACAGCCAGCGGCGCGGCGCCAGCCATTTGTAATACAGCGGGTCGGTGATCGAAACCAGCGCCGCCGCTCCGAGCAGTCCGGTGAACACCAGTTGCCCACTGTTCCAGGTGGTGGTGATGAAAAAAAACGGTAAGACGAAGAACAGACTTTCCTGATGAATCATCTGCGTCGCATAGCGCAACAACGGCTGCGGGATCTCACGCTTGAAGACTTTGGTGAACAGCTCCGTCAGGCTGTTTTCCAGCATCAGCCAGAGCCAGCTGACCAGCATGATGGTCGCAATCCAGGTTGCCAGGCTTTGTTGGCGGTCGACCAGAATGAAACTGCAGACCCCGGAGATGAAGCCACCGAGCGCAATGACCCCAGGATAGCGCTTCATCAGTTCGAGGATGCGCAGTACGTAATGGGTCAGGATAGGCATTCGGTAGTTCGCAATTGTCGTGGGAAAAAACCCCGACAGGATAACGCTGGCACAGTGATGTTGCGAGGAGCCAACGGTGTGACCGGGTACAGCAACTGTGGCGAGGGAGCTTGCTCCCGCTCGGGTGCGCAGCAGCCGCAAACGGTCGCTGGAGTTCAACGTTCACAATCGCGCTGGCAGTTTTTAGGGCCGCTTCTCGACCCAGCGGGAGCAAGCTCCCTCGCCACAGTCATCATTTTTTGCGATGCAAGCGCCAACTTAGAACACCCAGCGCCATCAACCCCAACACTCCGCCCAGCAACCACAGCACCTCGTCATAACTGAGCAGTGGCTTCTCGATGCGAATGTAACCCTGCTGTTCGAGCAATTTGCGCAGGGTCTGGTTGGCCTGGTCCAGAGTGACTGTTTGCAGGCGTTTGGCCGGGTCGTCGAAATGTCCGTCCTCATAGTCGCCAATGGCACTCCAGTAGTAGTCGGCCAGCCCGCTGTTGCCTTGCACGGCCCAGGCCTGTCGGGCGATGGCGACCTGCTTCAGGCGTTCAAAGCCTGCGGGGTCGAGACCATTCTTGAGCAGATCGGTCTTCAGATCATCGAGTACCTGCTGCGCTTGTGGCAGATCATCGCGCTCCAGATCGGCGTTCAGGCTGAGGAAACCGACACCGCCGAACACTTCACGTTCGGCCCAGGGACCGTAGGACAATCCATGTGCCAGGCGCAACTGACGATAAAGCGCCCAGTCGAGGTAATCCTTGAGCAAGTCGTACGTTTCATCGTACTGATCATCCATAGCCGGTTCCGGGAACAGCCAGTGCAGTTTGGCGCCACCCCCCGCCCAGCCCTGGATCAGATTGCGCTCGGCTAGCGCCGGGTGCTGGATGTCCGGCAGTGGTAAATGCTCGGTGGGATCAATGGCTTCGAGCTGGCCATAGGTACGCTCCAGGTAGGCCGGCAGCAGGCGATCGAGCTCACCGACAATAATCAGCGTCATGTTGTTCGGGGCGTACCACTCCTTGCGGACCTTCTCCAATTGTTCGCGAGTCAGGTGCTCTACCTGGGCTCGCTCCGAGCACTTCAGGCCCAGCTCCACCGCCAGTTGGTTGCTCGCCGTATGGCCCAGGTCCTGACGGTCGAGCCAGCGCTGCAAGTGGGAGTAATGGCCGCCATCTTCGCGTTCGACCACCTGTTTGGCCGCGCTGATTGCGGTGTCGTCGAGTCGGGTCTGGGTCAGTAGTGCCAGCAACAGGTCGAGGACTTTGCGTTGATTTTTTGCCGGTGCTTCGATGACGAACGTGGTGTCGGCGTTACTGGTGTAGGCGTTCCATTCACCACCTAATGCCTGCATGCGCTCCTCGAGCCCGCCTTCGCCGCTCGCGTCGACGCCACTGAACAGCAAATGCTCAAGCAGGTGCGGCAGCTCTTTGTCGGCGCAGGCGAAGTCGTCGAGGCCAACGCCTACCACCAGGCGAATCGCCACATGCCCGCGTTCGCTGCCGGGCTTGAGCACTAATTGCAAGCCGTTGGGCAGCGAATAACCTTCGACCTGAAAGCGATCCAGGGCAAATGAGCAGGTGGAACTCAATAGCAGGCACGCGAACAACAGACAACGCATAACAACTTTCCTGGCGGGTAAGAGCGATCTTCTAAGTGACTGCTGTCAACGCTAGACGTTCAAGGTGAATGGGTGATGTCAGCCGTATCGTCGGCAGCCAATGTACCGGTTTCGGCGGTTTCCAGGACCACATAGGCGCTGCCACAGAACAGCGAGTTCAAGCGTCTCATGTCGGAGATCAGCTCCAGGTGCAGCGAACTGGTTTCGAGGCTTTGCACGACCTTACGGTGCAAGCGGCTGACATGGGCGTGAGCCAAGCGTCTTTCCTGCGCGCGGAAGCGACGTTTCTCACGCAGCAGTTGCCGGGCGCTTTCCTTGTCGGCACTCAGAAACACCGACAGCCCCAGGCGCAGGTTGGCGATCAACTGATGGTGCAACCCCGCCAGTTCTTCCAGGCCGACGTCGGAAAAGGAGCGGCGCTGCGAAGTCTTCTGCTGCTGGACCTTGCGCAACATGCGTTCGATCAGGTCAGAGGCGAGTTTCAGATTGATCGCCAGCTCGATGATTTCTGCCCAGCGCCGACTGTCCTGGTCGCTGAGGTCTTCGCGGGGCATCTGCGCCAGATAGAGTTTGATCGCGCTGCAGAGGACTTCGACGTCATCGCTCAGGCGGCGCACTTCCTGGGTGACGGCGGTTTGCTTGCCACGCAGTACATCAAGCATGGCTTCAAGCATGTTGTCGATCAGGTCGCCGATGCGCAGGGTTTCCCGGGCGGCGTTGGCCAAGGCCAGGCTTGGCGTGGTGAGGGCTGTCGGGTCCAGGTGGCGAGGCTTGGCCTGTCCGTTGATTTCCGGGCGCTCTGGCAACAGCCAGGCACAGAGCCTGGCCATCGGACCGACGCTGGGTAGCAGCACCATGCAACGTACCGTGTTGTAGAGCAGATGAAAGCCGATCACCAGGCCTTGCGGGCGGAAATTGAGGCTGTCCATCCAGTGCACCAGCGGGCCGAGCACCGGAATGATCAGCAGCAGGCCGATCATCTTGTAGAGCAGGCTGCCCAACGCCACCTGACGTCCGGCAGTGTTCTGCATGCTGGTGCTGAGAAACGCCAGCACTCCGCTGCCGATGTTGGCGCCGATCACCAGGCCGATGGCCACCGGCAGGCTGATCACTCCGGCACCGGCAAGGGTTGCGGTGAGCAGGACGGCGGCCAGGCTGGAGTAGGAAATCATCGCGAACAGCGCCCCGACGAGGGCATCGAGCAGGATATCGCCCGTCAGCGAGGCAAACAGTACTTTGACGCCGTGAGCGTGGGTGATTGGATCGGCCGCTTCGACGATCAATTGCAGCGCGAGAATAATCAGCCCCAGACCGATGCCGACCCGGCCGAGCTGGCCCGCACGCGTCTGCTTGCGTGAGAGAAAGAAAATCACCCCGAGGAAAATCAGCAGCGGCGACAGCCATGACAAATCCAGCGTCAGGACCCGCGCCATCAGTGCGGTACCGACGTCGGCACCGAGCATGGTCGCCAGGGCGGGCGTCAGCGCCATCAGGCCCTGGCCGACAAACGAGGTCACCAGCATCGCTGTGGCGTTGCTGCTCTGGACCATCGCGGTGACGAGAATCCCGGCGATAAAGGCCAGCCAGCGCTTGGACATGTTCTGGCCAATGACATGGCGCAGGTTCGAGCCGTAGACCCGCAGGATGCCGGTTCGGACGATGTGCGTGCCCCAAATAAGCAAGGCGACGGCGGACAGTAGATTGAGCAGGGTCAGCATACTGGGCCCCCTGAATGGACAGCGCCCCAATGGAGCAAGTTGACGATGCCGCGCGACGTTCTACGTTCTGTATTTAAGCTGTAGTTGGCTAACGGTCCGGGCGCCAGCATCGCATAGCTAAAGAGTTGATTGAAACAAAACTGTCATGAAAGCAGCTTCAAGCGGGCGCGAAAAAGGGGCTCGAAAGCCCCTTGTTCTACTGTGCACTCAGGTTATTGACCCGGGATGTCCTTGCGTAGTTTCACCGGCTCCTGCTGTTTCTTCTTTTTCGCGATCGCGGTTCGCATCTTGATGTTGATCGCCTCCACGGCCAGCGAGAACGCCATGGCGAAGTAGACGTAGCCTTTGGGTACATGCACACCGAAGGCTTCGGCGATCAGCACGGTACCCACCACCAGCAGGAACGACAGCGCAAGCATTTTCAGCGACGGATGCTTGTCGATGAACGCGCTGATCATACCCGAGGCCATCATCATCACCAGTACCGCAACGATGATCGCGGCCACCATGACCGGAACATGGGACACCATGCCGACCGCGGTGATCACCGAGTCCAGAGAGAAGACGATGTCGATGATCGCGATCTGGATGATGGTGTAGAGGAAGTTGCCGCCCTTGCCACCTGGCTCGTCGGAGGTTTCGTCTTCACCTTCCAGTGCGTGAAACATCTCCTGGGAGCTTTTCCACAGCAGGAACAGGCCACCGAAGAACAGGATCAGGTCTCGCCCGGAAATACCCTGACCGAAGACCACGAACAAGTCGGCGGTCAGGCGCATGACCCAGGTGATCGACAGCAACAGCAGGATCCGCGTGACCATGGCCAGCGCCAGGCCGAAGATCCGGGTGCGCGCCTGCATGTGCTTGGGCATGCGGCTGACGAGGATCGAGATCATGATGATGTTGTCGATGCCCAGTACGATTTCCAGGGCGGTCAGCGTGAAGAAGGCAACCCAGATTTCAGGGTTGGTCAGCCATTCCATGTGTATTCCTTTGAGCGAGTGTTAAACCACGACGCCAGCATTTAGCTGGCGGCACGGTGAGTTGATGCCGTTACAAGGTGCTGAACAGCGGGAAAATCCCCATCAGCAATGCAGCGACGAGTATGCACATGCAGACCAGTACTGCCCACTTCAGGGTAAAGCGTTGATGATCACCGAATTCGATCCCGGCCAATGCCACCAGCAAGTAGGTGGAAGGTACCAGCGGGCTCAGCAGGTGGACGGGTTGACCGACAATCGAGGCACGGGCCATTTCCACCGCGGTGATGCCGTAGTGGCTGGCGGCTTCGGCCAGAACCGGCAATACACCGTAGTAAAACGCATCGTTGGACATGAAAAAGGTGAACGGCATGCTCGCCAGTGCGGTGATCACGGCCAGGTACGGACCGAGGAAATCCGGAATCACGGCCAGCAAGCTTTTCGACATGGCATCGACCATGCCGGTGCCGGTCAGGATGCCGGTGAAGATACCGGCGGCAAAAATCAGCCCAACCACCGACAACACGCTACCGGCGTGGGCGGCAACGCGATCTTTTTGCTGTTGCAGGCAAGGGTAGTTGACGATCATCGCGATACTGAACGCGACCATGAACAACACCGGCAGTGGCAGCAGGCCGGCGATCAGGGCACACATCAGGGCCAGGGTCAGGGCGCCGTTGAACCAGATCAGCTTCGGACGACGAGCATCCGGGAACTGCGAAACGCTGATTTCGCTGTGGTCGATTTCGTCGCCGATCAGGTGCAATTCACCCAGGCGCGCACGTTCACGTTTACCGTACAGGTAGGCAATCGCCAGGATCGCCACCACGCCAGCGAGCATGGCGGGGATCATCGGCACGAAGATGTCCGACGGGTCGACATGCAGCGCACTGGCGGCACGCGCAGTCGGGCCGCCCCACGGGGTCATGTTCATTACGCCACCGGCGAGGATGATCAGGCCAGCCATGATCCGCGGGCTCATGCCGATGCGGCTGTACAGCGGCAGCATGGCGGCCACGCAGATCATGTAAGTCGTGGCGCCGTCACCGTCCATGGACACCACCAGGGCGAGCACAGCGGTGCCTACGGAAACCTTCAGCGGGTCGCCCTTGACCAGTTTGAGGATCTTGCGCACGGCCGGATCAAACAGGCCGGAGTCGATCATCAGGGCGAAATAGAGGATGGCGAACATCAGCATCACCCCGGTCGGGGCCAGCTTGGTGATGCCTTCGAGCATCATCGGGCCGATCTTCGGGGCAAAACCACCGAACAGGGCGAACAGGATCGGAACGATGATCAGGGCGATCAGCGCCGACAGGCGCTTGGTCATGATCAGGTACATGAACGTGATGACCATGGCGAAGCCAAGGAAAGTCAGCATGGGAATACTCCAGGCGTAGCGCGGCTAGGGAATGGCGAACCGGGTGGGGTCAGCGCAGAACGGAAAGCACGAGGCGTACGGGGGGAGTCGGGGCAAACAGGCGGGTACGAGCGGACATCAGAATCACCATTGTTGTTGTTAATTGGGCCGCGCGAACGTTGCGACATTCGTTTGGCCAACCGGTCTGTTGCCGGCAGTGCGGGCGATCCTAATGGGCAAACCTTTCAGCCAGCTTTCGCTGGGCAAACACCGGACGAGATGTTCGAAGTGGGCTGGCGCGGCCTGAAGTAGTGGCCAGTACCGCGGTTTGACGGCGTTAAATATGAAGACGGAGGCATCGCAATGAGCGGGCTGCACTCAGGCGGATGCCATTGTGGACAACTGCGGTATCAATTCACCGGGTCGACTTAAGGCAACTCCAGCCCGCCGGCCGCCTTATGCAACGCTCGCAAATGCTCACCCAATTGCTTGATGTTGGCCTCATTCGCGGCGATCTCGGCGGCTCGGCCTGGCTCAAGCAGCGCCCTGACCTCTTTGTCCAGATCACCGGTCAACACCTGTAATTTCTTCTGTCGCGTACTGCTTTCCGACTCCAGGCGTTTCCATTCATTGGGTTGCGGAAGGCCGTAGCCGCCTCTGTCGAGCAGTTCAGCCGGACGGCTGAGGAAACCACTGTTGACGAGAATCTGCTTCAAGGTCTGATTGGCCTGGTCCATACCGCCGTTTTTCAATTCGCGGGCATCCAGGTAGCGTTGTTTCACCTCATTCTGGGCAAGCAACAATTGCTGGCGGAAACTCGCCTGCTCCAGCAACAGCAGCGCAGCGCTGGTGCGCAGATCGGCCTGCTGAAACCACGGGCGACGTTCTGCGGCCGTCAGCGCCATCCAGTCTTCAACCTTGTCCTGTTTGATCGGCAGGTGCTTTTTCAGCACCTCGAACATCGCTTGATAACGATCGCGGAACGAGTCGAAGCGATAGCCCAGGCGCAAGGCCTCGCGCGGATTGTCGAGCACGCTGGTATCCGCCAGTCCGCGGGCCTTGAGTATTTCCAGCAAGCCGTTGGGCATGATGCTGTCCATGCCGACCAGTTGTGGATTGTTACTGCCACTGCGCAACAGCTTCAGGCTCTCGACCGCGCAGTTGTTGGACAGGAAGTAATAGTTGCCGTCGTAGCTCCAATGCATTTCGGCGGCGTGTTCGACCAACTCTCCAATTTCACTGCGCGACAGATTGAGTGGCACCGAGGCCAGGCTGCGCAGTTCGGTCTTGGTGTATTCGTCGATGACTTGCGACAGCGGCAACACGAAGAGTCGCGACGGATACTTGCCGACCAGACCATCCCAGCTCGACAGTTGTACGTCACCGACAAAGGCGCGGTAGGACAGCACCAGTGAATATTCCAGGTCCAGTCGGCAATCCGGTCCGCGCGGGCGACCGGGCGCACAAATCACCAGCCGCAACATGCTGTGGCCCCAGCGGCTGACCAGATTCTGATTGGCTTCGGCCAGCAGGTAGTCGACGGAGTAGACCCTTTCCGGATCGACCTGGCCCAGCGGTTGTTTGGCGAAGTCGTTGCCCGCGTTCAGGAAGGCGAAGGATTGGGCGCATTTGTCCTTGGCCGGCGGAGCCCAGCCGAAGTGTTCCTGGTAATAACGGTACAGCGCCGGGCGGCGGCAGGCGTAGCTCGGGTCGAGGAGGAAGTACTCCATGTTGACCGCGACGAACTCCTTGGGGCTGCTCGTCTCGTAGAGGTCCGGGCTGCGGACAATTTGTCGGTTGTGCTGTTCGCGTTCACCGCGTCGGCCGACGTATTGCGGCCAGCCGGCGAGGTCCAGCAGGCGTGGATCGTCGCTCAAGGTGAAACGACGGTCAGTCTGGCCACGGCATTGATCGGGAAGGCCGACCAGGCCTGAACTGTTGCTCTGTCGCGTACAGCGTTGGATCTGCAAACGCTCGGCACTGGTCCACAAGCGCGCACGGTCATAAATGTGCGTGAGTTCATGCAGCACCGTGGCGAGCATTTCGCGGCGAACGGTGCCGTGGGGGCGATTGGTTTTTTTCGTCGCGGCGCTGCCGTCGGTGAGGCTGGCCAGCAGATTGCGATTGAGGTCCACCTCTGACACCAGGGACGCCTCTCCGTAGGCGTTACCGGGCATTGCGTCGGTCCAGCCAACATCAATCCGGCGGTCCAGTTGCTCGATGAAACGCGGCGGCAGTGCCTGCATCGCTTCATCCAGCAGGGCCTGGCTGGCCTGCTGTTCTGCCGGGCTCAGGCCGTCGGTCTTGAGGTGTAGTTGCAGGCTGGCCTGAGCCGCGCTGCAAAGCAGCAATACGGCCCCGGCCATCAGCCAGGCGGCTAGTGTCCTCACAGTGCGAGGATGGCTTCGGCGAGGACTTGATCACTGGCGTCGCGGGCTTCCGGCACACGCGTGCGCAAGGTGTCGAAGGCAGCTTCCAAGTGTGCACCACGGATATCGCCATTGCTGGCGACGAAACTGGCCGCGTCGTCGTGGGCTTCACGGACGACTTTCAGGTCACGAATCGAGGTGGTGGTGTCGGAGGTGAAATCGAGAGTGCGCTGGGAGGCACGGATGATCATGTTACTGGTGGCTTCGAGGGTGTGTGCCTGGGCCACATCGGCCAACAGTAACAGGCCAAGGGTGGCGGCAATCAGCGGGCTACGCATGGAACGACTCCGGAAAAACAGGATAACTATTGGACGAGAATTGCCTGTGCCAGTTCAAGGTCGCTGGCATGAAGTTTTGGCTGGGTCTGGCGCAGGTAAACCAGGGCGGACTCCAGTTGCGCTCCTCGCAGTTGACCGTCACTGGCAATGAACGCCGCCGCATCATCGTGGGCAGCGAGTAGCAGTTTATGGTCGAAGGGCGCGGAGGTCACCTTGCTTGTCACATAAGTGGTGACGACGAGATTCTGCGTAGTCAGGTCCAGGGCATGGGCAGGACTGCTCCAGCAGGCGCTGATAAACAGGGATGTGATAAATGGTTTTGAAAGAAAATGCATGAGGCTCGACGGTTGGAAACGAGTCCCAAGGCTAGCGCAATGCCCGGACCAGAGCCAGCGCCGAGGAAACGGGACCCAATCTGAGAGCCCCGTTTTCCGACGTCGATCAGATCGCCAGAATGGCTTGAGCCAGCTGTGCGTCAGTGGCTTTCAACTGTGGAGCCTGTGTGTGGATGTAGTCGAGAGCACTTTCCAGGCGCACGCCACGGATGGCGCCTTCGCTGGCTACGAAGCTGGCAGCGTCATCACGGGCAGCGCGAACGATCTTCTTGTCCCGCAGCGAAGAGGAGAGGTTGGTTGTGGCGTCGGAGCTGTCCTTGAGTGCACCGACGACAGTGTCAGTGGTGATAATGAAGCTGGAGGCGTGCGAATTGGCAGCCACAGCCAGCAGTGCTGCAATGCTGAGCAGACGAAGACGGGACATGGGGTAACTCCTGTGAATAAACCATAAATAGTGACGCCAAGAATAACGTCGGGCAGCCACGGCGTGATGCGTAACGTCTGAGAGATCAGACATACCCTGCGCAGGGCTCGCCACGTTGTCTTCGGATATTAGGCCGTTGTTCAACCGTTCGAATAGCCCTGTCACCCCATCTAGACACGGTTAGCGCCAAAAAGGTTTGTCCAGTTCGACCAGTCGATCTGAATGGCTGATACCTATGTCAGACAGCTGCTGTTCATTAAGTTGCGCGAGCAGGCGGCGGGTGCGCGCTTTTTCCATGCTTTGACCGATAGCGGCAATCAACCGGGCCATACGCTTGAGTAAGGAAGGCTTGCGAGTAGGCGGGAGCGGAACTTCAAGTAACCGATTCATGGTGTGTTCCTCGCGAACAGGCTGATTGAGCAGCCTTGGGAGACCATGTTCGGCGTTTCGCCGTCGCTGGAGCAGATACACCAGTGTTAAATTGTACTGGTTCAGTTTGTATGTTGTTTAAACTGTACCTGTCGTGCGACCGCCCTTCTGTACCCGCCGTTTTTCAGCCCTGAAACGACAAAACCCGCCGTGGTTTCCCACGACGGGTTTTGTGTGTGCAATTCGGGGTGCTGGCGGTGGACCCGGTGGGTCAGGGCCAGCGACGCTAACTTAGCGCCAGAACGGCTTGCTCAGCTCTTCGTAGCGTTGTGCTTCGCTAATCCCTGCGTCAGCCAGCAGACGCGAATCCAGGCGAGCCAGTTGGTGGCGGCTGGAGATGCGGCGCTGCCACAGCATCAGGTTGGCGATAACGCGAAGAGGCATGGAAGCCTGGGTTTTTACAGCGTTGTCTTCGAAGAACATTTCGGAACTGAGTGTACGTTCCATGGTTGACATCCTTCCGCTTATGGCGGGATTAGGTAGTGGTTTAACTGATGCCAATGATCCTCTCGTTTGGCCAGTCTCTCTAGATACAGTTCACCTGTATTGTGAGGGACCAGTTAACTGTTAATAGGTGCTGTACTGCTCGAAAACGAGGCAACTGTACCTATCTGCACTTTAGTAGTGCATTTTTAGGTGTTTGGCTCGGAAGTGTGGGCAATTACGGTAGGAAATGACCGGTACAGCAGTACAGTTTTTGAAGGATGTTGGATTGGCGATGGCGAGCTGACGAAATTGTGTTTGCGTCAGCTGCCATCTGTATCAATCACACGGCGAGCATTCTGCCGGTTTCTTCCAGGTTGATGTGCCAGCTGAGGGCATCGCGCAGGATGTGCGGGGTGTGTCCGCCGATGGCGCAGGCTGCCTCGAAGTAAGCATTCAACGCTTCGCGGTAGTCCGGGTGCACGCAGTTGTCGATCACCACCCGCGCCCGCTCCCGTGGCGCCAGGCCACGTAAATCGGCAAGGCCGATCTCGGTCACGAGGATGTCGACGTCGTGCTCGGTGTGGTCAACGTGACTGACCATCGGCACCACACTGGAAATCGCCCCACCCTTGGCAATCGACTTGGTGACAAAGATCGCCAGGTGCGCGTTACGGGCAAAGTCGCCGGAACCACCAATGCCGTTCATCATCCGTGTGCCGCAGACGTGGGTGGAGTTGACGTTGCCGTACAGATCAAACTCCAGCGCCGTATTGATGCCGATGATGCCCAGGCGACGAACCACTTCAGGGTGGTTGGAGATCTCCTGTGGACGCAGCACCAGTTTGTCCTTGTAGCGTGCAAGATTGCCAAACACATCCGCATTGCGCCGGCTCGACAGGGTGATCGAGCTGCCCGAGGCGAAGCTCAGTTTTCCGGCGTCGATCAGGTCGAAGGTCGAGTCCTGCAGGACTTCGGAGTACATGGTCAGGTCTTTGAAGGGCGAGTCGATCAGGCCGCACATCACCGAGTTGGCAATGCTGCCGATACCGGCCTGCAGCGGGCCGAGCTTGTTGGTCATGCGCCCGGCAGCCACTTCCTGCTTGAAGAAGTCGATCAGGTGGTCGGCAATGGCCTGGGTGTCATTGTCCGGCGGCAGCACCGTGGACGGCGAGTCGGACTGGTTGGTGATGACGATCGCGACGATCTTTTCCGGCGGTATCGGGATCGCGGTGCTGCCGATACGGTCGTCGACCTTGACCAGCGGAATAGGCGTGCGGGTCGGACGGTAGGTCGGGATATAGATGTCGTGCAGACCTTCCAGATTCGGGTTGTGCGCCAGATTGATCTCGACGATCACGTGCTTGGCGAAAATCGCGAAGCTGGCCGAGTTACCGACCGAGGTGGTTGGCACGATGTGGCCCTGTTCAGTGATCGCCACGGCTTCAATCACCGCGATGTCCGGCAGCTTGAGTTGCTGGTTGCGCAGTTGTTCCACGGTTTCCGACAGATGCTGGTCAATGAACATTACCTCGCCGGCGTTGATCGCCTTGCGCAGGGTGCTGTCGACCTGAAACGGCATACGACGGGCCAGCACACCGGCCTCGGTCAGTTGTTTGTCGAGGTCGTTGCCCAGGCTGGCGCCGGTCATCAGGCTGATTTTCAGCGGCGTGACCTTGGCGCGTTCGGCCAGTGCATGGGGCACGGCTTTGGCTTCGCCGGCGCGGGTAAACCCGCTCATGCCGACGGTCATGCCGTCCTGAATCAGAGCGGCAGCGTCAGCGGCGCTCATTACCTTATCCAACAACGAAGGCAAGCGGATACGATCACGGTACATGGATGGTTATCTCGGGCAACGGAAGCAAGATGCGCAGTCTAGTGATTTCGAAAAAATTCGCCCCGCGACCATGGTCGAATGCTGGCCCCTGATTTAGAGCCTTTGGTCGGTTTTCTGCAGGCAATAAAAAACCCCAGCCTACTAAAGGCCGGGGTTTTCGGTATTGCTGCTTGCGCAGTCTTTACTCGACGGCTTTAACCATGTCTTCGATGACTTTCTTCGCGTCGCCGAAGACCATCATGGTCTTGTCCAGGTAGAACAGTTCGTTGTCCAGGCCGGCATAGCCGCTGGCCATCGAACGCTTGTTGACGATGATGGTCTTGGCCTTGAAGGCTTCAAGAATCGGCATGCCGGCGATTGGCGATTTCGGGTCGTTCTTCGCCGCCGGGTTGACCACGTCGTTGGCACCCAGCACCAGCACCACATCGGCCTGGCCGAACTCGGAGTTGATGTCTTCCATCTCGAATACCTGGTCGTAAGGCACTTCGGCCTCGGCCAGCAATACGTTCATGTGGCCGGGCATCCGACCGGCTACCGGGTGGATCGCATACTTCACGGTCACGCCACGGTGGGTCAGCTTCTCGGTCAGCTCTTTAAGCGCGTGCTGCGCCCGTGCTACCGCCAGGCCGTAGCCTGGAACGATGATCACGGTGTCGGCGTTGGTCAGCAGGAACGTGGCGTCGTCCGCTGAGCCGGATTTCACCGGGCGGGCTTCTTTCGAACCGGCTGGGCCGGCCGCGTCTGCACTGTTGCCGAAACCACCGAGCAGTACGTTGAAGAACGAACGGTTCATCGCCTTGCACATGATGTACGAGAGGATCGCACCGGACGAACCGACCAGGGAGCCGGCAATGATCAGCATCGAGTTGTTCAGCGAGAAGCCGATTCCCGCCGCAGCCCAGCCGGAGTAGCTGTTGAGCATCGACACCACCACCGGCATGTCTGCGCCGCCGATCGGGATAATGATCATTACGCCGAGCACGAAGGCCAGGGCCAGCATCAGGGCGAAGGCGCCGAGGTTGCCGGTCATCATGAAGGTGACACCCAGGCCCAGCGTTGCCAGGCCCAACAGCAGGTTGATTTTATGCTGCCCGCCGAACTGTACTGGTGCGCCCTGAAACAGGCGGAACTTGTACTTGCCCGACAGCTTACCGAACGCGATCACCGAACCGGAGAAGGTGATTGCACCGATGGCGGCGCCGAGGAACAGCTCCAGACGGTTGCCAGCGGGGATCGAATCGCCCAGCTGCTTGACGATACCCAGCGACTGCGGCTCGACCACGGCGGCGATGGCGATGAACACCGCTGCCATACCGATCATGCTGTGCATGAACGCGACCAGCTCTGGCATCTTGGTCATTTCAACGCGTTTGGCCATGATCGAACCGGCAGTACCGCCGATCAGCAGGCCGACGATCACATAACCGATACCGGCGGTGGCCAGCTCGGAGCCGAGTTTGAACACCAGCCCGACAGTGGTGACGATGGCCAGCGCCATGCCGAGCATCCCGTACACATTGCCGCGTCGCGACGAGGTCGGGTGCGACAAGCCCTTCAGGGCCTGGATGAAGCAGATCGACGCGATCAAGTAGAGCGTCGTTACAAGGTTCATGCTCATTACTTGGGCGCCTCTTCTTTTACGGCTTTCGGGGCTTTTTTCTTAAACATCTCGAGCATTCTGCGGGTCACCAGGAAACCACCGAACACGTTGACTGCAGCCAGCGCCACAGCGAGGGTGCCCATGGTTTTGCCCAGCGGAGTCACGGTCAGCGCCGCCGCCAGCATGGCGCCGACGATCACGATCGCCGAAATGGCGTTGGTCACTGCCATCAACGGCGTGTGCAGCGCGGGTGTAACGTTCCAGACCACGTGATAACCGACATAAATCGCCAGCACGAAGATGATCAGGTTGTAGATACCGGGGGAGATAAGCTCTTCCATCGTCTGAATCCCTGCTTAGGCGTTTTTGCGGATGACTTGGCCGTCGCGGCACATCAGGCACGCGGCGACGATGTCGTCTTCTAGGTTGATCTGGAATTGGCCTTCGGGTGTAAAGACCAGCTTCAGGAAGTCCAGCAGGTTGCGGGCGTACAGCGCCGAGGCGTCTGCTCCAACCTGTGCTGCCAGGTTGGTCGGGCCGGCAATAGTCACGCCATGAGCGACGATCACCTGGTCGGCCACGGTCAGCGGGCAGTTGCCGCCCTGCGCAGCGGCCAGGTCGATGACCACCGAACCTGGTTTCATTTGCGCAACGGTTTCAGCGCTGAGCAAAACCGGTGCCTTGCGGCCGGGAATCAGTGCGGTGGTAATGACGATGTCGGCTTGCTTGGCGCGCTCGTGCACGGCCAGGGCCTGACGTTGCATCCAGCTGGCCGGCATGGGCCGTGCGTAACCGCCGACACCGACGGCACATTCGCGCTCTTCATCGGTCTCGTATGGGACGTCGACAAACTTGGCGCCGAGAGATTCGATTTGTTCCTTCACCGCCGGGCGCACATCGGACGCTTCGATCACCGCACCCAGACGCTTGGCGGTGGCGATCGCCTGCAGGCCTGCCACGCCGGCGCCAAGGATCAGCACGCGAGCGGCCTTCACGGTGCCGGCGGCCGTCATCAACATCGGCATGAAGCGCGGATAGTAATGGGCGGCCAGCAACACGGCTTTATAGCCGGCGATGTTCGCCTGAGAGGACAGCACATCAAGGCTTTGCGCGCGGGAGGTGCGCGGCGCCGCTTCCAGGGAGAACGCGGTAATGCCGCACTCGGCCAGTTTGGCAATGGTTTCATTGCTGAACGGGTTGAGCATGCCAACCAGCACGGTGCCGCGTTTGATCAGGGTCAGTTCGCTGTCGCTGGGTGCGACGACCTTGAGAATCAGCTCTGCGCCAAAAGCATCATTGGCGCTGCCAATCATTGCGCCTGCCGCTTCATAAGCACTGTCGACAACGCTGGCATTAATGCCGGCACCGCTTTGCACAGTGACTTTATGACCCTGGCCGATCAGCTTCTTGATGGTTTCCGGGGTTGCAGCAACCCGCGTTTCACCGGTCTGGGTTTCGAGAGGAACACCAATGTGCACGTCAAATCTCCTGCTTGATCTTATTGCTTTCGATCATTCTTGGAAGGCCAGCGCACTACGGAGGGTGCGACTGGGGCGGCCGATCAGCACGTCCCCGCCGTATTTCGGGCGGGGCGCGGCATTTTGCAGGCGAACTTTGTGCCCTTCAAGGGATTATGACGGGTGACGGAAAATTAACTACAAGTCACCCTGTGACCGAATGTCGCAAGTGTCCGCCTAGGTCCCTTGTAGGCCGTGCCTTGTAAGGGTTCCTGTCAAAATCCAGGAATTTACACATCGGCGCCGTGAATGACGCAGCATTGCTTTGAATCAAGGCCGCAAAGCCACGCCGTTAGGCGCTTGTGGGACGATTGTGCCTCCCGAGGGTACAGTCTGTTTAAATGCGACAAATACTTATATCTGTAGTGCTTTAAATTTGCTGACTACGAGGTCAGCTTGTGGCGAATAAGCCCTGCCCTTCTAGGTTGTAGCTGTGTGCCTGGTTGACCAGCCAATCGCGAAATGCGCGTAAAGAGGCTGATTCGACCTTTCGGTCAGGAATCATCAGGTAATAGGCCTTGATGCTCGACAGGGTCTGAGGGT
This sequence comes from Pseudomonas sp. CVAP#3, assembly GCF_018986375.1. NCBI lineage: Bacteria > Pseudomonadati > Pseudomonadota > Gammaproteobacteria > Pseudomonadales > Pseudomonadaceae > Pseudomonas > Pseudomonas sp. CVAP#3. Next base: position 79,228 of record NZ_JAHMSC010000024.1, read on the forward strand.
TGGCAATCACCAGTCGTTTCTCCGCCAACTCACGCTGAATCAGGAACGGTGGGATCAGTGCGATGCCCATGTCATGCATCGCCGCCTGAGCCAGCATGGAGAATAGCTCGTAACGCGGACCTGTCATGTCGCGGGGGACATTCAGGTGCTGTGAGTCGAACCACTGGCGCCAGGCGTAAGGGCGCGTGGTCTGCTGCAGCAGCGGCAGGTCGGCAATCATTTCGGCGCTCAGGTGCGTGTGATCACCGAGTAATCTCGGGCTGCACACCGGCATCGGATTTTCGCCCATCAGCCTGTGGGACTCGGTACCGGACCAATCGGCGTCACCAAAATAAATCGCTGCGTCAAAATCGGTGTCGGCAAACAGAAAGGGTCGTGTGCGGTTGGTCAGGTTGACCGTGACTTCCGGATGTTGCTGCTGAAAGTCCTTGAGTCGCGGCAGCAGCCATTGAGTACCAAAGGTCGGCACGACCGCCAGTTCGATGACGTTGGCGCCCTGCTGGCCCATCACTGACAGCGTGTCCCGTTCAACAGCATCCAGTTGCGTTGCTACGCGCCGGCTGTAGGAAAGCCCTGCTTCGGTCAGCTTGACGCCGCGTCGTGAGCGTCGGAACAGTTCGACGCTGAGGAACTCCTCCAGGCTGGCGATCTGTCGGCATATCGCTCCTTGAGTCAGCGATAACTCTTGAGCGGCCTTGGTAAAGCTCTCATGACGGGCTGCCGCTTCGAAGCTGATCAGTGCGGCAGTGCTGGGTATCTTCCTGCGCATGTACGGCAACCTCACTAATAGTTGGCATAGGTGGCGTCTAAGGCTATTACGGAGTGAGAAATTAGCACAACAGTATGCAAAATCCTCGTTTGCCCAATGCGCCAGTGGCGCCTAGGATCAGTCCACGATATTTGACCTACTTCGCGAGGACTCTCTCATGGCCGGTAAAGCTAGCTTCAACTGGATCGATCCCCTGCTGCTGGATCAACAGCTCACCGAAGAAGAGCGCATGGTGCGCGACAGCGCTGCTCAGTTTGCTCAGGACAAGCTGGCTCCACGTATTCTTGAAGCGTTCCGTCATGAGAAAACCGATCCGGCGATCTTCCGCGAAATGGGCGAGATCGGTCTGCTGGGGGCGACCATTCCTGAGCAGTACGGCGGCAGCGGCCTGAACTATGTCAGCTATGGGCTGATCGCTCGTGAAGTCGAGCGCATCGACTCTGGCTATCGCTCGATGATGAGCGTGCAATCTTCGTTGGTCATGGTGCCGATCAACGAGTTCGGTACTGAAGCGCAGAAACAGAAATACCTGCCGAAACTGGCTACCGGTGAGTGGGTTGGTTGCTTCGGTCTGACCGAGCCGAACCATGGTTCCGATCCGGGCTCGATGATCACTCGTGCACGCAAAGTGGAAGGCGGCTATAGCCTGACCGGCAGCAAGATGTGGATCACCAACAGTCCGATCGCTGACGTATTTGTGGTGTGGGGCAAGGATGACGCCGGTGATATCCGTGGCTTTGTCCTTGAGAAAGGCTGGAAAGGCCTTAGTGCTCCGGCGATCCACGGCAAGGTCGGTCTGCGTGCCTCCATCACCGGTGAGATCGTGATGGACAACGTATTCGTTCCAGAAGAGAACATCTTCCCGGATGTCCGCGGTTTGAAAGGCCCTTTTACTTGCCTGAACTCCGCCCGTTATGGCATCGCCTGGGGCGCTCTGGGTGCAGCCGAATTCTGCTGGCACACCGCTCGCCAGTACACCCTGGATCGTCAGCAGTTTGGCCGGCCTTTGGCTGCCACTCAGTTGATCCAGAAGAAACTGGCGGACATGCAGACTGAAATTACCATGGCCCTGCAAGGTTGCCTGCGTCTGGGGCGTATGAAGGATGAAGGCACGGCTGCCGTCGAAATCACTTCGATGATGAAGCGCAACTCTTGCGGCAAGTCGTTGGACATCGCCCGCATGGCTCGCGATATGTTGGGCGGTAATGGTATCTCCGACGAATTTGGTGTTGCGCGTCATTTGGTCAACCTTGAGGTAGTGAACACCTATGAAGGGACTCATGACGTTCACGCGCTGATCCTGGGTCGTGCGCAGACCGGTCTCCAGGCGTTCTATTAATAGGAGAGCGGCCATGGGTGCGTTATCGCATTTGCGGGTACTGGATTTATCGCGAGTACTGGCCGGGCCTTGGGCCGGGCAGATCCTCGCGGATCTCGGCGCCGAAGTTATAAAGGTCGAGCGCCCAGGCAATGGCGATGACACTCGCGCCTGGGGGCCGCCCTTCCTTAAGGACGCTTACGGCGAGAACACCAGCGAGGCCGCCTATTACTTGTCGGCCAATCGCAACAAGCAGTCGGTGACCATCGACTTTACTCAGGCCGAAGGTCAGCGTCTGGTTCGTGAGTTAGCCGCGAAGTCCGACATCCTGATCGAGAACTTCAAAGTCGGTGGTCTGGCGGCCTATGGGCTGGACTACGAAACGCTCAAGGCGATCAATCCTGATCTGATCTATTGCTCGATCACTGGCTTCGGCCAGACCGGTCCTTATGCCAGGCGTGCTGGCTATGACTTCATGATCCAGGGGCTCGGTGGTTTGATGAGCCTGACCGGTCGCCCTGAAGGTGATGACGGTGCCGGGCCGGTGAAAGTCGGTGTGGCGCTGACGGATATTCTGACAGGGCTCTACTCGACGGTTGCGATCCTGGCGGCGCTGGCTCATCGGGAGCATGAGGGCGGTGGTCAGCACATTGATATGGCGCTGTTGGATGTTCAGGTCGCGTGCCTTGCTAACCAGGCGATGAATTACCTGACTACCGGCATTGCTCCCAAGCGCTTGGGTAATGCTCACCCGAACATCGTTCCCTATCAGGACTTCCCGACCGCGGATGGTGACTTCATCCTGACGGTGGGGAATGACGGGCAGTTCCGCAAGTTCGCCGAAGTGGCTGGTCAGCCGCAGTGGGCGGATGATCCACGGTTTGCGACGAACAAGCTTCGTGTTGCGAATCGTGCGGTGTTGATTCCGCTGATTCGTCAGGCTACGGTCTTCAAGACCACTGCCGAGTGGGTGGCGCAGCTGGAGCTGGCGGGTGTGCCGTGCGGGCCGATCAACGATTTGTCGCAGGTATTTGCCGATCCGCAGGTTAAGGCGCGCGGTTTGGCGATCGAGCTTCCTCATGCGCTGGCTGGGTTGGTGCCGCAGGTTGCCAGTCCCATTCGCTTGTCCGAGACGCCGGTGGAGTACCGTAGCGCCCCTCCGCTATTGGGTGAGCACACGCTTGAGGTTTTGCAGCGAGTGCTGGGTCTTGAGGCTGCCGCCGTTGCTGCTTTCAAAGAAGCTGGAGTGCTCTGAAGGTTCCTTCTATATAGAAGCGGTGTTTCCCCCCTCTATATAGAGGGGGGAAACACTGTTTTTTCGGCTTTCTGCAACTCATTGATAGAAAAGCAAAATTAAGTGTTGACGGCAGATTCTGGAAGTCTATAATTCGCCCCACTTCCGGCGCAGTCGAAACGGAAAACT